>JANNDW010000091.1:0-6755 GCA_031378125.1 Methylibium sp. | reverse complement strand
GTACCCGTCACCAGGAACTCGTGCCCGTGCAGGTGGATCGGGTGGTTCGTCATCGTCAGGTTGCCGATGCGGATGCGCACCTTGTCGTTCTTTCGAACCACCAGTGGGTCGATGCCCGGGAAAATGCGGCTGTTCCAGCTCCACAGGTTGAAGTCCAGCATCGTCATGATCTTGGGCGTGTAGGCGCCGGGATCGATGTCGTAGGCGTTGAGCAGGAAGACAAAGTCGCGGTCCACGTCGTCGATCAGCGGATGTTTGTTCTTGGGGTGCGTGATCCAGAAGCCCATCATCCCCATCGCCATCTGCACCATCTCGTCGGCATGCGGGTGGTACATGAAGGTGCCGGGCCGGCGGGCGACGAACTCATAGACGTAGGTCTTGCCCGGCGGGATGCCGGGCTGGTTCAAGCCCGTCACACCATCCATGCCGTTAGGCAAACGCTGGCCGTGCCAGTGGATGCTGGTCAGCTCGCCAAGCTTGTTGGTGACGAAGATGCGCACGCGGTCGCCTTCCACCACCTCGATGGTCGGCCCCGGGCTCTGGCCGTTGTAGCCCCACAGGTGCGCCTTGAAGCCGGCCGTCATTTCGCGCACCACGGGTTCGGCCACGAGGTGGAACTCCTTGACGCCGTTGTTCATGCGCCAGGGCAGGGTCCAGCCGTTGAGCGTGACGACGGGGTTGTAGGGGCGGCCGGTGTTGGGCACCAGCGGCGGCATGGTGTCGGGCTTGGTCTGCATGACCGGCTCTGGCAGGGCGGCCATGGCCACCTTGCTGACCGAGGCGGCAGCGGCGGCGGCCGTGATGGCGCCGGCACCACCGAGCATCTTGCGTCGGGAAAGCATATGAGAGTCCTTCATGTTCAATGTCCTGCGCCGGCGGCTTCGGTCGCCATGGCGGGGCCGGCTGCTGCACCTGTGGATGACCCGAGGCTGGGTTTGCCGATCAGCGCCATGTCCAGGTCGGCCTGCGCGATCCAGAAGTCGCGCAGCGCCTGGATGGCGCCGTTGACGCTGGCGATTTGCGTCCGCGCGTCGGCCAGCAGTTCAAACACGCCAATCAACATGCCGTTGTAGCGAAGCACGTTTTCTTCAGCGATACGCTGGTTCAGGGGCACCACCTCGTCACGCTCGTGTCGTGCGATGTCGTAGGCCGAGCGGTAGCCGGTGTAGGCCTCGCGCACTTCGGACCGCGCGTTGACGGCGGTCTCGGCCGCGCGGTGAACGGTCTGCATGTACACGGCCTCAGCACGTGCGACGCGCGCACCGCCCCAGTCGAAGAGCGGCAACTCGAAGCCGATTTCCCAGCCACGTTGCGTTGGCGCTTCGTTCGAGCTGTTGCGCATCAGACCGAGTTCAAGCACGTTGACGAAGCGCGTGGTGCGCGTCAGGCCCAGGTTGCGGGCCGTCTGCTCGGCGGCCAGTTTGGCGCCCTGCACATCCAGACGCTGGGCCATCGCCACGCGCTCGATGTCCGGCAGGTCCATCACGTCCTTGGGCAGGTCGGGCAGGCGCTCGGGCAGCGTGAACTGCGTCTGCGGGCCCCATGCACCGAGCAGGCGCGTCAAGCGCTCGCGGCTGGCGCGCTGGGCCTGTTCGGCCCGAGCCAGGTTCAGCGAAGCATCGGCATAGAAGACCTGCTCGCGGGCCCGCTGCAGCTTGTTGAAGTTGCCCACCTGTTCCATGCGGCGCGCCAGTTCGGCGCTGGCGTCGGCGGCTTGCTTGACCTGCCGCATGTAGCGCACGGTTTCTTCGGCGGCCAGGGCGTTGTAGTACGCCTTGCGCGTGTCAGCCGCGAGCGAGAGAACGCTCATCGCGACCATGCCCTTGGTCTGCTCGAAGCGCCTTGCTTCCATCTGGCCGATGAAAGGCATGGCGATCAGGCGTGCGATGTTGAAGTGCAGGCCGCGCTCGATCTCTCGCTCGTCGCCCCGGCTGTTTCGCCCGAAGCTGAAGCCCGGATTGGGCAAGCGCCCGGCCTGCACGACCTCGGCTTCGCTGATGCCGAGGTCCTGGAAGGTGGCCTGCAGGCCGCGGTTGTTCAGCAAGGCCACCTGCACGGCATCGTCCACGGTCAGCGGCTTGGACAGCAGCTCGCTGACTCGCTTGGCGATGCTGTCCTGGTCGGCGTCAGAGCGGGCCCATTGCACGTCCTTGCCCAGGCGGTCCTTGGCGGCCTTCTCCACCGCTGCGAAGCCACCATCGGGGCTGAACGAGGCGCAACCGCCCAGCACGGCAGCGCTGGCCAGCACGGCCAGCAGGCGCAGCGAACGGGCTGCGGACGGAGCCTGGGCCGGCTTGGGGTGCAGCGGGCTTGCACTGCTGTTCATGTCGAGGGTCATGACGTTGGCCTTCATGGCATCTTGTGGCCGCCATGCCCGGCGGGCATGGGCATGGGCATGGGCATGGGCATGGGCATGGGCATGGGCATGGGCATGGGCATGGGCTTGGCCGGGTCGTTGGGCTTTGCCGCAGGGGCGGCATCCACCGGCTTGGTGGCAGGCGCTGCATCCCCAGGCTTTGCGGCAGGCGCCGGGTCGGGTTGCTGTGCCTCGCGCGCATAGACACGCCAGCCACCGATGCGGGTGACGGTGTCGTTCGCATCGCGCCAGGAAACAGGCTTTTCGTCGCCCAGCCGTCGGTACTGGGAGAACGACGATTCGTAGTTCAGCGCGGGCACACTGGCTTTGGGATCCAGTGGATCGGGCCTGGCGGCCTTTGCTGCCGGTTGGGCCTGTGCTGCCAGCGTGGCGAGCAAAGAGGCCGTCAGCAGGGCGGATCGCACTGCACAGGGTGTGCGGCGGCGCCTGTGCCCTGCAGGAACAGAAATGGAAGTGGAATGGACCATGATGTCCTCGCGTCAAAGTCTGGAAGCTCCGGTGCTGCATGCGCAGCAAGGGAGAGACAGGACCTGGCGAGAAGGCGCGTGTCAGCGCACGCGGCGAGCCCGCCAGCTAGACGAGAACGCTTCGTGGCGGGCGGTCGGGGCCGTCAGCGGCAAACGTGTCGACGCCGGGCACCACGATGGAGAACACCGTGGGGGTGAAAACGGGTGCCGGCACCGCCAACATTGAACTCAGGATCGCGCCAACCGAGCAGCAAGAAGCGCAGGCACTGCACTTGTGCTTGCTGGCATGACTGACCTTGGCAGAAGCAACCGAATCCGTGGAAGCAGATGTGGCAGATTCGTCTTCGCCCGCGACAGCCCTGGCTTGGGGATGATCGTGCTCGGACGCGACGACACGGTCGTGATGTGCGTGGCTGGCCGCTGCAGCCGGTTGCACCTGGGCTGCTGCACCGCCGCCGTGGTGATTGGGCCCGCAAAACGCCATGGTCGCGACCGCAGCACCCTGCGCGGGAACCGCCAGCACCAACAACCAGATCAACAGCGCTCGGATCAACAAACCCATTTCATGACTTTACCGCAGCGCGTGCACCCTGCGCTGACAACGACTTGTCCGCCCCCGCGACGCGGGTAACAAGGCATCCATGTACACACCCGGCTCCGACAGGGAGCCGACGGCACGATGACCAGACAGTCAATCGCAGCCACGATGCCCAGACCCAGGTCATGGTTCGAGCCAGCGCCGCTTCGCGCGTTGTCGCTGCTGTCCACGCCCTGCTGCAGGAGCGCCCGATCCTTGCGGGCAAGTTTCTTGTCGGCAGCGCTTATCTCAAACCCAGTCCTGGCGCGGCCTCCAGAGGAATCTGCGGGGGAAAGAATCGGGCGGTTGCCCGGGTCGGGGCGAAACCAGATTTCCCCCACACAAAGCGTGCGCTTCACTGGGACGGCCTGCTACCTCATGAGATCAGCTTCGATCTCGAAATCAACGACCTGTCGGGCAATTTGGGGTGGCAAGAGATGCCACGAAACATCACTCTATGTTCTGCACCTGAAGCTCGGGATCAGCTCCGGGCTGTTGATTCGTAGGAGTTTCTGACCTCACGGTGGTAGCCGAACCCCACGATTCACCCCACAAGAAACCTGCGCTTCGTTGGGACGTGTTGGGGACAGATGTCGAGTCGACCGTCAAGCGAAGCTTTCACTTCGCAGTGTTCCAGTCGGGTACTTTTCGAACTCTTGATGAACGTGCGTCAGGCACTCGAAGGACGGGTCGACGATGACGCAGTCGGTTGTCAGCCAAGTCGCCGGTGTACCGCCCGTGTTCGAAGCAGCCCTCTTCGTGGCCGTGCATTTGTTGCGCTGAGTGCGTAGTGCATACGCGGCTGACGGGCCTGCTTGACGACCTGGTCCGTAACTCACCCCGATTTCACACGCTTAACAACCGGCACCGCGCATCAGCGGATCAATCCTAGTCATCGCTGTTGATTTCCACCTGGAACTGATCCACTTGACCCGGTGATTTCCACGCAAATCTGATCCACGTAAGAACCCTAACCTGCTGCTTTATGCAGCAGGGGTCATAGGAGTGATTGACGTGGCGACACTCAGTGTCATCAGGAGGTGGGCGTTGCGCGAGCAACTGTCCATCCGCGAGATTGCCAGGCGCTCGGGCCTGTCTCGCAACACCATCAAGAAGTACCTGGCTGCGGGGGCGGTTGAGCCTCGGTATTCCAAGCGCACGAATTCGAGCAAGTGCGCGCCGTTCCGCGCTCATCGACTTCAGTCGCGAGGGACGTGCATACAGGGATACTTCCTCGAATGGCGCTGTGGCCCCTCGTGGGTCTGGCGCCCGGCCATAGACCGAGACCCAGGCCGTCTTGATGTTGTATATCAATTGCTATACAATGAACGCATGAGTCGCTCTGCAACATTGCCCCCCATCCGCGTGACGCCCGAGACGAAGGCCAGCCTTGAGGCGGCGCTTCGCGAAGGAGAGTCTTTGACTCAGTTCATCGAGAGCGCTGTTTGCAGGGAGGCAGATTTCCGTGCCGAGCAGAGTGCCGCAGTAGCGCGGGCCACGAAGGCGTTGCGCTTGGCGGACGAGGGGGTGGGCCTGATCACGGGTGACGACTTCCTGGCGGGCATGCATCAACGTGCAAAGGCAGCGCAGCATCGCATCCACGCGGCCGTGGCAGGAAAGGCCAAGCGGGGCGCTGGGTGAATGCTCGGTATCGGGTCATAGCCACAGCGACGTTCCAGGAGGACATCGAGCGACTCGCAGAACACATCATCCAGCGCGAGCTAGCCAGCAACACGCCTGACGACACGTGCCTGTTTAGATTCCGCGACGCTTTAGAGACCGCGATGACGATCCTCTCGTTTGCGCCGCATACTTGTCGCCGATGCGAGCAGCAGCGGGAGTTTCGAGAGCTCATCATCCCATTCGGCCATGGCGGGTGTGTCGCACTTTTCGCCATTCGTGATCTTGATGTCATGTTGCTCGCCGCGAGGGACCAGCACGAGCACGACTACCGCTGAGAAAAGGGCTTCCAAGCAGGCCCCCCAGCAACCCCTGCCTTGCGTTTCGCAGCTCCGTGGCCGTCTTGCTGCAGTGGCGCACCGTTTGGGCCGGCAGAAGGTCAATTCCGGATGGCGGGATCAGACTGGATGCGGACGTTCGGACTTGGTTGGCGAATGTCGGCAGGCGCCGATACCTGCCGTTGGCCAACTCCTCTGGCAGCTGTCCGCTGTACCTCGAAACTTGACGTTCGGCGGGGGGCGGAGCGCATAGGCAAGTCAGCGGCTCGGCGACGAGCTCCGGCCAACGACTGCTCCCCTTCGCCCTGACGGGTCGCTGCCGACCCTCAGCAGCCGTTCACTGCGGAGCAAAGCCGGCATCAGATCGCGTCAGCCGCGTAGCTCAACCACCGGGCCAGGTAGTGACCGTTCGCACGATCGACAAGAAGGCCGCCGTGATCCTGCAAATCGCGCCAGACCACCGCGGCGATGTCCGCCAGTCGCACGCGCGAGGCCTGGTCGGTTCTGTGTGGCAGCGCATGCGCATCGACCAAACGCGGCAGCAGGGCCTCCACGCTGCCACCCTGCAGCCTCACCACCAGCGTGCCAGCCGAGAGATCGAGCGCGCAGGCCAAGGCGCCTGGCACCGGCCGCAGCTCAGCGAGAAGCGCCGATGCCTGAGCGGCGTCTTGCGCCAGCAGCAAGCTCTCGTTGGGACTGAGCCAGATTAGCCGAGGCTCAACGCCGCAGGATTGGCCCGGGCCCGGGAGACCCGGCAGCGCGAGCGCGGTCATCGCGGCAGCGAGCGCCGAGGTGCCGCCGCCGGGCAAGTGCCGCAACGAGAGCACGTGCACCGGCTCGATTACCTGTACCGCAAGCGCCGGCGAGGACTCCGGCCGCAGCGTCGCCAGACCCGCGCCCTCGGCTGCCGCGAGCGGCGCAAGGTCGGTCAGGAGAAGCGCGCGCCGTCTTGCCGGGGAGGGTCCGCTTTCGGTCCGTCTGCCGTGCGACCAATTGTGGCCGGGACTACCAGTTCGCCGTCGATGCCGACAGCAGCCAATCGGTCTGCCGAGGGGCGAACGACCGGTCTGTGAGGCACTGGCCTCACCATCCCGACCCCAAGCTGACCGTCGTACCCTTGCGACGCTGACGTTCGCTGGCAAACAGCAGGCTGTCTAGCTGCTACGGACTACGGCATGTTCATCGTTTGAGCCAGGTGCGAATAGACCGCACCCACCCGACGCAGATGGCGCGACTCGGGATGGGTGAGCAGCCACAGCTCAGTCTCGCACTCGTCCAGAGGTTCGGTCAGGCGAACGACTTCGTTGCGTCCATCGGCCAGGAACAAGGGCGCGATGCCCACGCCGAGCCCCATAGCCACCAATTCCAGCACGGAC
>JANNDW010000059.1:0-24227 GCA_031378125.1 Methylibium sp. | reverse complement strand
CCAGCCGGTTCAACACCGCCATCACGCCGCTGGCCAGGTCGATGGCGCTCTGCCCAGGCCCGCCGGCCAGCAGGAACACCGGGTCGGGCAGTTTGCGCCGGGCGATGGCCGGGACCACGACGAAATGCACGTCGATCTTGGGCCCGTCCGGACGCGCCGGGTCGAGCGCGCGCTGCACCGCGCCGCATTGCACGCTGTTGCGCACCCCGGCGATCCGGCAAGGCGTCAAGGGTGTGTCGCCGGCCGCCTGGCAGGCGGCGCCGACCAGTGCCCAGGCCGCGAATCCGGCGCGCGACCAGCGCCGCCGGACTGCGGCGCGAGGGCAAGACGGCGGCACGGTCACGCGCTCAACATCCGCTTGAGTTCACCGCTTTCAATCAAGGCGGCCAGGTCGCCGGCGCCGCCCACCAGGGTGCTTTTGACAAACACCATCGGGAAGGTCGGCCAGCCGGTCCACATCTTCAACGCATTGCGCTGGCGCCATTGGCTGAAATAGCTGCCGTACTCAAGGTAATGGTGCGCCACGCCGGCCGCGTCGAGCAGCTTGCGCGCCTTGCGGCAAAACGGGTTCTGCCGCATGCCCACCACCAACACCGTGTTGGACAGCGTTGCGGCCTGCACGTTGTGAACGATGTCGGCGTGGTGGTTGGCCACCGCGTCCCGAATGGCAGGGTGAATACGCGATTGGTCGAGAATGCGGCGCGGCATGCGTGGACTCCAAGAACGCTCCCAGGGCGTGAAGCCGCGAGCGTAGCCGAGTTGCCGGCGCCGGGCCCGCCGACGCGGTGCCGCTCAAGTTTTCTCCGCAGCGTGCCGATGAAGCGGGGAGTACATCATTGCGTGCGCGGCAAGCGGTCCTTCGGGCCGGCGCCGCGCGCGGACCCCCGACCGCCGGCCATGCTGAATTTGTTCGCCCTCTTCAAACACAAGGCCGCCCCGGTCCGCCGACCGAACCGGGCCAGCTCGGTCCGCGACGGCGCCCACAAGACCGACGCCGACTGGTCCAAGGAGCGCAGCCCGCAGCGCGAGCAAGACCTGGCGCTGGCCGACCATGTTCTGGTGTGGCTGCAGCGGTTGCCACAACGTGTGCGGCCCTCGGAGCTGTGTGCCCGCTACCCCCGCGTGGCCAACCGGATTGCACTGTGCTGGAGCGACCCGCTGCTGACCGAACAACTGTTCGATGGGCTGCTGCTCAGCCAACGCGGCAAGCGCAAGGGCTTTCCGCCACCGGTGGCCGCCGAGTTGTTGCGCCTGCGCCTGTTCCATGCCCGGCGCAACGGAACCGGCAACGCAAGCAAGATTTGGGACTCGCGCCTGCTGGCGGTGTCCGACCGATAAGGCCCGCCAAGTCGCTTAGTAGGCCAGCACGCCGCGCTGTAAGTCGGCCACCGCCTGGTGAATCTCTTCGGCGGTGTTCATCACGAACGGGCCGTATTGCGCAATCGGTTCGTTCAGCGGGTGGCCTGCCACCAGCAGCACGCGGGCCGGCACGGTCTGGCCGGCGGGGGCCGCAAGCCGCACGCCGTCGGCTTGCGCGCTGTTGGCCAGAATCGCCATGCGCTCGCTGTCGACCCGCGTCGGGCTTGAGCCTCCCACGTCGACGGCGGCGCCACCAAAGGCGTAGACAAACGCGTTGTGGCCGGCCGGCACCGCGGCATCGAACGAAGCCCCCGGCGGCAGCGTGATGTCCAGGCAGATCGGCTCGGTGATCGGCCTCGTCACGGCGCCGGCCACGCCGTGGCTGGCGCCGGCGATCACGCGCACGCTCACGCCGTTGTCCAGTGTGAAGGCCGGCACATCGGCGGGCGCGATGTCGCGGTACCGCGGCGCCGTCATCTTGTCTTTAGCGGCCAGGTTGACCCACAACTGAAAACCGGCCATGCGCCCCATCTGCTGCTCGGGCATTTCGGAATGGATGATGCCGCGCCCGGCCGTCATCCATTGCACGCTGCCGGGCTCCAGCAAGCCGACGTTGCCCACGCTGTCCTGGTGGCGCATGCGGCCGGCCAGCATGATGGTCACGGTCTCGAAGCCGCGGTGCGGATGGTCCGGAAAGCCGCCGATGTAGTCGCCGGCGGAATCGCTGCCGAAGGCGTCGAGCATCAAGAATGGGTCGAGGCGCTGTTGCAGCGGCTGCGTCAGCACGCGCGTGAGTTTGACGCCGGCGCCATCGGAGGTCGGCTGCCCGCGCACGATGCGTTCGACGCTGCGGGGGTGGCGGACGGCTGCTGCTTGCACAGGTGTGGATGGGTTCATGCGGCGCACTGTAGCGCCGGGCAAAAGGCCACACCCGCAAGGGTTTCTGCACCGTCGCGCGAGAAGAGGTGTAATCACTTTCCTTTTCACTGCAACGGATGCCCACCATGAAACTCTATTTCAGCCCCGGCGCTTGTTCCTTGTCCCCGCACATCGTGCTGCGCGAAGCCGGCCTGGCCTTCGACCCCGTGCTGGCCAACTTGAAAACCCACCAGCTGACCGACGGCACCGACTACTACGGCATCAACCCCAAAGGGTATGTGCCGCTGCTGGAACTGGACAACGGCGAGCGCTTGAGCGAAGGCCCCGCCATCGTGCAGTACATCGCCGACCAGGTGCCGGCCAAGAAACTCGCCCCCGCCAATGGCACGATGGCGCGCTACCACATGCAGGAGTGGCTCAACTTCATCACCAGCGAACTGCACAAGGGCTTCAGCATCCTGTTCAACGCCGCCATGCCCGAAGAGGCCAAGGCATTGGGCCGCACCAGGGTGGCGGATCGCCTGAAATGGGTCAACGAGCAGCTCGAAGGCAAGCAATACCTGATGGGCGATGCCTTCAGCGTGGCCGATGCCTACTTGTTCACCGTGGTCGGCTGGACCCAGCACGTGAACATCGATATTGCACCCTTGACCCACCTGAGCGCCTTCATGGCGCGCATGGCGGCACGGCCCGCGGTGCAGGCGGCGATGAAGGCCGAAGGCCTGATCAAGTAGCCACCCCGCCATGCCGGGCCGCCCCGCAGCGACGCGTGCCTTGGCTTCGGGCGGTGTGCTGCCCGGGTTGTTGGCTGCGGCGGTGGCGCACGCCGCCCCCGCAGTCGCACCCGCATCCGCACCCGCAGCGGGCCGCTATGAGGGGCGCCTGTGTGTGGCCACCGCCAAGGGCGCGCCCGAGTGTGGGCCCGCGCACGTGGAACTCCGCCGTGCCGGCCTGGCGATCGTTCGCGTCAGCGACATGCTGTATTCGCTGACCTTGCAAAGCAGCCAGGTCGATGTGGTGCTGAAACACGGCGCGATGCAGATCGACGGCTTCACCGGCGTGTACGAGTGGAAGGGCACGGCCCTGCACTTCGTCGATGCCGTCAAGGGCGTGCGCTACGAGGTGCACTTTAGCGAGCGCCAGCGCGGGCCGCGCTAGCCGGCCGCTGGCTGCGTTCAGGCGGCTTTCTTCGCGGTCGGCCGCAGCAGCGCTTCGCAGGTCTGGCGTTGTGGGTCGCTGCTGGCCAGGCGCTGGCACACCGCGTCGAGTTGCCGCTGCAAACGCTTGAGCACGGCGGCGTGGTGGCCGCTTTGGTTCCAGCTTTGCAGGCGGCTGCCGACGCGCTGCATTGAACGCGCGCTGCGATCGTGGAAGGCGTCGGGCTGCGCCGCCGCTTCGGTCAACAACTGCTGCGCCGCCTTTTCGATGCGCGCTTCGTCCCGCGGCGCCAACTCCACCAGTGCGCTTACGTAGCCAGCGCCCCATTGCAGGCGTGTTGCCGGCCCTTCGCTCTTGTTGAACGCTTCTTCATACCAGCGCAACGCTCCCTCCTTGTCGCCGCGCTTCTTCGCGTTGCCGGCGAGTTCGGACATCAGGTAATACGGCGAGTGGCTTTTTGCCAGGTTGGCCTTCAGCAGCGCATCGGATTCGTCCAGCAGGCCCGCCTGCGCCAGCAGGTAGGCGGCGGTCGGGATCACGGCCTGGCGTTCGTAAGCGTTGGTGATCTCGCGGTCGGCACGCGCGCTGTGATCGCGCACCTCGGCCAGCAGCGCGTCGGGCAGCGCCGGCTTGGCGTCCTTGGCGACGCCGATCCTTGCCAGGTCCACACGCGCAATGACGGCCGTCATGCGGTCGGCGCGCGACAGCGTCGTGTCCATCGCCAGTTGCTTGAGCGCGGCGTTGAGCGCGTCGACCAGTTGTCCACGCTGCGGTGTGCCGGCGGCGCTGAGCGCACGGGTCAACTCGGCCGCGTTGTTGGTCAGCACGTCCATCTGCGTGCGCGCTTGCACCGGGTCGGCCAGCAGGCGCAGCAGCTTCTCTCGGGCGGCCGCGTCGGGTGGCGAGATCGGCTTGGCGTCGGTGCCGGCCCCGGCGGCGGCCGTTGCCTTGAGCAGCAGCCGAGCGGCGGCCTGGGTCTGGTCGGCCGGGCAGCTGTCGGCCAACTGGCGCAGCGTTGCGGGCAGCCTTTCTTTGGCGACCACCTGGCTCTCATCGGTCTCCCATGAGTAAAAGGCCAGCAGCTTCCAGTCGTTGGCCGACAGGCGGCGTGCCGATTCGCCGCCCGCCTGCGCATCGGCGAGCACCGCTTTGACGGGCCGCTGCGCATTCATGCCCAGCGTCAGCAACTGGGTGTATTGCTGCGCGTCCACTTCGCCGGGCAAGCGCGTCAACTCGCTGCCTTTCGAATTGAACAGCACCATCGTCGGGTAGCCGCGCACCTTGAAGCGGGCGCCGAGTTTTTGCGCGCCGGGCTGGTCGCCATCCACATACACCGGTACGAAGGCGCGCGAGCGCTCGATGAAGTCTTGCCGGTTGAACAGCGTGGCCTGCACCTGGTTGCACGGCGGGCACCATTTGGCGCCCCAATAAACAAACACCGGCTTGCCTTCTGCGCTGGCCTGCGCAAAAGCGGCGTCGACGTCGGCATCGCTGGCGGCTTGTTTCCAGGCGATGCCGCGGTCGGCCGGCGCGGCTGCGGTTTTCGGTGCGGCGCTTGTCACCGCGGCCGGCGGCAGCGAATCGGCGGGCTTCGAACACGCCGCGAGCAGCGCGGCCAAGGTGACTGCTGCGAGGCGAATTTCTAGACGCTGCGTCATGGCAACTCCTGGCAAGAAATCAAGTGTGGCTCAATCCACCGGCGCCGGCGCCTCGCGCACCGGATCACTCGCAGACGCCGACGCAAACTGCGCCAGCGCCACACCGAGCAAGGTGAGCGCCGCGCCGGCCAGCTTGACGGCGGTGTAGCGCTCGCCGGTGACCGCCCAGGCCACCAGGCCCGCCACCGGCGGCATCAGGTACATCAGCGGCGCGCTGCGCGCAATGCCGAGCGCGACATTGATCCAGCCCCACACCATCCAGCCCAGAAAAGCGGCGATCAGCACCGAGTACACCACGCCGGCCCAGATGGCCGGGCTGACCGCTGCCCAGTCGACCGCCAAGCCGGCAGGCAGGCTGAGTGCGACCACGGGCGCGCTGCCCATCAGCGTGGCGTAGGTCATCACCGTCACGCCGCCATGGCGCTCGATCAAGGGCTTGGACGCCACGGTGTAGTACGCAAAAAACGCCGACGCGACGAGCAGCGTCAAGTCACCGCCGCTGGCCTGCCATTGCCCGCCGAACAGCTTGTCGGACAAGAACACCAGCACGCCGACAACGGCCACGCCCACCCCGACCCCCTGGCCGCGCGTCAGGTGCTCCAGCCCATACCAGCGCAGGATGAGCAAGGTGAACACCGGGCCGCAGGTCAGGATCAGCGCGCTGGAAAACGGCGTCGACCAGTGGATGCCGAAGGTCACCAGCCCCACATGCATCAGGTGCCCGGCCAGCCCCAGCCTGAGCAACGCCCACCGGTCGGCAGGCGGCACCCTCGGCCAGCGCAAGCCGTGGCGCGAACACAGCAGCAGGGTTGCGGCCAGCGGCAGGATCAGGTAACGAGCAAACAAGAACCCGCCCGGCGACAGTGCGTTGAACACCGCCTTTTGCACGCTGAAGTTTGCGCCCCAGACAAGAATCAGCGCCAACGCCACCCACAGCGCCTTGGCGCTGTCGGGTGAGGGTTTGGGTGGAGGTGTGGGCGACAGGCTTGCGGGAATGGTGGACATGTCAGTACCGACTGGCCGCGCCAAGGGCCACGAGGTGGCTGCTACGGCGCGTCGTGGCTCGGGCCCTGAGTGTCGCCCAACGCACCTTGCGCGTCCTCGAATCGCCAGCCGTCCACGGGCGTGGCGCGGGCCAGTGCCATCCAGACGTCGAACGGCAGCCGCACGGCACGCTTGGGCGCGGGGCGTGCCACGTCGAGCACGGTGTCGGTGGCCACCAGCACACCGCACTCCGGTGGAATCTCGTCCGGGCGGGCAATGCCTTGGCGAATCACATACCAACACTCGCTGGACATCTGCAGATAGGCGGCCCGCTTGCCCGGCTGGCGCAGGTCGCCCAGCAGGTCCGAGCGATGGACCTTCACCTCGTGCACCACCGGCTCCAGATAAGCCTCCACCGTGGTGTGGCGGATCGAGAAGACATCGGGCATCGCCATCGCCCACGCGTCGCCCACCTTGGCGCGCAGGCTCAAGCTCCGCCACGCGATGCGCCCGGCGCGGGTCATCTCGCGCGCCACTCTTTCGACCAGCGCCTCGTGCGCGTCGCGGCGCGCGCGGTTGCGTTGCAGGGTCTGCGCGATCACTTGGATGCCGGCGTCGGTGACCCGCAGCGTCTCGTGCCCCGACGGCTGCATCAACCGCTCCAGCAGGCCGGCGGCCAGCAACTCGATCTCGATCGCGTCCTGGCACGGCCAGCCCGCCGAACGATAGACATCGCGCAGGCGGCGCTGGGCGTGGGCGGAGAGGGCAGGCGGCAGCCGCATGGCGCTAAGCGTAGCGCGGCGCCGATCAGCGCGCCTGGCGGTTCAACCGCCCCCACCGATCCCCTTCCCGACTTGATTGGCGACGATCATCAGGTGCCCCGATGTTCGTCAGCCCGCCGTCGCCGCCCGCGTGATCGTCACCCCCGCCACATGCGGCTGGCCCAGCACCTCGAGCCTGGCGGTGCGTTTGCAGGCGTGTTCGTCGGCATCGAACAGGTGCAGGCATTGCGGCGGGAAGTGCAGGTGCACCGCCTCGCCCACCGTGCAGCGCGACTGGCCGCTTTCACGCACCGTCACCAGTTCACCGGCGGCCAGGCGCACATAGATGTAGCTGGCTTCGCCGAGTTGTTCGATGAAGGCGATCAGGCCTTGCAAGGTGTTGCTGCCGCCGGGGGCGACGATCTGAACATGCTCGGGCCGCACGCCGAGCGTGACCTCGGCGTTGGGTTGCAGGGCGTGGGCGTCAACCTCCGCAGTGAACTCGGCCTCGTTGACCCTCACCAGCGCGCTGCGCACGTCCGCACGCGCCAGCCGCGCGGCGATGAAGTTCATCTTCGGCGAGCCGATGAAGCCGGCGACGAACTTGCTGACCGGGTGGTGGTACAGGTCCAGCGGCGCGCCGAACTGGGCCACGCTGCCTTCGCGCTGCACGGCCGGGCCGGCGTTGAGCAGCACGATCTTGCTGGCCAGGGTCATCGCCTCGACCTGGTCGTGGGTCACGTAGATCATGCTGGCGGTGCCGATGTCCTGGTGCATCTTGGCCAGCTCCAGGCGCGTCTGCACACGCAGCGCGGCGTCCAGGTTGGAGAGCGGCTCGTCGAACAAAAACACATCGGGCTCGCGCACGATGGCGCGGCCGATCGCCACCCGCTGGCGCTGGCCGCCGGAGAGTTGTTTGGGCAGGCGGTCGAGCAGTGCGTCGAGCTGCAGGATCTTGCCGGCCTTGCGCACCCGCTGGTCCACCGTGCCGCTGTCGGTCTTGGCCTGGCGCAAGCCGAAGGCCATGTTGTCGTAGACCGTCATGTGCGGGTACAGCGCGTAGCTCTGGAACACCATCGCCACGCCGCGGCGCGACGGTGGCGTTTCATTGACGCGCTTGCCGTTGATGTGCAGGTCGCCGCTGGAGATGTCTTCCAGCCCCGCCACCATGCGCAGCAAGGTGGACTTGCCGCACCCGGACGGGCCGACGAAGACGACGAACTCGCCCCGGGTGATGTGCAGATCGACCTTGCGGATGGTGTCGGCCGCGGCACCGGGGTAGCGCTTGTGCACGTCTCGAAAAATGATCTCGGACACGGCTGTCTCCTTGGGTGCCAGTGGTTTCAGAGCGTGGCGAAGACGGCGCCGAAGGGCGGCAGCTCCAGCGTGTGGCCCGCGCAGGCGCCGCTGGGCAGCGGGTGGCGGGTGTCGAGCGTGGGTTTCATCGTGGCCGCAAGCGTGGCGGGCAAGGTGTAGACAGCCGCTCGCGCGCTCAGGTTGAAGGCGCACAAGTGGGCCGGGCCATGCACGCCGCGCGGGTCGCGCACAAAAGCCAGCATCTGGTCGTGCGCCGGCAGCAAGTGCATGCTGCCGCGCTGCAGGCCGGGGCGGTCGCGGCGCCAGGCCAGCATGGCGCGATAGAAGTTGAACAGCGAGCCCGCGTCACGGCGCTGGCCGGCAGCGGCCAGCGGCAGGTGCTCGGGCGCGACCGCCAGCCAGGTTTTGGCGGCGCCGCTGAAGCCGGCGTGCGGCGCCGCGGCATCCCACACCATGGGCGTGCGGCAGCCGTCGCGGCCGCGGTACTCGGGCCACATGGCGATGCCGTACGGGTCTTGCAAGTCCTCGAAAGCGACGTCGGCTTCGGTCAGGCCCAACTCGTCGCCCTGGTAGATACAAGGTGAGCCGCGCAGGCAGGCCTGGACGGCGAAGGCCAGGCGCAGCCAGGCAGCGCCGCCGCCGTCCAGCGCCGGCGGCTTCCAGCGCGTCGCGACACGGGGAACGTCGTGGTTGGCGAGCGACCAACAGGCCCAACCGTCGACCACCGTGGCTTCGAAGCGCTCGATCACACCGTGCACGAAGCGCGCGTCGCACTGGCTGCCCAGCAGGTCGAAGCCGTAGGCCATGTGCAGCTTGTCGCCGCCGCCGGTGTACTCGGCGATGCGGGCCAGGTTGTCGTCGTCGCCGATCTCACCCACCGTGGTCAGGCCGGGCTGCTCATCGAGCAGCGCACGCAGGCGCCTCAGAAAGGCCAGGTTTTCCGGCCGGCTCTTGTCGAACTCGTGGCGCTGCCACGCATACGGGTTGACGCTGCTCACGGCGGCGTTGCTGACCGGTGCGCCCAGCCCCGGGTTGTCGCGCAGCAGCGCGTCGTGGAAGCAGAAGTTGATGACATCGAGGCGGAAGCCGTCGACGCCTCGGTCCATCCAGAAGCGCAGCGAGTCGAGCGCGGCCTGCTGCACCGCGGGGTGGTGGAAGTTCAGGTCCGGCTGGCTGGCCAGGAAGTTGTGCAGGTAGTACTGGCAGCGCCGAGTGTCCCACTGCCAGGCGCTGCCGCCGAAGATCGAGAGCCAGTTGTTCGGTGGCGAGCCATCGGCCTTGGGATCGGCCCAGACGAACCAGTCGGCGCGTGGGTTGGCGCGGCTGGAGCGCGATTCGATGAACCAGGGGTGTTGGTCGGAGCAGTGGCTCAGCACCTGGTCGATCAGCACCTTGATGCCGTGCTCGTGCGCGCGGCGCACGACGGCGTCGAAGTCCTCGAGCCGGCCGAAGATGGGGTCGACATCGCGGTAGTCGGAGATGTCGTAGCCGAAGTCCTTCATCGGGCTCTTGAAAAACGGCGAGATCCAGATCGCGTCCACACCCAGGTCGGCCAGGTAGGGCAAACGCTGCACGATGCCGGCCAGGTCGCCGATGCCGTCGCCATTGCTGTCTTGAAAGCTGCGTGGGTAGATCTGGTAGATCACCCCGCCGCGCCACCACTCCAGGTCGTTCGCGCCGGGCCGCGCGCCGGGCCGCTCCCAAGCCGGCCCGGATCCCCCAGGGGGATCGGCCGATGTACTCGTCGGACGAGGGGTCGTCATCTCTTCAGCCCTTGACGGCGCCAGAGGTCAGGCCCCCGACGATCTTGCGTTGGAATATCAGCACTAGCGCGATCAACGGCAGCGTCACCAGCACGGAGGCGGCCATGATCTTGCCCCACGGAATTTCATACTTGTCGGCGCCGCTGATCAGCGAGATCGACACCGGCACGGTGCGGTCGTTGTTGTCCAGCACAAAGGTCAGCGCGAACAAGAATTCGTTCCAGGCCGCGATGAACGCGAGCAGCCCGGTCGTCACCAGCGCCGGCCACATCAGCGGCATGAAGACCTTGGTCAGCACGCCCCAGGGGCTGCAGCCGTCCATGATGGCGGCTTCTTCGAGCTCCTTGGGCAGCTCGCGCACGAACGTGGTCAGCACCCACACGGTGAAGGGCAAGGTGAACAGCATGTACGGCAGCGCCAGGCCCCACCAGTGGTTGTAAAAGCCGATCGCCTGCATCAACTCGAACATGCCGGCGAGCACCGCCACCTGCGGGAACATCGACACCGCCAGCACCGTCAGCAACAGCAGCCCGCGGCCCTTGAAGCTGATGCGGCCCAGCGCATAAGCCGCGGTCACACCCAGAAAGAGCGACACCACCACCACCATGAACGACACGCCCAGCGAGTTGAAGATGTGGCGCGCGAACGGCTGCTCGGCCACGGTGAACAGCGAGACGTAGTTCTTCAGCGACGGCGCGGCGGGCCACAGCGTGGTGCTGAACAGTTCGGTGCCCGACTTGAGCGAGGTGACGATCGCAAAGTAAAACGGGAACAGGCAGAACAGCGAGATCAGCAGCACCAGGCCATAGAGGCCGATCCTGCCGAGCACGCGTTGAGTGGTCAGGTCCATCGTCGGCCTCCTACTTTTTGCCGCCGAGGTCGACGCGCGAGACCTTCAGGTAGACCAGCGTGCAGGCCGCGATGATGAGGAACAGCACCGTCGACGCCGCCGATCCGTAGCCCACGTAGTTGTTGTCGACGATCTCGCGCCGCACAAAGCCCGACATGCTGATGGTGTCCACGCTGTTGGAGGTCATTACGTAAATGATGTCGAAGACCCGCAGCGCGTCGAGCAGGCGGAAGATCACCGCCACCATCAGCGCCGGCCAGATGAGTGGCAGCGTGACCTTGAAGAACACCTTGACCGGGTGGATGCCGTCGACGTAAGCCGCTTCATAACAGTCCTTGGGCAGCATCTGCAGTGCGGCCAAGGTGAGCAGCGCCATGAAGGGCGTGGTCTTCCACACATCCACCAGCACCACCGACCACAGCGCGTAGTGCGGGTCGGCCGTCCAGGCGATGTTGGTGTCGATCAGGCCCCAGCCCTTGAGCATCGCGTTGAGCACGCCAAACTGGTCGTGCATGATCCAGGCCCACATCTTGGCCGACACGATGGTCGGGATGGCCCAGGGCACCAGCACCGCGGCACGCACGAAGGCGCGGCCCTTGAACTCGGCGTTCATCACCAGCGCGATCACCACGCCCAGCAGCGTCTCCAGCACCACCGAGACGATGGCGAACGAGAACGTGTTCTTGATCGCAAAGCCCCAGTCGGTGCTCCAGAACCCGTCGGCCGCGGCGAAGTTGAAGACGCCGTACTTGCCGAAGTAGTTGCTCAACCCCACCAAGTTGTAGGTCGACTCGCCGATCGTCTCCAAGGTGGCGTCGGTGAAGCTGAACCAGATCGTGCGGCCCAGCGGCCAGCCGGCCACCATGGCCAGCACCAGCAAGGTGGGCGCCAAGAAAATCCACGCGCTGCGGGTGCGTTCGCGCGTGAGTTCAGACGTGGGTGTGGACATGGGGCCTCCGGTGCAACGCGCCGCCCTCCCTCTGGCCGAGGGAGGGCATGGTGGCTCAGATCACCACTTGTCGCCGCGGCGGATCGAGTCGAGCTTGACGTCGAGCTTCTTCAGGCTGTCTTCGGCCTTGGTCTTGCCGGAAAGCACCTCGTGCGTGGCGTTCCAGAACGCGGCGGAGACTTCGTTGTACTTGATGCCGGTGACGGTGGCCGGGCGCGGCACGGCGCCGACGAAGGTTTCGTACAGGTCGCCGAAGAAGGGGTTGGCCTTCAGCACCTCGGCGTCCTTGTAGAGCGACGGGATGGTGGGGTTGTACGAGCCGCGGATGGCACGGTCTTTTTGCACCGCCACGCTGGTCATGTACATCACCAGGTCGGCGGCCTCTTTCGGGTTCTTCGAGTACTTGCTGACCGACAACTGCCAGCCGCCCAGCGCCGCCGCCGTCTTGCCGTTCTCACCCCTGGGCAGGGCCACCACGCCGACCTTGCCCTTGACGGGGCTGTCGGCCCCCTGGCTCAGCGACCAGGCATACGGCCAGTTGCGCATGAACACCGAATTGCCCTTCTGGAACACGCCGCGGGCGTCTTCTTCAGCGTAGTTCAACACGCCCTTGGGCGCGATGGTGCCGATCCAGCCGGCCGCGGTGGTCAGCGCCTTGGCGGCGTTCGGGTTGTTGATGGTGATCTTGCCGCTGGCATCCACGATGCTGCCGCCGCCATGGCTGGAGACCCACTCGATCGCGTCGCAGGTCAGGCCTTCATACGCCTTGGCCTGGAACACGAAGCCCTGCATGTCGGCGTTGCCGGCCTTGCGCTCGGCGTCCATCACCTTTTGTGCGGTGGCCGTCAGCTGGGCCCAGGTGGTGGGGGCCTTCTCGCCGTATTTGTCGAGCAGGTCCTTGCGGTAGTACAGCACGCCGGCATCGGTGAACCAGGGCATGGCCACCAGCTTGCCGCCGACCGTGTTGTTGGCCACGATCGCGGGGAAGTGCTCTTTCTCGGCGCCCTTGCTGTAAGGCGTCAGGTCAAGCAGGTGGTCTTTGATGATGCCGGGCCAGACCACGTCGACGTTGAGCACGTCCAGGTCGGTGGACTTGGCGGCAAACATCTGGCGGAACAGGCCCAGGATGTCGGAGGTGGACTGCGGGACGGTCAGGTGCTTGACGCTGTTGCCGGTCTTGGCGCCCCACTCTTCGCCGGCCTTCTTGCAGAAATCGAAGTCCTGCCCGACCGTGCCGCATGAAATGGTGATCGTGGCACCGGCCGCGTGGGCCGAACCCACACCGACCAGCAGGGCAGCGACGGCAGCTTTGCTGAAACGAATCGTCTTGCTCATTTGGGTAGTCTCCTTGGCTCGTTGAGCCGACTTTGATGAAGGGAGCTTTGGCGCGTCGAGTTATATCCAAAGCGCTTTGATTTTACCCTCAAAGCGCTTTGGTATAGAATTCGGGTTTACTCGGACGGCTTCTCTCCCTCAGCCTCGTGCACTGTCGCCTCTGAGTTTGACCGTCACTTCAACGGCCATTGCGCTCGTGGCGCAAGTGTCGCTGGCTGCTCCCTGGCTTGGAAGGCGCTTGGCCCTGTGTCGCTGAAAAAGATCGCCGATGAGCTGGGCCTGTCGCTGACCACGGTGAGCCGCGCGCTCAACGGTTACCCCGAGGTGGCCGAAAAGACCCGGCTTGCGGTGCAGGCCGCCGCGCAACGCCACCGCTACACGCCCAACGCAGGTGCGCGTTCGCTGGCGCTGGGCCGGGCCGACGCGATCGGCATGGTCGTCTCGGCCACGCAAGACGACCTGGGCGATGCGCAGTTCCTCGATGTTGCCGCCGGCATGACCGAGCGATTCGCCCTGGAGCACATCGACCTGTTGATCATCTCGGCCCCGGCCAAGGATGAACTCGCCACCTACGAGCGTGTCATCGCCGGCAGGCGCGTCGATGCCTTCGTGGTGGCCCGGACCCGGGTGCATGACGCTCGCCTGGCCTTGCTGCGCGAGCGCCAAGTCCCGTTTGTCGCGTACGGCCGCAGCGCCGCCCTGGCGCCGCCCTACGCCTGGTTGGACTCCGACAATGAAGCGGGTGCACACCTCGCTGCCGAACGCTTGCTGTTGCTGGGTCACCGGCGTCTGGGCTACCTTGGCGCGCCGGCGGAATACAACTTTGCCGATCAGCGCTTTAAGAGTTTCGAGCGCAGGGTCGTCGAGGGCGGTGGCAGGCTGGTCGACGGCGCGGTTCTGCGCGTGTCGATCGATCGGCGCTCCGGCTACGCCGCGATGCAGCGCCTGATCGAACTGCCGCAGCGCCCCAGCGCGGTGTTGGTGGACAACTGCCTGGCCGGGGTCGGCGCCGTGCACGCCGCACTCCATGCGGGCCTGGTGCTGGGCCGCGACCTTTCGCTAATCGTCTACGACGGACTGACCGAAGACTCGGTGATCCGCAGCGCGATCACCTCGGTGCGCCCGCCGGCACTGACCACCACCGGCAACCTGCTGGCCGAACTCATGTTGGCGCTGCTGAGCGGCAAGCCGGTCGAAACGCTGCAGTGTTTGCGCGCGCCGGTGCTGGAGCTTGGCGACAGCGATGGGCCGCCATCGTCCTGAAGGCAGCGGGGCGCGAGGCCCGCCCCGATGAAGGCTCAAGTCGCCGGCTTGTCGCTCAAGGCCTTCATGTTGTCGATCAACTCCTGGCTCATCGGCGCGTTCAGGTTGATGCCTTTGGGCGGGATCGGCGACTGGAACCACTTCTTGTAGAGCGTCTCGAATTCGCCGCTCTTCATCAGCCCGGCGATCGTGTCGTCGACCAGCTTCTTGAACGCCGGGTCGTCCTTGCGCACCATGATGGCGTAAGGCTCGACCTGGATCGGCTCGCCCACCACCGCCAACTCGGCCGGGTTCTGCGAGCTGGCCTTCAGGCCGTACAGCAGGATGTCGTCCATCGCAAACGCCAGCGCGCGGCCGGTCTGCACCATCAGCGCCGATTCGGCATGGTCTTTGGCGCCGAGCAGCTCGATGCCGAGCTTCTTTTCTTCGTTCAGGTTGCGGATGATCTTGAAATTGGTGGTGCCGGTGGTGGACACCACCTGCTTGCCCTTCAGGTCGTCGAGCGACGTGACCGGCGCGCCGGCCTTCACCAAAAACTTGGTGCCGGTGTAGAAGTAGTTGGTCGCAAAACTCACCTGCTTCTGGCGCTCGCTGTTGTTGGTGGTGGAGCCGCATTCGATGTCGATGGTGCCGTTTTGCAGCAGCGGAATGCGGTTGGCCGAGGTCACGGCCTGCAAGTTCACCTTCAGGTCGTTGCGGCCAGTGGCCTTCTTGACCTGGTCGACGATCCTGCCGCAGATTTCGGCGCCGAAGCCGACCGGCTGCGCCTTGTCGTCGAGGTATGAAAACGGGATCGACGCTTCGCGGTAGGCCAGCGTGATGGCGCCGCTTTGTTTCACCTTGTCCAAGGTGGACGGGCTTTGGGCTGCCGCGGCCAAGGGCAGAGCGCAGGCGATGATGGACAGGGTTTTAGCGGCATGAATTCGCATGGTGGGGTCCTTGAGGCAAACAGGGAGGGCGGTGCGCTTGGCGCTTGACGCTTTACAGGAAGCCCAGTCTATCGGTCCTGCCGGGCGGCCAGCCATCGGCAGATGCCCGCAGGCGCTTGCGCGGGGCCGGGCCGACCCGCCCTACTCCACCTTCACGCCCTTCCAGAACGCCACGCGACCCTTGATCTCGCGCGCTGCCTCCAGCGGCTCGGGGTAGTACCACACCGCGTTCTCGTTCATGTCGCCGTTCACCATCAGGCTGAAGTAGTGCGCCTGGCCCTTCCAGTGGCAACTGCTGCGGTGGTTGCTGAAGGTCACGAACTCGCGCTTCAGGCTGGCTTCGGGGAAGTAGTGGTTGCCTTCCACCACCACGGTGTCGTTGCTCTCGGCGAGGGTGGCGCCGTTCCAGCTTGCTTTCATGAAGACTCCTTCTTGGGTGGGTGAGCGGGCTCGGGCTGCAACTGTGCCGGATTCCCTGCCCAAGCGTACAACGATGCCGGCAAGTCTCGCGGCTGAGTTTCGCCGCCAGGCCGCGCGGGTTGCTCGACGTTTGCTTGTGATTCACTCCGCAGCCCCCGTGGCCTTGAAGCGACGTTTTGCGTCATCGGCGTGAAGTTGCCCGCTTGGGGAGTTTCACCGGATTGAGATCTTCGGCGGTCGGCATAGAGTCGCGCCGCGCCGCGCAGTCGTCACCCCTCAAACCTTCGGCGTCGGCGCGGATTCGAATTCAATAAATACCTTCTGGAGTTTCACCATGGACATGCAAGCCATACAAACCTTCCTGACCACGACGGCCATCGACGTTGCCATCAAGATCGTCGCGGCGATCGCCTTCTGGGTGATCGGCTCGTGGATCATCGGCAAGGTCATCTCGGTCATGCAAGCCTTGATGGGCCGCAACAAGCTCGACCCGACGCTGACCAAGTACCTCGGGTCCATCGTCAACGTCGCGCTCAAGATTGCGCTGGTTCTGGGCATCCTGGGTTACTTCGGGATCCAGACCACCTCGTTTGCCGCCATGTTGGCCGGCGCCGGCCTGGCCATCGGCGCGGCCTGGAGCGGCATGCTGGGCAATTTCGCGGCCGGCGCCTTCATGCTGGTGCTCAAGCCCTTCAAGGTGGGCGACTTCGTCGGCGTGGCCGGCGTCACCGGCACGGTCAAGGAGCTTGGCCTGTTCGGCACCACGATCGTCACACCCGACAACGTGATGGCGCTGATCGGCAACGGCAAGATCTTTGCCGACACGGTCCACAACTACACCACCATGCCGGTGCGGCGTGTCGACCGCCTCGCCCAACTGGCCGGCGGTGTGAACACTGCCGACGCGATCGCCCGCTTCAAAGCGGCGGTTGCCAAGATCCCGAACGTCAGCACCAGCCAGCCGCCCGAGGTCAACGTCATCGACCTGACCCTGATGGGCCCGGTGATCGCCGTGCGCCCGTACACGCACAACGACCACTATTGGCAGGTCTACTCCGACACCAACGAAGCCATCGCGCGCGTGTGCCAGGAAGCCGGCTGGCCGGCACCGGCGCCGACGCAGATCAACCGCAGCGCGCAGGACTGAAGCGGGTCACCTGGGCGGCGAGGTCGGCAGGGGGGCGTACTGCTGACATCGCGTGCCGAGTTCAGGCAGGAGGGCCGGCGTCCGATGCGTCGGCGTAAGACGCCAACGCACCCTGCAAGCGCTTGCGAATCAACCCGGCCAGCGCCTTGTCCGCCGTCACCACCACGCTGTCCCCATGCCGCAGGATGTCCATCACCAACTCGGTGGGCTCGCTGTACGGCACCTGCAACTCGTAGCGCCCGTCCTTCAACCAACGCGCCTTCTGCTGCGGGTGCCACTCCTCATTGGCCACCCACTGCGCGGCGTCTTCGTTGAACACCAGCGTGGCCCACTTGACCTTGGTCTTGCCGCCGCCATAGATGCCGTAGCCTGAATCGAGCGCGGACTCCAGGTCTCGAACCGACACGTTGCGCGCCTTGCCATCGAGCACCCGCGCCTCGCGCATCGCATCCAGCGCAAAGCGGCGCAGGCCTTCGCTGGCATGGCACCACGCATCCAGGTACCAGGTGTTGCGGTAGTTGACCAAACGCTGTGGCGAAACCTCACGCTCACTCAACGACCGGTCGCTGCGCTTGAAGTAGCGCAGCCAGACTCTTTTGCGCCGCACCAGCGCCCCACCCAGCAACTCGAAGTGCCGGCTCGGCACGCGCCGGCGCGCAGTGCCGATGACCTTGATGCGCCGCATCAGCTCGCGCGCCTGGGTGGCGTCGGTGCCCAGCATGCCCTGCAGCTTTTCCATCAGCGGTTGCAGGTGGCGCGCCAGCACGCCGTCGTCGTCGAGGCCGGCGAGCAACTGGTGCATGGTGAGCATGGCGTGGATTTCGTTTTCGCTGAACCACAGGCCCGGCAGTTCGTGCTGCGCCGCCTTGCCGCCGGGCTGCGCGGGGTCGGAGAAGCGGTAGCCGTTGTCGATGGCGCTGTAGACGATGGGTGCGCTCATGCGGCCGCGCAGGTACTGCAGGTCGCGTTTGAGCGTGGCGGGTGAGACGCCGAGTTCGTCGCGCAACGCGGTAAAGCTGATGCAGCCGCGACTGCGCAGCAGCAGTTCGATCTTGTAGAAGCGTTCGGTCCGGTCCATTGCATCCCTAACACATCAATAGCTCACCAGATGAGCCACTGAAGCATAGCTTACCCGACGTAGAAATATTCTTTGGCTGCCGCTGTTGGCTCACGCCATGAGCTACCTGTGCGAAATACTGGGCTCAGCGCCGGAAGCCTTCGGCGCCCACCCGCAAGGAGCCTTTGATGACCCCCACCGAACTCGGCACCCCCACCCGCATCGGCGCCAACACCCACGCGCCCATCACCACGCTGGACAGAATTGGCTTCGAGCTGGGCTGGGACTACGCGCACCACCGCGTCTGCCCGCCCGAGACCTATGCCCGGGCACCCTCGCCGCTGCGCGACGGCCTGCTGGCCGGCCAGGCCACCTTTGGCCTGCGCACGCTGAATGCGACGCGCTCGGTGCGCAAGTGGCTGCAGCTGCGCCTGCACGCCTGGCTGCGCGGCCGCAGCGTGGAGCTGGTGCAGGTGACACCCAACCACCTGGCGCAACTGGACGTGAGCTACTGCCCCATCACCCGCGCGGCCTTGAGCGTGGCCACCTTGGAGACCAGCGACGCTTCCATCGACCGGGTTCGCAACGACGCCGGTTACGCCGCCGGCAACCTGGCGGTGATGAGCACGAAGGCCAACCACGCGAAGGCGGGGCACGGGTTTCGTGATGCGATCCAGTTCGTGAAACAAGTCGAAGCGGGTGCGCTCGGTGGCATCGCTGGCCTGACCGCCGCGCAATGGGCCCGCGTGGCCGTGCTGCGCAGTTTTGTCGAACCGCTTGACCACGACGAAGCCTGCGCGCTGCCGCTGCTGTTGCTGCCGCCGAACCGGCTGCGCCTGTTCAACCCTGCCCAGGCACTGCAGGCCTTTGTCAGCCGGCAACTGTTGGTGCCCGGCTGGAGCCAGCGCGTCAGCCGCATCGAGGCGCTGGTGCCCGGCAAACCCGCGCAACGCGCCTTTCGGGACTTCTTCCACGCGCTGCTGCCGCGCGTGCTGGAGGCCGGCCGCAACATCGCCCCGCATGAAGCCCGCTGGGCCGTGGAAGACGCCTGGCGCAACGCGCTGGTGCAGCGCCGCTGGGCCTTGTTTGCGCGGATGCTGACAGCAGCGCAGTGCGAAACCATCGTCAAACGCGCCACCGCCCGCAAACTCGGCACCGGCGTGGTGAACCAGCTCAGCGACGCCCAGGCCACCGAGGGCTGGAACTTGGCGACGCGCGGTTATGTTGCGCACGCGGCTGAGGCGGCCGAGCGGCGAATCGGCGCGGTGGCAGGCCGGCAGATGCTGCTCGCGCTTTGAGGCCTCCCGCTGCACCGGGCTTCTGACGCTTGAAGCGAAGCCCGCCCGTCCCGGCCAGCGTTCGAATCACACACCGCGCCAGGTGCTGAATCGGTCGATCCGATGCGCATCCATTTCGCGCCGCGCGATGGCGCCCGAAACCATGCCCTCAGGGGCGCCGATGTCACGCAGCGTGTGCGGGTCGAGCGCCTGCAGGCCGTCGAAGCCGCACCGCAGCCGCACCCACTGCGCACGCTCGTGTCGGGCTCGCAGCCATTCGCGCCACCGCGCTCGCGCCATGCCGGCGATGTGTGCCCACACCCGCATGTGCAGTGGCCGCCACAAGGGGATCGTGACCTGAACGCAGGTGGTTTGCATGACGGGCTCCGAAAAGCTGTTGGTGCTGGTAAGCATAGAGGTCCAATGCCCAGAAGAGAATCAATGTCTTCAGGCTGATTTGGTCGGCTATGCTTACCAATATGGCGCGCCTCCCGCTGCAAACGCTGCCCACGTTCCGCGCCGTTGCGCGGCTTTCCAACCTGCGTGCCGCAGCCGAGCAGTTGCACTTGACGCACAGTGCGGTGAGCCAGCAGATCAAGCTGCTCGAAGGGCAACTCGGCTTCTCGCTGCTCGACCGGCGCGGGCGCGGCATCGTGCTCAATGCCGCGGGCGCTGCCTTGCTGGCCTCGGTGGAGCCGGCACTGGCCCAGCTCGACGACGGCATGCGCGCCGCCAGCGCGGCGGCAGCCGGCACCGAGCACCGCATCCGCATCACGGTGCTGCCGTCGTTCGCCAACCGCTGGCTGCTGCCGCGCCTGGCGCGCTGGCGTGAGCGCCACCCCAACATCAGCATCGAGCTGAACGCGTCGCAGCAGATCGTCGACCTGGCGCGCGACGGTTTGCACGCCGCGCTGCGCCAAGGCAACGGGCAATGGCGTGGCCTGGCGGCCGAGCGGCTGATCGATTCACCCTTGATCGCGCTCGGCTCGCCGACGGCCGCGCGGCGCCTGCTGGGAAGCGACGCCAAGTCACTGGCCGACGAGCCGCTGCTGGGCAGCCCGTCGCTGTGGGCGCGCTGGTTTGAACTGTCGGGCGTGCGCGTCCGCATCAACCCGGTCGCCACCTTCAATGACGCCGGCCTGATGCTGCAAGCCGCCGAACAAGGCCTGGGGCTGGCGCTGGGGCGCGAGCTGTACGCCGCCGATGCCTTGCGCGACGGGCGCCTGGTGCGGCTGTCGCCGCTGGCCCTGCCCGACGATGAGACCGACGCGTTCTGGCTGGCCTACCCGCCGGCGCTGAAAGACTGGCCACCGCTGGTGGCGCTGCGCGAGTGGTTGAGCGACGAACTGGCGCGCTCGAATTTGATGCTGGAAGGCGCCAACCCCGCCCCCGTCTGGGCCGGCGCGGCGCCGGCATCAAGGCACGGGGCCTGATCCCGGCGCGGCGGCTGAAAACGCGCCGGCCGGCGTCACCGAAGGCCGCGCCGAGCGTCAGGGCCGACTGCGCACAGGGCGTCGATCTCACTGCGCGTGAAGCCGGCCTCGGTCAGCACCTCGTCGGTGTGCTGGCCCACCAACGGCGCGGGGCGCGGCGTGTCGGGTGCGCTGCGGCCGAAGCGCGGTGCGGGTGCGGGCTGCACCACACCGTCGAGGGTGATGAAGGCGTTACGGCTGGCGGCATGCGGATGCAACGGCGCTTCGGTGAGGGACAGCACCGGAGCGAAACAGGCGTCGGTGCCTTCGAGCAGGGTGCACCAGTCGTCGCGTGTCCTCGTCTTCATGATCCGCGCGATGGCCTCACGCATCTCGGGCCACAGCTTGCGGTCGTGCTGGCGTTTGACAAAACGTTCGTCCAGCCCGATGCGCTGCGCCAGTTCGGCAAAAAACTTCGGCTCCAAGGCACCGAGCGCGACGTAGCGTGCGTCGGCAGTTTCGTACGTGGCGTAGAACGGCGCGCCGCCGTCCAGCAGGTTTTCGCCGCGCGGCTGGCTCCAGGCGCCGCTGGCCGACAGGCCGTAGAAGATCGACGCCAGCGACGCTGCGCCGTCGACCATCGCCGCATCCACCACTTGCCCCAGCCCCGAGGTCTTGCGCTCGTGCAGCGCCGCCAACAATCCCAGCGCCAGGTACAACGCACCGCCGCCGTAGTCGCCCACCAGGTTCAGCGGTGGCACCGGCTTGCCGCCGGCCGGGCCGATGGCGTGCAGCGCGCCGGTCAGCGCGATGTAGTTCAGGTCGTGCCCGGCGGCTGCGCTGAGCGGGCCGGTCTGGCCGAAGCCCGTCATGCGGCCGTAGATCAGCCCGGGGTTGCGAGCCCGGCATTCCACCGGCCCCAGGCCGAGCCGCTCGGCCACGCCGGGCCGAAAGCCTTCGATCAGCAGGTCGGCCCGGTCCACCAGGCGCAGCGCCGCGGCGCGGCCGGCCGGCGACTTCAGGTCCAGCGCCACCGAGCGCCGGTTGCGCCCGTTGACGTTGAAGCGCGGCTCCATCGCCACGCCCAGGCCGCTGGGCTCGATGCGGTCGATGCGCACCACGTCGGCGCCCAGGTCGGCCAACAGCATCGCGCACATCGGGCCGGGGCCGATGCTGGCGAGTTCGATGATGCGCAGTTTGTGGAGCGGGCCCATGTGGTTTTCCTTGCCGTCGTTGCCTTGCCCAGGACTCGCCGGTATTCAGTTCCGCCCGGTCCGCGCAGGCATGATTTACTTCAGAGCCTGCCGGCAGGCTGCCCAGACTTCCGGGTGCTGATGCAACGCACAGAACGGCGCAACGGTTTGCCCAATTGGGCCGAAGCACCATCGCAACAAGCCGTGGTCGTCAGCTTCCTGCAACTCGTCCAACAACGTGGACGCGCTGATATGGTCACCCGCCAGCGACGCGAGAACGATGCGGCAGAGCCGTCTGAACGTGGCCTTGTAGACATTGGCCAGCGCCTCACGCCGGTCGAGTCGAAGGACCTCAACCGTTTTGGCGCCTTTGCGTGACCAATCGTTGGCCTGAACATCGAAGCGCGCAGTCAAGCCACCGGTGTCCGGGTCGAAATCAAGGTGCTGCCAAGGGTCTTCGGATGAAGGGTCGATCAACAACGTTCGCCCGTTCGCCATAGGGAACAGATCCCCCTTGAAGCGGCCGCATTCGGTACAACACAGCAATAGGTTGCGCCACTGGAACGCCCGCCTTGGGAAGCGTGCTTTGGGACGGAAGTGTTCGATGTCGCAGCCGTGCGAGTCCACGCAGTACATACAACGCTCACGTTGCCCCATCATCTGCTGCAGCACCCGCAACACAGACCCTAAAGTCTTGGTTCGTCGAGCAGTCTTCCATTCGCGCTCGATGTTCAGGAGATGTAGTTCGAGCTCACGATCAGCAGCCGATTGACGCTTGTTCAAGGAGGTCTGCGCAGCCTTGGGCAATGCCGGACGCGTGACTTGCCGCATCGGTCAGGGCTCCTCGTCGGCGATTGCAAACAGTTGGAGCTGCAGGACCTTGCTCTCCTCATCCTTGGAGAGCCTCACACCCGCCCTCTTCTTCGTCATGAGCTTGGCGTATTCGACCCGCCCTTGCACCGCTCTGGGCGAGCGTGTGTTCTGCAAACCAAAGGCCGGCGTCAGCAGAATCGTGTCCGGTCTGGAACTGATGACCTTGTTGTACTCGCCGGTCGTCAGTGCACGCGATGCATCACCGCTGCCGGGCTCCGGCAGCACAAACAGGCCATTCTTGTCGGCGGCCTGGCAGATGATGGGGCTGTGCGTCGTGACAAGAAACTGGATCTTCGGAAAGTGTCCCTTGAGCCAGAAACCAATTTCACGCTGCCACTCCGGGTGAAGGTGCGCATCGATCTCGTCAATCAGGACGACGCCGCTGCGCACGATTCGCATCTTGCCGTCGACGCCACGCTCCGCCAAGCCTTCGATGCCATAGGCCGCAATCAAGTGACGAAGTATGTCGGCCAGCAAGGCCAGTGCGGCGCGATACCCGTCGCTCATTTCTCCCCAGGCCAGTTGGAGTCCGTTTCGATCCTTAAGCCATAGGCCATCGGAGTCCACGCGGTCAACAGTGATCTGGTTGGGCATCAACTCATCTCGGAGGATCTCAAGCAGCAGATCAAGTTGCTGCCCACTCTCGGGTGATCGGCGCTCCAACTGCTTGTGACTCAGATTGCGCAACCATTGATCCACCTCGTACAGCGAGGCCGCCTCCTGGAACATGGTGACGAATCGCTCTGTGGTTGGGCTCACCATCAGGCGCGTTGCTTCCTGCGAGGCCCCGAACACGCGCCTGAATGGCCCGTAGCCGCACGAAAACCAGCCGCGCGCCGCGGCCGACCAAAGGCCCCTGTGAACAAGTGTCGTCTTGCTACCCGACGTGGCCGGCAATTCCACGCCCGCATCCTTGCCGCCGACCTTCAGAATCACCGTCGCGGGGAATTTCTTGTATGCCGTGTTCCCTTGCTCAGAGAATGCATCGATGCCCCTCTCCGGAAAGATCATCAACTCGATCTTTGCTTCTTGCTCACCCGCCCCTTCGCGAATCCAGCGATGAAAGCTCGGTTGAAGGGATCGGGCAACGTCGCGGCCGATCAAGGCGACCGCGATAGCCTTGAGCAGCGTGCTCTTCCCGGCGCCGTTGTCTCCGGTGAACACGGTCCATCCTGCGTAGTTGCCGTCGCCGCGAGACAAATCGAACTCAAGGCTTTCAAAGCCCCGAATGTTCTTCAACGTGACCTTGTCAACGAACATACGCTCTCTCCATTGCTGCAGATCACTCCCGCGTGGGTGCCCGGGGACAAGATCACCGCATAAAGCCGACCGGGGATGCTAGCTGCGCGACGTAGCCGGGGCCAACCATTTTGCCGGCACCGGCAAGATGGATTGCGAGGTTGGCGCCCGATGTCCGAGCCGACGCCTGTCTCAACGGGTTCAGGTCGAGGCGGCTGCGGCAAAAGAGCCGCATAGCCGCATCCGTGAGTTCTTCAAGCGAAGCGCCTCTTTCGGCGTCGTACCACTGCACCGACCAGTTCAGCGCGCCCAGCAGAAGCAGCCGCGCCAGGCGCACATACCGGGACCTGATTAGCGACCATGTTCAGCCAGGGCTCCTCCCTCACCCCAGCCCTCTCCCGCAA
>JANNDW010000029.1:0-3036 GCA_031378125.1 Methylibium sp. | reverse complement strand
GTAGATGCGTTCCCATATCCACGGCAGCAGATCGACCGGCAGCAGGTCCATCGCATTGAGCAAAAAGATCCACACGAACACGGTGAGCGCCAACGGCGCGACCAGCCTGCGGCTGTTGGCGTTGTGCACGATGCCCTTGGCCTGCGAGTCGACCATCTCGACGAGGAATTCGACCGCCGCCTGGAAGCGGCCCGGCACACCCGATGTCGCGTTGCGCGCGGCGCGCCACAACACGAAACACGCCACCACGCCGAGCAGCGTCGAGAAGAAGATCGAATCGAGGCTGAAAACGGAAAGATCGAAAGGCCCGACCAGTTCCTTGTTGCGCAGGTGGGTCAGGTGGTGGCCGATGTATTCGCCGGCGGTGGGGCCTGCGGCTTCGGCGTGCGACTCTGTTGCCATGTGATTCGTGCTTTTGATTCGTTTATCGCTTGGGCCGGCCGCCCCACAGCAATGCCAGCCAATACACCTGCATGCACAACACCAGGCTCACCAGCAGCGCCGGCCAGCTCAAGGGCTGCACGAGTTTCGGTGCCAACACCAGCATGGCGATCGAAACCCCGATCTTCGTCATCTCCCACAGCATGAAGCTGACGGCGCTGGCGCCGGGCGACACGCTGGACAGGCGGCTGGTCATGCCCCGCGCCAACAGCGCGCCGGGCAACACCACCACCGCGGCGCCGTACAGCACCGACCAGGCCATTTCCTGCTTGCCGGTGACGAGCGCTGCAAGCAGCGCCGCCACCCCACCCACCACGGCCTGTGTGATGACGACGCGCCACGGTGACAGTGGCGGCGACTTCGCACGCAGGGCCTGCGCTTCCTCCCGGGTCAGCGCTTTGTAAGGCGGGTTTGCAGTCTGATCATCGTTCCAGCGATCTGTCGCCACTTGTGAACTCCAACGCGACCGGCAAAGCCGCGGGAGTATACGAAGAAACCCGCAAGCCTCAGCAAGGCTCGAAGCCCCACGGCCGCGTGCTCATCGCCGCGCTGCGATCATCGCGGCGATGAGCTGCCCCGCCCAAGCCCGCTGCCTCGTGACGACGCTGGTGTGGGCGCTGATAGGCGCCTGCCCCAGCGTGAACAGCGTGGCCGCGCAGCCGGCTCCGGCGCCTGCCCACCACCGCAGCGACGGCTCGTTCCAGAACAACTACATCGACTTCGCGCCGCGTGGCCTGGGCGAAGTGCTGGCCTGGCAGTGGCGCTCGTGGCGCGACGGCCTGCCGCCGAAACCGCAGCAGGCCACACCGCGCGTCGAGCCGGACCTGGCCTTCATCCAGGCCAACGCGAAAGCGGGTGCTGCGATGCAGCCGGCGGTGACGTGGATCGGCCATGCGTCGGTGCTGGCGCAGCTCGGTGGCTTGAACGTGATCACCGACCCGATGCTGTCCGAGCGCGCGTCGCCGGTCTCGTTCGTCGGCCCGCAACGGCAGGTGCCGCCGGGGCTGGCGCTGGCGCAACTGCCGCACATCGACGTGGTGCTGGTCTCGCACAACCACTACGACCATCTCGACGAAGACAGTGTGGTGGCGCTGAACGCACAGGCCGGCGGGCCGCCGCTGTTCCTGGTGCCGCTGGGTTTGAAGGCCTGGCTGGCGGAGCGCGGCATCACGCATGCGGTCGAGCTCGACTGGTGGCAGTCGCACCAGCTGGGCGCGGTCGAGATCGTGCTCACGCCGGTGCAGCACTGGTCGGGCCGCGGCCTGAACGATCGCTTGAAGACGCTGTGGGGCGGCTACGCGGTGTTCGCGCCGGACCTGCACCTGTTCTTCGCCGGCGACACCGGCTACTCGAAAGACTTCGCCGACATCCGCGCGCGTTTCGCCGAGCGCCAGGGCGCACAAGGCTTCGACATCGCGCTGATTCCTGTCGGCGCCTACGAGCCGCGCTGGTTCATGAGCAACCAGCATGTGAACCCGACCGAGTCGGTGCAGATCCATCTTGACCTCGCGGCCAAACGGTCGCTCGGCATTCACTGGGGCACCTTCAACCACACCGACGAAGCGCTCGATGCGCCGCCCGCTGCGCTGGCCGCGGCGCGTAAGAAAATGGGCCTGCCCGACGACGACTTCTTCATGCTGGCAATCGGCCAGACGCGTAAGCTGCCGGTCCGATGAAGTTTCTCTTCTCTCTGCTGCTCTCAATCCTGTTCGCTGCGCTCGGCGCAGCCACCCAGGCGCAGACCTTCGCCAAGGCCGGCGCAGGCCCGGTCGTCACCACGCCACAGGTGCGCGCCGAACTCGTCGCCCATGCGCCCGACGGCATCACGCCCGGCAAGCCACTGTGGGTCGGCTTGAAGATCGAGCACCAGCCGCACTGGCACACCTACTGGAAGAACCCCGGCGACTCGGGCCTGCCCACCACGCTGACGTGGACGCTGCCAAGCGGCGTGACAGCCGGCGCGATCGCGTGGCCCACGCCCAGCCGGCTGCCGATCGGCCCGCTGATGAACTACGGCTACGAAGGCACGCTGCTGCTGCCAGTGGCGCTGGCTGTGCCAGCGGGTTTCGACGCGGCGACGATCAAGCTCAAGCTTGATGCCGAGTGGTTGGTGTGCAAGGAGGTCTGCATTCCCGAGAGCGGCAGCTTCACGCTCGAACTGCCGACGGCGGCGTCAACCGCCACGCATGCGGCGCTGTTCGACAAAGCCCGCTCCGCATCGCCGCGTGTGCTCGACAAAGCTGAAGCGACGGCCGAGTTGAAGGATGGTTCGCTGCTCGTGAAAGTGGCTGGCCTGCCCGCCGCATGGGCCGGCAAGAAGCTCGACTTCTTCCCCGAAACCGCGGGCGTGCTGCAGAACGCCGCGCCGAACAACGGCCAGTGGCAAGGCGCCGTGTGGACCACCAGCGTGCCGCTGGACCCGCAACGCAGCGAAGGCCCGGCGACGCTGCCGGTGGTGCTCAGCGCTGCGGGCGAAAGTGCCGGGGCGCTGGTCGCGGTGAAGGTCAGCACGCCGTGGCCCGCGGTGGCACAAGCCGCGCCGGCGCCGCTGCCTTCGTTGGGTGACGCGACGATCATCACGCCGGCCGCCGCAGC
>JANNDW010000019.1:0-1861 GCA_031378125.1 Methylibium sp. | reverse complement strand
ATCGGGGTTTTCAGCAAAACATGGATTGTACTCTGCAAGACGCGTACCGGCAATAGTTTGCGACGCGCGTGTCGGGAGTAAATGAGTTGTCCGGTTCTTAGCAAGTAGTCTGTCCGGTTTGTGGACGAGCGATGCAAGCTCCCATAAGCCGGGCCCGCTACGTGCAGGAGAACCGGAAGTTGAGATTCGAAGAAGCTTTCCAAGGATGGTCGGGCGGGCGCCTGACGCAGGCCGAGGCGGCGATGTTGCTCGGACAGTGCGAGCGCAGTTTTCGCCGCCACGTCGAGCGCTACAAGGCCGATGGGCTGGAGGGCCTGCTCGACAAGCGGTTGAGCCAGATCTCCAAGCGCCGAGCCGGCCGCGCGGAGGTTGACCAGGTCGTGCAGACCTACAAGAGCGGGTTTGCCGGCTGGAACGTGGCGCACTTTCACAGCAAGTACCGCAGCGAGTTGCAGGGCACGCGCAGCTACAGCTGGGTCAAGACCGTGCTGCAGGGCGCTGGGCTGGCCAGGACGGCCAAGCGCCGCGGCAAGCACCGCATCAAGCGCGAACGTGCGCCGCTGCCCGGGATGATGCTGCACCAGGATGCCAGCACGCACCGCTGGGCACCCGGTGCGGTGTGGGACCTGGTGGTCACGATGGACGACGCCAACGGCGAGCACACCAGCATGTTCTTCTGCGATCAGGAGGGCACGGCGTCGAGCTTTCATGGCATCGGCCAGACCGTGGCGCGCTATGGCTTGTTCGCCAGCCTGTATTCCGACCGCGGCAGCCACTACTTCACCACCCCCCAGGCCGGCGGCAAGGTCGACAAGGCGCACTTGACCGAGGTCGGCCGCGCGCTCAAGCAGTTGGGCATCGAGCACATCGCGGCGTATTCGCCCGAGGCACGCGGGCGCAGCGAACGGGCGTTCCAGACCCACCAGGGCCGGCTGCCGCAGGAACTTGCCCGCGCGGGGATCACCACCATGGACGCTGCCAACCGGTACCTCGAGCGCGTCTACCGCGATGGCCACAACCGCGAGTTCTGCGTGGCCAGCACGCTGCCCGGCACGGCCTACGTGCCGTTCCTCAGCGGCAGCCTGCCCGACATCCTGTGCGAGCAGCACGAGCGCACGGTGGGCAACGACAACTGTGTGAGCTTCGAGGGCCTGAGCCTGCAATTGCCAGCCGACGAGCTGCGCCACCACTACGTTCGCACCAAGGTCCGCGTGCACCGCTACGTCGATGCCACGCTGGCGGTGTTCCATGGGCCGCGCAGGCTGGCCGCATACGACGCCAGGGGTCAAGCGGCCACGACCAAGGAGGTGCTCAGGGCGGCCGCGTAGGCCCCCATGACCAATCGCGCGCGCGGGCTGCAAAGCCGCTTCGGGCTACGCCCTCCACAGCTTTGCAGCCCGCGCACAATCACCCCCAAGAAAGCGGACAAGCTACTTGCTACCAAACCGGACAGCTCTATTTGCTGCCGACACCCGGCCTTTGCGATCCCCCTCAGGCCTGGGCCGTCACCACCCGCGCCTGAATCTTCCCGTCCACCGCAGCGCTGCCGAACCGCGCCGCAATCGCCGCCGCGCTCGCGGCCGTCGCCTCGGCCAGGCTTGCGCCGTGTCGCGCTTCGATCTCGTTGCGCAGCGGCGTGCCCTGGCAGTAGGCCATCGCCGCCACGCCAGCCGATGCGGCGCGGCTGCGCGCGGCAACGGTGTCGATGCGCGGCACTGCCGCGAAGCCGCCTTGCGCCACGTCGCGCGCGATGGCCGCTTCGTCGTGATAGCCATGCGGCGTGCGCGCCATGAAGCGCGGCGGGTCGGCAGGGAAGAGCTGGGCCAATGCCTCGGTGACGACCAGTGCGAACTCGTTGTTC
>JANNDW010000015.1:0-10134 GCA_031378125.1 Methylibium sp. | reverse complement strand
GCTCATGCTGCCCGCCACGACTCCCTCGGTGGCGCGCCACACCAGCAGGGTCACGGCCGTGGCGATGATCAGGCTTTGGCCCAGGTTGAGCACCGACAGCGAGGTCTGCGACTTGATGGACGCCCTTTCCAGGCGCTGCAGGTTCTCGTCGTAGCGGGCTTGCTCGAACTTTTCGTTCGAGAAGTACTTCACCGTCTCGTAGTTGATGAGTGCGTCCACCGCCTTGGTGTTGGCCTTGGAGTCCTGCTCGTTCATGGCGCGGCGGAAGTGCGTGCGCCACTCGGTCACCGTCACGGTGAAGGTGATGTACAGCACCAGCGCGCCGAAGGTGATGGCCGCAAACCAGCCGTCGAACTTGGCCGACAGCAAGCTGATGACCAGCGTGATCTCCACCAGCGTGGGCAGGATGTTGTAGATCAGGTAGTTGAGCAGCGACTGAATGGAGCGCGCGCCACGCTCGATGTCGCGCGACACCCCGCCGGTCTGGCGCTCCAGGTGGAAGCGCAGGCTCAACGAGAGCAAGTGGTCGAAGGTCTCCAGCCCGACGCGCCGCGCAATGCGCGCCGCCACCGGGTAGAACAAAAACTCGCGCAATTCGGTGAACAGCGTGATCGACAGCCGCAACGCGCCATAGGCCAGCAGCAGCGCCACCGGCACGGCCAGGGCTGCGCGTGGATCGCCGGGCTTCAAGTCCAGGGCGTCGACCAGTTCCTTCAGCACCAGTGGCACGCTGATGTTGGCCAGCTTGGCCGCCACCAGGAAGCTCAGCGCCAGCAGCACGCGCCAGCGCCATTGCCACACATACGGCACCAGCTTCTTCAGCGTGGCCCAGTCGGAACGGGCGGCGGGCAGTGAATCGGCGGCGGGCGGCGGGGCGGCGATCGAGGCTGGGCGCATTGAGAAAGGGGCGAAGGTTGAGACAGGAAAGGTCGAAACAGAAAGTCGAAAGAGAAAGAGAAAGATGAAAGAATCTCCCGATCGACTCTCAGAGGTGAAGCAATATGCCCGAGATTTCAAGCGACCGCCCGCAAACGCTGGCACCCCTTCAATTGCCGGGCGACCGCCAGCTGGTGATGCGGGTGATGCCGATGCCGGCCGACGCCAACGGCAACGGCGACATTTTCGGCGGCTGGATCATGGCGCAGGTCGACCTGGCCGGCGCCGTGCTGCCGGCGCGCATCGCCAAGGGCCGCATCGTCACGGTGGCGGTGAACCAGTTCATTTTTAAGCAGCCGGTGTCCGTCGGCGACCTGCTGAGCTTTTACACCAAGGTCGAGCGTGTCGGCCGCACGTCGGTCACTGTCAACGTCGAGGTCTACGCCGAGCGCAACCCGGCCAACCTGCATGTGGTGAAGGTGACCGAAGCGAACCTGACCTATGTGGCGATCGATCGCGAGGGCAAGCCACGCGAGATTCCGCGCGACTGAGCATCGACCCTTCGTCGCGCGCTGCGCGTTCCAGCGCGTCAATCCACAAAGAAATCCGGGATGAAGTCGGTGGTCCCCGGCGTCACGCTGTACGGCTCGAAATCGGTCACGCCGCGGCTGGCCAGCAGCGCATCGTCGATGAAGAAGTTGCCGCTGGTCGTCTTCGCATCGCTGGTCAAGATCAGGTAGGCGGCGTCGGCCAGGATCTCGGGTTTGCGGCAACGCGCGATGTCCACACCCGGGATCATTTGCAGCGCCGCGGTGGCGATGGCCGTGCGCGGCCACAGGCTGTTGACGCCGATGCCCAGCGGCTTGAACTCACCCGCATGCCCCAACGTGCACATGCTCATGCCGTACTTGGCCATGGTGTAGGCGGTGTGGTTCTTGAACCAGTGTTCGCGCATCGAGAGCGGCGGGCCCATGTTCAACACATGCGGGTTGCGGCCGGCCTGCGCGGACCTGATGAGCTGCGCCAGACAGGCCTGCGTGCACAGATAGGTGCCGCGCACGTTGACGCCGAACATCAGGTCGAAGCGCTTCATCGGCGTGGCCGCAGTGGGTGTCAGGCTGATCGCGCTGGCGTTGTTGACCAGAATGTCGATGCCGCCGAAGCGAGTCACGGCTTGCTCGATGGCGGCCAGCACACTCGCCTCTTCACGAATGTCGGTCTGCACAGCCAGCGCCTTGCCGCCAGCCGCCTCGATCTCGGCCGCGGCCGAATGAATGGTGCCTGGCAGCTTGGGGTTGGCCTCGGTAGTCTTGGCGGCAATCACGATGTTGGCGCCGTCTTGGGCGGCGCGCTTTGCAATCGCCAGGCCAATGCCGCGTGAGGCGCCGGTGATGAAGAGGGTCTTGCCTTGCAGATTCATCAGTCTTTCCTTCGGGTGGGAGTGGTTCGGGGCAGCAGTGGAAATATCTCGCCGCTGATCTTGCCCGCCAATTGTTCGGCCCACAACGCATAGATGGCCGGGCCGGGATGAAAACCGTCCTCGGCCATCAACGTGCCGGCCATGGTCATTTGATCTTCGAATGGAAGTGGCAGCGTCCAGCGGTCAGGATAAGCGGCCACCCAGCGGATCAAGGCTTCGTTGTAGTGCCGCGCTTGCGTGCCCAGGACCCAGCGCAGCGGGTGCGGCAGCAGCGGAAAAGCATGCATGGGCGGCACGCCGCTGTGCACGATGTGGCGCACGCCGGCACGGCGAGTGGCCAGCCAGTCGAGCTTGTCCAGCTGCGACAACCATTTTTTGGGCGAAACCTGCGCGACCACGTCGTTGACACCCAGCGCGGTCACCATCACGTCGGCCGGGTGCAGGCGCAGGATCTTCATCGCGTCGACGGCGTCGCGCGTGGTGTGGCCGGTTTGCGCCACCAGCTGCCACGCCACCGCGCCACCGAGGCGCTGCGACAAGGCCTCGCTCAGGCGGCCCGCCAGCGCCTGGGATTGGGTGGCTGCGCCGACGCCGGCGGCCGACGAGTCGCCGACGATCAGCACCCGCAAGCACACCGGCCCGGTGCCGGCGACGCCGACCCGCGCCCCTTCGGCTTCGGGCAGGCGCAGCGCGCGGCGCCGCACCTCCCGGCCCTGCCATAGCAACAACGGGCTCAGGACGAGCTTTGCGGCCTTGAGCATGGGCTGTCTTCTCGGCACAAGCGCTTGGTCTCGAACGGGGTTTCAGCTGAACTGGCTGAAATCGGGCCGGCGCTTCTGGAAGAACGCGCTGAAGGCTTCGCGCGCTTCGGGGCTGGTCAGGCGCGCGCCGAACACCTCGCGCTCGGCAGCGATGGTTGCCAGGATCGGCTCGGTCTGTCCACGCCGCAGCAGCTTCTTGGTGTCGCGCACCGCACCCGGCGGCAAGGCGTTGAAGCGCTCGGCCATGCGGCGTGCGTGGTTCACCACTTCGGCGGCCGGCAACACTGCATTGGCGATGTGCATCTCCACTGCCTCTTCGGCCGTGAACGGGTCGCCCAGCAGCAGCTTTTCGGCCGCCTTCACGTGGCCCACCAGGCGCGGCACGATCAGGCTGGAGGCAAATTCGGGCACCAGGCCCAGGCTCACGAACGGCATGGCCAAGCGGGCTTCGTCGGACACATAAACCAGGTCGCAATGCAACAGCATCGTGGTCCCGATGCCGATGGCCGCGCCGGTGACGGCCGCGACCACCGGCTTCTCGCAACCGTGCAGCGCCCGCATGAACTGGAACACCGGCGCGTCGGCTGTCTGGCGCGGGCGCTGGGTGAAGTCTTCGATGTCGTTGCCCGAGGTAAATATGCCCGGCTGGCCGGTGATCAGCACGGCGCGCACGGCCGGGTCGGTGTTGGCGGCGTTGAGCGCATCGGCCATCGCCTGGTACATCGCCACGGTGATGGCGTTCTTCTTTTCGGGCCGCGCAATTTCGATCGTGGCCACGCCGTTCAGCGTGGCGGTCTTGATGCTCATGCAGTCTCCTCGAACATTTGAAAGCCTTGCAACGGCGCGATGGCGCGCGCCCCAAGGAGGATTGGAACCGATCGCGGACCCGCTGGAGCCGCCCGTTAACAACTTCCAAGCTTGACCCCCCGGATCAGTGGTCGCCGCGGGTCGAGTCCGCGGACGGCAGCGCCAGGTCCAGCAAGCGCGGCCAGACTTGTTCGGCGCACGCCGATCGAAACAGCCCGAAATGGCCGATGCGGCGCGGGCCCTCGGTGCCGGTGGCGATGCGGTGCGTGCGCAGCTCGGTGGCACTCAGGCGCTGCGCCACGCGGGCCAGCGCGGCGGGCGTGGCAAACGGGTCGTCATCGGCGGCGATCAGGTGGACCGGCGGCAGCGCACGCGCATAGCCGCTGGCGAATTGCGGCACCGCCCACGGGTCGCGCCAGGGCCGCATTGCCCATTGCATGGCCACGCCACGCGGCAGGTCTTCGCCGAGCCGAATTGCGCGCCCGGGGAAGTAGCCGACCACGCTCGTGACGGCAGGCAGCAGAGCGTGCCACAACAAGGCCATGGGCCAGCGCTGCGGATGCGGGAAGTCGCGCCAATACGCACTTTGCGCGCCGACCAGAACCAAACGATGCAGGCGCAGCGCGTTGGGTGCCACCGGCGCCAAAAAACCGCCGATGCTGTGGCCGACCAAGCTCACGGGCGCGGCGCCCTGGGCCAGCGCGAAGCCGAGCGCCGCGTCGAGGTCCAGCGCCCAGTGCGAAAAATCGGCGACGAAACCGCGCATGCGCGGCGGGCGCGAAGCGGCGATGCCCCGAAAGTCGAAGCGCAAGACATTCACGCGCTGGGTGCTGAGCCACTCTGCAAAGCGGAGATAAAAAGCTTGCGCAACGCCGGTGGCCGGCGCCAGCACGATCACCCCACGCGCCACGCTGGCTGGGCCGGCTGGCCCCGATGCACCGGCATGCCAGTGCGCGGCCAATGCTTGCCCGTCGGCCGCATGCAGCACGATGGCCTGGCCCGCGCTCACTGGCGCGGCGCTCAGACGCGCTCGAGAATGCCCGCGGCGCCCTGCCCCATGCCCACGCACATCGTGACCATGCCGTACCTCAGGTTGTGGCGGTGCAGCGCGTGCACCACGGTCGCGGCGCGAATGGCGCCTGTGGCGCCGAGCGGATGGCCCAGCGCGATGGCGCCGCCCATCGGGTTGACGCGTGCGCGGTCCAGATCGAGCGTGTTCAACACCGCCAGCGCCTGTGCGGCAAAGGCCTCGTTGAGTTCGATCCAACCCATGTCGCTGGCCTTCAGGCCGGCATAGCGAAGCGCGGCCGGGATGGCCTCGATGGGCCCGATGCCCATGATCTCGGGCGGCACGCCGCGCACCGCAAAGCTGACAAAACGCGCGAGCGGCTTCAGGCCGAACTGCTTGACCGCCTTCTCGCTGGCCAGGATCAACGCGCCGGCGCCGTCGCTGGTTTGCGAGCTGTTGCCGGCTGTCACCGAACCGAATCCGGTGGGCTTGCCCGCCGGGTCAAGCGGTGCCGCGAACACCGGCTTCAGCTTCGCCAGGCCTTCGGCCGAGGTGTCGGCGCGCGGGCCTTCGTCGATGCTGACGGTGCGGGTCTTGACCGATACCTCGCCGGTCTGAAGGTTCGGAAAGCGCTCGATCACCTCGATCGGCGTCATCTCATGCGCAAATTCACCGGCCGCGATCGCCTTCAGCGCCTTCAGGTGCGATTGCAGCGCAAACTCGTCTTGCGCCTCGCGGCTGACCTTCCATTGCTGCGCGACCTTCTCGGCCGTGATGCCCATGCCGTAGGCGATGCCGATGTTCTCGTCGCGCGCAAACACCTCGGGGTTGAACGAGGGCTTGTTGCCACCCATCGGCACCAGGCTCATCGACTCGGCGCCGCCGGCGATCATCACGTCGGCCTCGCCGACGCGGATGCGGTCGGCGGCCATCTGCAACGCCGTCAGGCCCGAAGCGCAAAAACGGTTCACCGTGACGCCGCCCACCGAATGCGGCAACCCCGCCAGCACGGCCGCGGCTCGCGCCATGTTCATGCCCTGCTCTCCTTCAGGAAACGAGCAGCCGATGATCGCGTCTTCAATGGCCTTCGGGTCCAGCGTCGGCACCTGCTTCAGCGCACTGCGAATCGCAGCCACCAGCAGGTCGTCCGGCCGGGTGTTCTTGAAGTAGCCGCGCCCCGACTTGCCGATGGGCGTGCGCGTGGCGGCAACGATGTAGGCGTCTTGAACTTGTTTGCTCATGGGGTGCTCCTGTGCGTTGCCGATCAATTGCGAACCGGCTTGCCGGTTTGCAGCATGCCCATGATTCGCTCTTGCGATTTCGGGTGTTCGAGCAGGCTGCAAAAGTGCTTGCGTTCCAGGGCCATCAAATACTCCTCGGTGACCAGCGTGCCGGCGTCGACGTCGCCACCGCACACCACGTCGGCAATCATCGCGCTGATATCGAAGTCATGCGCGCTGATGAAGCCGCCGTCGCGCATGTTGGCGAGCTGGCCCTTGATGGTGGCGATGGCCGAGCGCCCGGCCACCGGGAACAGCGAGCGCGCCGGTGCGCGGTAGCCGCTTTCGAACATGGCCTTGGCCTGCTGCGTGGCGACAAACAGCAACTCGTCCTTGTGCGGCACGATGATGTCGCTCCACAGCAGGTAGCCCAGTCTGCGGCTCTCGATGGCGCTGGTACCCACCTTGGCCATCGCGGCGTTGGCGAAGCCGTCTTTGACGAACTGGAAGATGTCGGCGTTGGCATTGCCGGAAGCAGCCATCTCGGCCGCGCGGCGCGCGATGTACGCCAGGCCGCCACCGCCGGGAATCAGCCCGACGCCCACTTCAACCAGGCCGACGTAGGTTTCCATCGTCGCCACCCGCTTGGCCGAATACACCGCGAGTTCGCAGCCACCGCCCAGCGCCATACCGCGCATGGCCGAGACCACCGGCACGGTGGCGTAGCGGATGCGCAGCATCGCGTCCTGCAGTTTCTTCTCCTCCGGCGCGATGCCCTTGGCGCCGAGCTTCATGAACACCGGCATCATTGATTCGAGATTGGCGCCGGCCGAGAACACATCGTCCGGCGACCAGATCACCAGGCCTTTGTAGCCGGCCTCGGCCAGCTCCACCGCCTGCAACAGCCCTTCGGTGACCGCAGCGCTGATGAGGTGCAGCTTGGCGGTGATGCTGGCGATCAGCACCTCGCCGTCGAGCGTCCAGACGCGCACTTCGTCGTTCTTGAACACCTCGGTGCCCGACTTCAGCGGCGCGGCGGCACCCGACCCGAACAGGCTCTCGGGGAAATGCTGGCGCTGGTAGACCGGCAGTGTGCTGCGCGGCATGTAGGCCTGTTTGGCCGGGCTCCACGAACCCTCGGCCGTGTGCACACCCCCGTGGGCGGCGACCGGGCCGTCAAACACCCAGGCGGGCAATGGAGCCATACAGAGCGCCTTGCCGGCCGCAATGTCTTCGGCAACCCACTGCGCCACCTGCTTCCAGCCCGCTTCCTGCCACAGCTCGAACGGCCCCAGGCGGGTGCCGAAGCCCCAGCGCATCGCAAAGTCGATCTCGCGCGCCGTCTCGGCGATATCAGCCAGGTGCACCGCGCAGTAGTGAAAGCTGTCGCGCAGGATCGCCCACAGGAATTGCGCTTGCGGATTGCTCGATTCGCGCAGCAGCTTCAGGCGCTCGGGCGCCGGCTTCTTGAGCATGCGGACGACGATCTCGTCGGCCTTGCCGCCAGCGGCCACATAGCCGGCTGTGGCCGGGTCGAGGCGAAGAATGTCCTTGCCGACCTTCTTGTAAAAGCCGGCGCCGGTCTTCTGGCCCAGCGCGCCTTGCTCGATCAGCTTGGCCAGCACGGGCGGCGTGGCGTAGCTTGGAAAAAACGGATCGCTGGCGAGGTTGTCCTGCAAGGTCTTGATGACATGCGACATCGTGTCCAGCCCCACCACGTCGGCGGTGCGAAAGGTGCCCGAGCTGGCGCGGCCGAGCTTTTTGCCGGTCAGGTCGTCGACCACGTCATAGCTGAGCCCGAAGTTCTCCGCTTCCTTCATCGTGGCCAGCATGCCGGCAATGCCGACGCGGTTGGCGATGAAGTTCGGCGTGTCCATCGCCCGCACCACGCTCTTGCCCAGCGATGTGGTCACGAACGCTTCGAGCTGGTCAAGGACTTCAGGCCGCGTCGTCGGTGTGTTGATCAATTCCACCAGCGCCATGTAACGCGGCGGGTTGAAGAAGTGGATGCCGCAAAAGCGTGGCTTGATCTCCTCGGGCAGCACTTCGGACAGCTTGGTGATACTCAGGCCCGAGGTGTTGGACGCGACGATGGCATGCGGCGCCAAGGCCGGCGCGATGCGCTTGTACAGATCGAGCTTCCAGTCCATGCGCTCGGCGATGGCCTCGATGACCAGGTCGCAATCCTTCAGCAGGGCCAGGTGTTCTTCGTAGTTCGCCGGTTGGATCAGCACGGCATCTTCGGGAATCCCCAGCGGCGCGGGTTTCAGCTTCTTCAGCCCGTCGACCGCTTTGCTGACGACGCCGTTCTTGGCGCCCTCTTTTGCGGGCAGATCGAACAGCACCACCGGCACCTTGCAGTTGACCAGGTGGGCGGCGATCTGCGCGCCCATGACGCCGGCGCCGAGCACGGCGACTTTGCGAACTAGAAATCGACTCACGGGGTTCTCCTCAATTCAATCAACGGCCAGCGGCGCGCCGGCCATGGTTTCATTCGGCGCGGATCCAGGTCTGGTTGCGGTAGAACGGTCCGATGAAGCCGCGCACTTCGAGCGCCTTGCCGCCGTCCAGCGGTTTGAGCCGCAGCTTGTAGACCTTGCCGTTGTTGGGGTCGAGGATGTCGCCGCCATCCCAGACTTCCTTGTTGTCGGCGTTCTGTTTGATGTTGCGCACCAGGGTCATGCCCATGATGGGTTGGTCCTTGCGTTCGTCCGCGCACTTGTCGCACACCGCATCGGGCTTGGTGGCGGGGTCGAGGAACTTCTCGATCTTGCCGCTGATGACGCCGCTGTTTTCGGTCAGGCGGATCAGCGACTTTTCCTTCTTGGTCTCGTCGTCGATTGTTTTCCACACGCCCACCGGCGTGCTCTGGGCTTGTGCAATGCCGGCCAGCAGCGCAATGGCCAGGCCGATCGACAGGGTTCGTGACGTGATGATCATGTGATTTGTCTCCGTGGGGGTGGATGGGAGCAGACGCTCAACAGACTAGAACAACGCTTCTTCCATGTCCATCATCGGCGCGGCGCCGGCGCGCGCGGTGCGGATGAGCGACGCTGTTTCGGGCAGCAGCTTGGCAAAGTAGAAGCGCGCGGTGCCGAGCTTGGCCTTGTAGAACGGGTCGCCAGCAGTGCCGGGATCTGCAAGCCGCCGCAGCGCCACCTTGGCCATGCGGGCCCAGAAATACGCAAACACCAGGTGGCCGCACACGCGCAGATAGTCCACCGCGGCGGCACCCACTTCGTCGGGATTCCGCAAGGCCTTCATGCCCAGTTCGGTGGTCAGCTTGGTGAGCTTGTCGCCCAGCTCGGCCAGCGGGTTGACGAACTCCTGCATGGCCTCGTTGGTGCCTTCTTCTTCGATGAAGTCCGACACCAGCTTGCCGAATTTCTTCAGCTTGGCGCCGTTGTCGCCCAGCACCTTGCGGCCCAGCAGGTCGAGCGACTGGATGGTGTTGGTGCCTTCGTAGATCATGTTGATGCGCGCGTCGCGCACGAACTGCTCCATGCCCCATTCGCGGATGTAGCCGTGGCCGCCAAACACCTGCAGGCAATGCGAGGTGGCGATCCAGGCGTTGTCGGTGAAGAAGGCCTTGATGATGGGCGTGACCAGGGCGACAAGGTCGGCGCATTCCTTGCGAACCTGCTCGTCGTCGGTGGCGATTTCCTTGTCGAGCTGCAGCGTGGTCCACACGGCCAGCGCGCGGCCGCCTTCGGCATAGGCGCGCGCGGTGAGCAGCATCTTGCGCACGTCGGGGTGCACGATGATCGGGTCGGCCGCCTTGTCGGGCGACTTCACGCCCGAGAGCGAACGCATCTGGATGCGGTCTTTGGCGTACGCGGCAGCGTTCTGGTACGCCACTTCGGTCAGGCCGAGCGACTGCATGCCGACGCCCAGGCGCGCGGCGTTCATCATCACGAACATCGCGGCCAGGCCCTTGTTCGGCTGGCCGACGAGCGTGCCGACTGCGCCATCGAGGTTCAGCTGTGCGGTGGCATTGCCGTGGATGCCCATCTTGTGTTCGAGGCCGCCGCAGTAGATCGG
>JANNDW010000279.1:0-14780 GCA_031378125.1 Methylibium sp. | reverse complement strand
CCGACCCCTATCTCTGGCTCGAAGACGTGCAGGGCGACGCCGCACTCGCGTGGGTGCGCGCGCGCAACGCCGCGAGCCAGAAGGTGTTGCAGGCCGAGCCCGATTTCGAGGCGACGCGTGCCCGGCTGCTCGCGATCCTGGACTCGAAAGACCGCATTCCTTCAGTCGTGCGCCGCGGCGAGTGGCTCTACAACTTCTGGCAGGACGGATCGCACCCGCGCGGCCTGTGGCGGCGCAGCACGCTCGCCGAGTACCGCAAGGCGCAGCCGCAATGGGAGACGGTTCTCGATCTGGACAAATTGGCGAAAGCGGAAGCAGAGAACTGGGTTTGGGGCGGTGCAAATTGCCTCGGGCCCGACTACCGGCGCTGCCTGATTTCACTGTCTAGGGGCGGTGCCGACGCCAAAGTGGTGCGCGAATTCGACAGCGTGACCAAGACCTTCGTCAAAGACGGCTTCACGCTGCCCGAGGCCAAGTCGGACCTGACCTGGATCGACGCCGATCAACTTTATGTCGGCACCGATTTCGGTCCCGGCTCGATGACGACTTCGGGCTACCCGCGCATCATCAAGCGCTGGCAGCGCGGCACGCCGCTGGCCGCGGCGAGCACCGTGTTCGAAGGTGAGATGCAAGACGTTGCGGTCGATGTCAGCGTCGATCGCACACCCGGCTTCGAGCGCACCGTATTCGCGCGTGCTGTCGACTTCTTCAACCAGCGCCGCTTCCTTGCCACACCCCAGGGCAACCAGCTGCTCGACATTCCCAGCGATGCGTCGTGGAGCTTCTGGCACAGCGCCGGAACCACGGGCGACACGCTGCTGATCGAACTGCGCAGCGATCTACGCGTCGCTGACAGCAACTATGCGCGCGGCTCGCTCCTGGCTGCCGATGCGCGCGCCTATCTCGCCGGCGAACGTTCGTTCCAGGTCTTGTTCGCGCCGACGCCGACGCGCTCGCTGGCCGGCTTCACCACCACGCGCAGCCACGTGATCGTCAGCGTGCTCGACGACGTGGCGAGCCGGCTGCAAGAGTGGCGGCGCACCCCCAAGGGCTTCGAAACGCGCGAGATCGCGGCGCCCTTCCCCGGCACGCTGGGGGTCACCGGCCTGAGCGACCCGATGTTGCGCAGCGACACGCTGGCCGAACAGTACCTGTTGAGCTACACCGACTTCCTGACGCCCGATTCGCTGCAGCTCGCCAGCAGCGGGACCGATGCGCGCGCGCCGCTGAAGTCGCGACCGGCCTTCTTCGACGCCCGGGGCATGCGTGCCGAACAGTTCTTCGCCACCAGCCGGGACGGCACGCGCGTGCCGTACTTCGTGGTGTGGCCCAAGGACGCCCAGCCCGACGGCGCCAACCCGACGCTGCTGTACGGCTACGGCGGCTTTGAAGTGTCGATGCTCCCGGCCTACCCGAGCCGGTTCGGTCCCGCTTGGCTTCAGCGCGGCGGCGTGTATGCGGTGGCCAACATCCGCGGCGGCGGCGAGTACGGGCCGGGCTGGCACCAGGCGGCGCTCAAGGCCAACAAGCAGCGCAGCTACGACGATTTCATCGCGGTGGCCGAAGATCTGGTGCGGCGCAGAATCACCAACCCCGCGCAGCTGGGTATCGAGGGGGGCAGCAACGGCGGCCTGATGGTCGGCGCGGTCGTCACGCAGCGGCCCGAGCTGTTCAACGCGGTGGTGTGCCAGGTGCCGCTGCTGGACATGAAGCGCTATCACCAACTGCTGGCCGGCGCGTCGTGGATGGCCGAGTACGGCAACCCGGACGACCCGGCCGAATGGGCCTTCATCTCGAAGTACAGCCCGTACCAGAACGTGAAGCCGGGCGTGAAGTACCCCAAGCTGCTGTTCACCACCTCCACACGCGACGACCGCGTGCACCCGGGACATGCCCGCAAGATGGCCGCGCGCATGCTGGCGCAAGGGCACGAGGTGCTGTACTACGAAAACATCGAAGGCGGCCATGGCGGCGCGGCCGACAATGCCCAGCGCGCACATTTGCAGGCGCTCGAATTCAGCTACCTGTGGCAGCAGCTGGCGCGCTGATTCACCACCCCAATGTCATGCTCACGCTGAACCCCGACGCTCAGGCGGTGCTCGATTTCTGGTTCGGCGCGGAAGGCTCAGCCGCGCACGGCCAGTTGCGCACCGAATGGTTCCGCAAGGACGCTGCCTTCGATGCCTCGATCGCACAAGGCTTCGGCCCGCTGGTCGAGGCGGCGCTGGCGGGCCGCTTGAACGGCTGGGCGGCACGTGCTGACGGGGCGCTGGCCCGCATCGTGCTGCTGGACCAGTTCACCCGCAACCTACACCGCGACACACCGAGCGCGTTCGCCGGCGATGCGCTGGCCTTGGCCGGCGCACAGGCGATGGTGGCCTCCGGGCAGGACGGCGCCTTGCGCCCCGAGCAGCGTGTGTTCGCGTACCTGCCGTTCGAACACAGTGAATCCCTGGCCCTGCAGGACCAGAGCCTGCAGCTGTTCTCGGCGCTGGCCGCCAACGCGCCGGCCCTGGCCAACATCCTCGACTACGCCCGCCGCCACCATGCCGTGATCGCGCGCTTCGGGCGCTTCCCGCACCGCAATGAACTGCTGGGGCGGCTATCGACGGCCGGCGAGCTGGCGTTCCTGCGGGAGCCGGGTTCACGCTTCTGAACCGCAGTTTCGATCCCGAGCTGGTGGACGGCTGCTTTCGCTCGCCGCAAGAACCGGCTGCGGGCACCCTGCTGGCGACGGCAACGTGGCGGCAATACCGCCAGCCCACGCACTGAGCCAGCGAAGCCTATTGGCGCACCACCGCCGATCCCGGCGCGTAGTCCTGTGCTCTGAGCGGGCTGCGTGCGGTGATGAAGGTCTTCAGCATGTGGGCGTCCACGAAGCCGGTGTCGACACAGGCCGGGTGGTCTTTCAGGCGCGGGTAGCCGTCGCCGCCCGCGGCCATGAAGCTGTTGATCGCCATTCGATAGGTTTTGGCGGGATCGAGCGCCTGGCCATTGATGCTTGCCTGCTGGACGACCCCCGCTTCGATGCGCAACTGCACGCCGGCAAACTGCGCAAACGCACCGGCGCCGGCGGTCATCGCAGCGGCGGCGTTCAGGTAGGCCAGCGCCTCCCGGCCGCTGAAGTCGACGAAGGCCAGCGTGCTGCCGAACGGAAACACCTTCAGCACGTCGCGGTAGCTGATGGCGCCGGCCGGCAGCGAGTCGCGAATGCCGCCCGAGTTGAGCACCGCGAAGTCGGCCTTCGCTTTGTCCATCATCGCCATGCCGGCCAGCACGCCAAGATCGGTGGGCTCCTTGCGCACGAACGCGCGGTCGCCGTTCAGGGGAGCGTCGCTGCGGCCGACCGTCTGCGACAGCGCGAGCTGGCCGTTGTCCTGGTACGGCTTCAGGAACGCCAGCAGGTCGGCGTCTTCGGCAATCTCGCGGGTGTGCGGGAGCTTCTGTGGCTTGCCGTCCGCGCCGGTGACGGTCTTCTTCAGGTTGATCGGAATGAGCCGGTACGCGACCAGCGTCAGCGCACCGTTCCTGAACTCGAAGTCGGCCCGGCCCACGTACTTGCCCCATTCGTGCGCTTGCACGATCCACGCGCCGTTCTGGCGGTCGGGGCGGCAATCGGCGCCGGGCACGTAGGCGGTATCGGCTTTGTTTTCGGCCCGCATGCACACCGGGTTCTGGCTGTGCCCGCCGACGATCAGATCGAAGCCGGTGACCGAGCGCGCCATTTCCACATCGCCCGCGGCGTTGCTGCCGTGCTGGCCGTTTGCGTAGTGGCCCATGTGGGTGGCGGCGATCACGACGTCGGCGCGGGCCTTCAACTCGGGCATCAAGGCGCGCGCTTCGTCGGCCGGCTTGGTGAACTCGACGCCCTTGATGTTGTCCGGGTTCACCAGCTTCCAGGTGTCGTCGGTGGTCAGGCCCAGCACCGCCACTTTCACGCCGCCCAGGTTGAAGGTGGTGTAGGGCTTGAACAGCCGCTGGCCGCCCTTGTAGATGTTGGCGGACAGCATCGGGAAGCCGATCCAGCCGCGCTGCTTTGCGAGCACGGTCAGCGGCTTGTCGAACTCGTGGTTGCCCACCGCCATGGCGTCGTAGCCGAGCCGGTTCATGCCCTTGAAGTCGGGCTCGGCATCCTGCAGGTCGGACTCGGGCACGCCGGTGTTCACGTCGCCGCCGTCGAGCAGCAGGCTGTGGCCGCCGCGCGCCGACACCTCGGCGCGGATGGCGTCGATGACGGTCTTGCGCGCCGCCATGCCGTACTCGCCATCGGCGTTTTTCCAGAAGCGCCCATGGTGGTCGTTGGTGTGCAGCACCGTGATGGCGTAGGTCTTGTCGGGCTGATAGCCGCCCAGGTTGGCACAGCCCGCGCTGAGCACCGCGGCCAGCACGGCCAGCATGACCAGGAGGCGAGTTGCGCCGCGGCGCGTGAGCGCGAGGTGCGAAACCATGGCCGGGCTCCCATGAGGGCGCAAACAGAACCCGCCCGACACTCGGGCGGTTTTTGTTTGAAGCTTCAGTCTACGTCGGGTTTCGCCATTCGCCCCTGGGTACAGTTCACGACCCGACCCTGAAGGCAAACACCATGCGACCGCTGCTTCGACTTCTGCTGATCCCGCTGGCCTTGCTGCTGGGGCAGGTCGCCACAGCGGCCGAAAGTGCCGCCCCGCCGGCGATGTTGCTGGCCAATGCCTATGCCAGCCACATCGACCCGACGGCTTACCTGGTGAGCGAAAAGTACGACGGCGTGCGCGCGCTGTGGGACGGCAAGACGCTGCGCTTTCGCAGCGGCCGCGCGGTGGCCGCGCCGGCGTGGTTCATTGCCAACTTGCCAGCGCAGGCGCTCGACGGCGAACTGTGGCTGGCGCGCGGGCAGTTCGACAAGCTCTCGGGCATCGTGCGCAAGGACGTGCCGGTCGATGACGAATGGAAGCAGGTGCGGTACATGGTGTTCGAACTGCCAGGCGCCGCGGGCAGCTTTGCCGAACGCGCCGAGGCGATTCGCGATCTGGTCCGGCGCACCGGCTGGCCCGCGCTGCAGGCTGTCGAACAGGTGCGCGTGACCGACCGAAAAGCCTTGCAAAAGCGCTTGGCCGAGACCGTGGCGCAGGGCGGTGAAGGCCTGATGCTGCACCTCGCTTCGGCGCCGTACAGCACCGGCCGCAGCGATGTGCTGATCAAGCTCAAGCCCTACCTGGACACCGAAGCCACGGTCGTGGGCCACCGGGTGGGCAAAGGCAAGTACGCCGGTCAGCTGGGCGCCCTGCAAGTGCAATCACCCGAGGGCCGGCGCTTTTTCATCGGCACCGGCTTCAGCGACGAGCAGCGCCGCAACCCACCGCCGCTGGGCAGCAGCATCACCTACCGCTACCGCGACCTCACGCGCACCGGGCTGCCGCGCTTTGCCAGCTTCCTGCGGGTTTACAACGCGCCGTAGGCGCCGGTGTCGGTTCGTCGACGTGCACCGGTTCAGGCTTTGTTCAAACGCCTCACGCCGGCAGACGCGTTGCGGGTCTTGCCGAACGCGTGCCAGGGGCGAGGAAGCTGAAAAAGCGGCGATCGGCGGCTGGGTCACAGGGACGCAAACGAATCAGCTTTCGCTTGTCGCACCGAGGTCTTTCTGGGTCAGGTACAGCCGCAGGTCGAACTCGAGTTGGTGGTAGCGCGGCTCCATGTGGGTGCACAGTTGGTAGAAAGCCCTGTTGTGCTCCGCCTCCTTCAGGTGGGCCAGTTCGTGCACGACGATCATCTTCAGGAACTCGGGCGGCGTTTCCCTGAACAGGCCGGCCACCCGGATCTCGCGCTTGGCCTTGAGCTTGTTGCCCTGCACCCGAGCCACCGTGGTGTGCGTGCCCAACGCGTGCTGGATGATCTGCAGCTGGTTGTCGAACATCACCTTGCTCAGCGGACCGGCGTTGCGCAGGTAGCGGTTCTTCAGCGCCAGCGTGTAGTCGTACAGCGCCCGGTCGGTGCGCACCTCGTGCAAGCCGGCGTAGCGCTGGCGCAGGCTGTCGCTCAGACGGCCTTGTTGAATCAGCTCCCGCACCTGGGCCTGCACGTCTTCAGGGTAACCGGCCAGGTACTTCAACGGCAGCATGGCTTGCGAACGATGGCGGGGAAGCGTTGCACGATACTCGACTGTATCTGTGCACCGGGGCCCGCATGAAGACTCCCGAGAAGGCCGTACCACCGATCGAGCCCGACCGAATCATCGGCGAAACCCGTGCCTGGTTGAACCGTGCCGTGATCGGCCTCAACCTGTGCCCGTTTGCAAAGACGGCGCAGGTGAAAAACCAGATTCGTTACGTGCTCAGCGAAGCGGCCGACCCGCGGGCCCTTCTGTCCACGCTGTGCGACGAGCTGCGGTTCTTGAACCAGGCCGATCCGGCGCAAGTGGAAACGACGCTGCTGATTCACCCCAGGGTGCTGACCGACTTTGCCGATTTCAATGATTTCCTCGCTGCGGTGGAAAGCGCCGTGCACGAGCTCGGCCTCGAAGGCGTGCTGCAAGTCGCCAGCTTTCACCCGCACTACCAGTTCGCGGGCACCGCGCCGGACGATGTGGGCAATGCCACCAACCGTTCGCCCCACCCTTGCCTGCATCTGCTGCGCGAAGACAGCATCGCGCGCGCCGTCGCGGCCTTTCCCGAGCCGGAGGCGATTTTTGTGGCCAACATCCGCACGCTCGAAGCGCTCGGCCCGCAGGGCTGGGCCGATCTGCAAGCGGCCTGCCGGCGCGATGCCGCTCAAGCGCGCGGATAAAGGACGGCCAGGAACCACGGGCCGAACAGGGCCCTCCAGTCGCTGCGCTCCTGCCGGCACGGGGCTTGTCTGGCTTGGGGTGGCCCGGCGCCCATCTCAGCCGAGCATCGACCCGAACCGACACTTCGCAGCACCGCCGCACTGAAAACTGTCAACCCTCGCGCCAAGATTGTCTTTTAGCGCCGGACCCGGTTCGCATGGGCTTGCGAGCACGCACGTTGCCGCCGCGCAGCGTTCGTGATGCTCGTCACCGCTGAAGGCCAGTCGCAGGCAACCTGTCACGAAACAGGACACTAGCTCAGAAAAATAAGTACAAACCCTAGACACCGGCACGCTTGTTGCTGCGACTCACTCAGCGGGAGCCCGCTTCGGGGTCCGCCCTAGGGAGCTGTGCCATGAGAACGATGGTTTGTGTCCTTCTTGCGTTGGTCGCCGCGCCGGCATGGTGCGAAGACATCAACGACGTGCTGGAACGCTCGCAGCGAGTGCGACTCGAGTCGCTGCCGCTGGCCGAACCCCAGAACGCACGCGCCCTCAGCGTGCGCGCGAGCTTCGACAAGGTGGTGCGCGCGGCCGGCTTGCCCGAGCCGGTCGAGCTGCGGGTCATTCGCGGCGAGACGATCGCCGAGACGCTGCACGGCCACGTGGTGGTCGCCAATGAATCGCTCGCCGATTTGTCCGAAGGCGAACGTGTCTTCATCCTTGCTCATGAGCTCGGCCACGTGGCGATGGGCCACTGGTCGCAACTGGGCCAGCTCTACAAACGCTACGTGCCCGGCACGGTGACGCAAGACAAGACCGACCCGATCGCCGCTGCGCTGGGGCGTGAAGCCTCCGGTCTGGCGCACCGGCACGAACTGGATGCGGATGCGTTTTCCTTGCACACCTTGCGCGCGCTGGGGCATTCAGACGAGGACGCGTTTTCCGCCTTCAAGCGCCTGGGCCTGACGCGCGACACGCCCACCCACCCCGGTACCCGCAAACGCATGGCCTCGCTGCGCGAGGTTCAGAACGCACCGCTCACCACCGCCGAACTGGCGCCGGCAGAGTAAGAGCCCCTGACACAGCCCACGCTCGCCGAAGGGGCGCAGCGCTGTTTGTCGAAAGGCCCGGTCGGCGGATCGCGCCAGCGGGTTTGCCCCACAAGGCATTGAAGCGGTATCGTGCCGGCTCGGTTCGGGCCGGGCACTGCCTCAAACAGGCGCGCCCACTTGTCTGCTCCGGGTCGGAGCAAGCGCAGGCCCGGTGCCAACCCGCTTCATCGTGAGGATGCCATGAAACAAAAAGTGCTCTGGGGGTTCGTGCTGCTGGTTTGGCTGTGCCTGGTGGCTGCCGGCCTGGTGTGGTGGCTGCAAAAAGCGCCGCCAGCGGCGCCGGCGGCGGCGCAAACGACCCCCGTCGCGGTTGCGCCGCCTTCCGCCGCGGTGGCGGCCTCGGCGCCTGCCGCGCCCTTGATCCGCCACCCCATCGAAGCGGCGGACGCCGCCTCCGCAACGCCGCCCAAGGCGCGCCCGCTCCCGTCGCCCGACCAGGCCGACGCGTACGTTGCCGATGCCTTGGCCGATCTCGTGGGCCGCAAAGCGATGCTCACGTTTCTGAGCCCCGACAACTTCGCGGCCAAGGTGGTCGCCACCGTGGACAACCTGGACCGCCCGCACGCCGCGGCGCGGCTCTGGCCGGTGAACCCCACACCTCCAAAATTCCAGACGATGAACGGGGCCGAAGGGAGCCTGATCAGCCCCGAGAACGCACGCCGCTATGCACCCCTCGTGGAGTTCATCGCCTCGGCCAACACGGCCCGGACAGCGGCGCTTTACAAGCAGCTTTACCCGCTGTTTCAGCAAGCCTACGAAAACCTGGGCTACCCCGGCAAGTACTTCAACGACCGGGTGGTGCAGGTCATCGATCATTTGCTTGAAACACCCGAGCCCGCGGGGCCGCTGAAAGTAAAACTGACCGAGGTGAAGGGGCCGATCGAGCCGGCCACACCGTGGGTCCGCTACGAATACGAGGACGCAGCGCTCGAAGCGCGCTCGGCCGGGCAAAAACTGCTGCTGCGCATAGGCCCCGAGAATGCACGCCAGCTCAAGGCCAAGCTCACCGAGCTGCGCCGCCTGATCGCGCGCGCTGATGCCAGGCGGTGATGCCAAGCGGTGATGCCAAGCGGTGATGCCAAGCGATGATGCCAAACGTTGACGCCAAGCGCCGATGCCAGGCGCTGATGCCAAGCGTTGACAATCCGCTGTCCACCACCCGGGATCCCGATGCTTCAGTTCGCCGACATCCAAGCCGCCGCCACTCGCCTCAAGGGCGTTGCGCATCGCACCCCCGTGCTGAGCTCAAAAACGCTGGACGCGCTGCTGGGCGCGCAGGTGTTCATGAAGGCCGAGAACCTGCAGCGCATGGGCGCCTTCAAGTTTCGCGGCGGCTACAACGCGCTGAACGTGCTGACCGATGCCGAGCGGGCGCGTGGCGTGGTGGCGTTCTCGTCCGGCAACCACGCCCAGGCGGTGGCGCTCGCGGCGCAGTTGCATGGCTGCAAGGCCACCATCGTGATGCCGCAAGACGCGCCCGCGCTCAAGCTCGCGGCCACCCGCGGCTACGGCGCCGAGGTCATCACCTACGACCGCTACACGCAGGACCGCGCCGAGATCGCGGCCACGTTGGTCGCGCAGCGAAATGCGGTGCTGATTCCGCCCTACGACCACTTGCCGGTGATGGCGGGCCAGGGCACGGCCGCGCTGGAGTTGATCGAAGACAGCGGGCCGCTGGACGCACTGATCGTGTGCGCCAGCGGAGGTGGTTTGCTGGCCGGCTGTGCAGTGGCGGCCAAGCACTTGGTGCCCGGCATTCGCGTGTACGGCTCCGAGCCCGAGCGGGGCGACGACATGCGGCGATCACTGCGCAGCGGCAGCATCGTCACGATCGATGTGCCGCGCACGATTTGCGATGGCCAGCAGACCCAGTCCGTCGGAACAATGCCATTCGAAGTGATCAAGGCGATGGTGACCGACATCCTGACCGTGCCCGACCCGGTGGTGGTGCAGGCGATGCGCTTTGGATTCGAGCGCATGAAGGTGGTGCTCGAACCGTCCGGCGCCAACGCGCTGGCGGCGCTGATGCACCACCGCGAGCGGTTCTTGGGTCAACGCGTGGGCATCACGCTGTCGGGCGGCAACATCGGCATCGAGCGCTTCATCGCGCTGATGACCGGCGCCGAGCGGGTCGACTGACGGCGCCAACGCCAGACTCAGGCGACCGTGTTCAGGTGATTGCCGAGGTGGGGCAGGTTGCCGGCCGGTGGCGAGGGCAAGGTTTGCAGCAGCTGGGCGGCGCTCTGGGCCTGAAGCTCGATGGCCTTCTTCAGCACGGCGATGGCCACCGCGCCATCCATTGCCGGGTTGTTGAGCGCGGCGCTGGCGCCGCTGACGAGATTGACGGCCATGACACATCCTTTCGTTGGTTCACGCTTATCGGCCGCTTGGCGGTGCGACTGAAGCCCCTTCATCGTGCCGCCGGCCCAGCCCGGTTTGCGTCCGGCGTTCGCGATCGGTGATGATTGCGTCTGAACCCACTTTCTCTGGAGACTCGTCGTGAGAATCATTTTGCTGACCGCCCTGCTGAGCCTTGCTCCGCTGTCTGCCTGCTGGGCACAAACCGATATAGCAGCCAGCGCCGCCAAGGAGCCGGGTGCCGTCGTCACGTCCAGCGGAATGGTCTACCGCTCCCTCAAGGAGGGCGCAGGGCCAAACCCGTCGGCCACCGAAACAGTCAAGGTTCACTACCGTGGCACCTTTCCCGACGGCAAGGAGTTCGACAGTTCCTATTCGCGCGGCACGCCGGCGGAATTCCCGCTCAACCGGGTCATCAAGTGCTGGACCGAAGGTGTGCAGCGCATGCAGGTCGGCGGCAAGGCCAAGCTCACTTGCCCGGCCGCGATTGCGTATGGCGAGCGCGGCGCCGGCGATGTGATCCCGCCGAACGCCACCCTGCAGTTCGAGGTGGAACTGCTGGGAATCGCAGGCCGTTAATGTGGCGTTGGCTGCCGGGCGGGTGCGGCAGCGTGTAACGTATCGAAACTGGCGCGACGGAATGGACGGTCGGCCCGAGCTTGTGGCTCAAAGCCCTTGACCATTGGAGAGCCGCCGCTCTAGTCTCGTTTCCCGAGCCGCACCACCATCGACACCATGCCCGCACTCGATCCCGCCGCCATTGCTGCCTTGCTGATTTCGGCCTTGCTGATGCTGTTTCTGGTGGCGCGGCGCCGCAGGGGCGCGCCAGACGCCGGCAGGGCGCCCGACAGCGAGGTGCTCGACACGGTGCAGGCTTGGCCGCCGCAAGCGGTGCGGGTGATGACGCTGCCCGAGCGGCTCGCCTACGGCACCTTGCGGCGCGCGCTGCCACGCCACCTGGTGCTGGCGCAAGTGCCGCTGTCGCGCTTCATCAGCGTGCCCACGGGCAATTCTTACGCCCAATGGCTGACACGCGCGGGCCGGCTCAATGTGGACTTGCTGGTGTGCGATGCCAGTTCGCGCGTCATCGCCGCCGTGGAAGTTCGGCCGCCCGAGCAGACCCAGCGCAGCGTCGCCAGGCATCAACGCCTGGCCCAGGTGCTGCAGGCGGCCGGCGTCAAGGTCCATGTGTGGCGCGAAACCGACCTGCCCAGCATCAGCGCGGTTCGGGAGTTGTTCAAGACCAAAGGCGAAGCGCCGGCGACCGGCGAAGATGAGGTCGATCTGGAGGGCCGGCGCATGATCCCGGTTCCGGAGATCCAGGAATACCTGCTGGACGGCGACGGCCTCGACTACAACCACTTGAACGAGCCCGTTGCGTCGGGCTTCTTCGAGGATCTGGACGCTGAGGCGAGCGTGCGCAAGAAGCGCGCCTGAGCTTTGCCCTGGTTGCCGTGCGGCGATCAGTTGGCCGCAAAACAATAGAACAGTCCGTTGCCGCCGGTGCCCTTGAGCGCCTCCTGGCTGCATCCGCGTGACGGATGGGACGAGTTCCACGACTTGGCCGGCGGCGAATCATCCAGGCCCATGCGGTCGTGGTGGCCCACCAGTGCGGAGCCCTCGCCGCTGAGCGTCCAGTTGCCACAGGTCGTGTCCTTGTCGCCGGCCATGGCGCGGCCGTCCGGCGCCGAGCCGGTCAGGATGTCGTGCATGTTCGGCGTGTCGCCGCGGCCGTTGATGGATTCGCCCTTCTCGGTGAGCGCCGTCTGCTTGGTGAGGTTGTTGGCGCCATGGAGTTGATCCACGTCGCTGGCGACCACCGCCCCTTTGACGTTGAGCCACGGGCCGCGGCCGATGCGGTCGCGTGCATTGACCGCCGGCGCGCCAGCAGCCGGGGCGGCGCTGAGGTAAGCCCGCCAGGTGCGGCTGCCAGCGCCGGCCGCTGCCGCCAGCGTTTGGCAATGTTTGTCCGCACCCGCCAGGCCACCGAGGTCGGCACCCTTGCCCGGGCCGGCGCTGGTGACGAAAAAGCCCGGACCGCTCTTCATCTCAGCCTTCATGCCACCGGGCGCGCCGGCGCACGCGGCAAGGGCGGACAACGTCGTGACGGACACGAGCAAGGACGTCTTGAAAGACTGACGCATGGGGTACCTCCTGAAAAACCGTTGACAAATACGCGGCGACGAGTACACCGCGCGGGACAAGTTCGCCAGCCGACAGCGGCGCATCGGCCGCCCCGGGGCGTTGTTTGGCGAGCACTACTTCGCAACCACCTCGATGGTCCCTTTCATGCCCGGATGCAGGCCGCAGATGTAGGCGATGTTGCCGGCCTCGTCGAATTGCAGCGTGGCGCTTTGGCCTTTGAGCATCAACTCGCTGCGCTGCTCCTTGCCGGTGATCGAGATCTGGTGCGGCGTGTCGTCGGCGTTCGTCCAGGTGATCTTCTGCCCCACAGCGACCTTGATCGTGCCGGGGCCGAACGTGAAGCCGTTGATCGCCACATCGCTCGGGCCGCTCTTGACCTCGGCAGTGGCGGTGGACGGAAATTTGCCGGACAGCTTGGCCAGGTTGGTCAGGTACTGGTCCTTGGCAAACGGCAAGTGGCACTGAAAGCAGGCCGTGAGGTTGGCCTTGTCGTTGACCTGGCCGTCGGGCGTGAACGACTGGTAGATCCAGTCGCCGTTGCGGATCGCGGCCGGAATGTCGTCGCCCCAACCGGCCTCTTTTTGCATCGAGTTCACGGCGACCAGCTTGTCCTTGATGAAGCGGCCGTTGGCGTCCTTCACCGGTTTGCCGTCGGCATCGAGCTTGGCGGCATAGGCCGCCAGCGTGAGCACGGTGCCGTTGGGAATGGTCTTGCCGTCGCGGGCGGCTTGCACGGCGTCGGCACTGGTGTAGAACTCGCGGTACTGCTTGGTGTCGTAGCGGTCCACGGTGGCGTACATCACACCCTTGTCCCAGTTCTGCGGAAACTTCAGCTTGTTCGGGCCGGGTGCAACCAGCGCTTGCGCCAGACAGACGCCGGCCACGCCCGCGGCGGCCGCAGCGGTCGCACATAACATGACCCGGCTTGCTTTACTGCGCATCGAAATCTCCTGAGTGTCGGTTGGGGTTGGAGCGTATACGCGGTGGCGTTCGCCCATCAATAGAGGGTTTGCCCGCATCGAAGCGGCGACCCTCGATGCTTGCTCAGCCGAGCTTGCGCTGAAGCCGGATCTCTTCCACCTTCACGCCGCTCATCTCGACGGTCTTGGCGGTGGCCATTTCGCGTTTGAAACCGGCCAGCTCGTGAAAGCGCAGCGCACGCTCGTTGCGCAGCGGCAGCCACACGGTCACCTTGGTGCAACCTTCTTCCAACAGGGCGTCGCGGGCACCGTCCCACAAGGCCAGGCCAACGCCGGTGGACCACAGCGCAGGGGCCGCGCCGATGGCCCAGATTTCACCAGTGGTGGGCGGTGTGCCCTTGTCGCGCGAGCGGTCGAAGGCCACCCAGCCGACGATCGCATCAGCGTCGGTTGCGACCAGCAACTGCGGCTCACCCAGGTCAATCGCCTCGCGCCAGAAGACCTGGCGCTTGTCGACCGACAGGGCTGCCAGCTGTTCGTCGGGCAGCACGCCCTTGAAGGCGGCTTGCCATGCGGCAACGTGGATTTCAGCCACGCCTTTGGCGTCTTTGAGGCTGGCGTGGCGAACCTGGTAGCGCGACATGTTGGGGCTCGTGAAAGTCTGCACAGGGCGGGAGCGAGATTGTGGCCGCAGTCGGCACCGCGGCGGCACCGCAACGCGGCCGCACGCGGCATCTACCCGTCCCGTGCCGCCTCCTGGTCTTGCAGCAAACGCCACATCACCTTGCCCGAACCCGACTTGGGCAGCGCGTCGACAAACTCCACCAGCCTGGGCGCCTTGTAGGCCGCCATCTGTTCGCGCGCCCACGCGATGATGTCTTCGCCGCTGGTCTTGCCGCGGGCCTCGGCGCGCAGCACGACCACCGCCTTGACGGTCTCGCCGCGGTAGGCATCGCGCGCGCTGATGATGCAAGCCTCTTGCACCGCCGGGTGTTTGTAGAGCAGCATTTCCACCTCGGCGGGCCAGACCTTGAAGCCGCTGGCGTTGATCATTCGCTTCAGGCGGTCGGTGAGGAAGAAGTAGCCTTCTTCGTCCATGCGGCCGAGGTCGCCGGTGCGAAAGAATGGCTTGTCTTGCGGCTCGCCCGGCAAGGCCACGAACGCGGCGGCCGTGGCCTCGGGGTGGCGCCAGTAACCCTTGAAGACCATCGGCCCGTGGGTGACGATTTCACCGACCTCGCCGACCGGCATTTCCTGCAAGGTGAGCGGGTCCACCACGCGCGAATCGACGCCGTAGATCGGCATGCCCAGGCATTGCAGCTTGGCGCGCTCGGGCGGGTTGGCGTGGCTGGGCGCGGCGGTTTCGGTCAGGCCGTAGCCTTCGGCGAAGGTCAGGCCGAATTCGTCGATCAGCCGCTGCGCCACCGCCTGCGGCATCGCCGCGCCGCCGCCGCTCAGGTAGCGCAGGCTGGACAGGTCGAAGCTCTTGTAGTTCGGGCTGCCG
>JANNDW010000484.1:0-15787 GCA_031378125.1 Methylibium sp. | reverse complement strand
TGCTGCAAGTCAACGGCAAGCTGCGCGGCGCCATTCAAGTGGCAGCCACGGCCAACAAAGCCACCATCGAGGCCGCCGCGCTGGCCAGCCCCGACTTCCTGAGGTTTGCCGATGGCAAACGCGCCAAGAAGGTGATCGTGGTGCCGGGCCGGCTGGTCAACGTCGTGGTTTGATGCCGTTCCGACGCACCATTGCCGCTGCCTGTGCCGCTGCCTGTGTCGTGACCGTCGCGGGCTGCGGATTCGAGCTCAAGCGCGCCCCGGAGCTGCGCTTTGGCACGGTGCAGCTCAGCGGCTTTCGGCCCCGCTCGGCGCTGGCCGAGGAGCTGCGCGTCAGCATCAACTTGAGCAAGAGCACCCAGGTGGTCGAGAGCGTCTCGCAGGCGCAGGTGGTGTTCGAAGCCTTGAACGAAGCGCGCGAAAAAAGCGTCGTCGCCAGCACAGCCGCCGGCCAGGTGCGTGAAATGCAGCTGCGCACGCGCCTGAGCTTTCGGCTGCACACGGTGGCCGGCAAGGAGCTGATTCCCGCCACCGAGATCGTGCTCAACCGCGACATGAGCTACAGCGAAAGCGCGGCGCTGGCCAAGGAACATGAAGAGCTTCTGCTGTACCGCGCGATGCAAAGCGACATCGTCGCGCAGGTGATGCGGCGGCTGGCGTCGGTGCAGGCGCTCTGAGCCGCAGTCCCCCATGCAAATTCGCGCCGATCAGCTCAAGGCCCAGCTCAGCAAGGGCCTGCGCCCGCTGTACACCGTGTGGGGCGACGAGCCGCTGCTCGCACAAGAGGCGGGCGACTCGATTCGCGCCGCGGCGCGCGCCGCGGGCTGCACCGAGCGCCAGGTGCACACCGTGGCCGGCGCGCATTTCGACTGGAGCGGCCTGCTCGGCGCATCGCGGGCGATGAGCCTGTTTGCCGAGCGGCAGCTCATCGAGATCCGCATCCCCTCGGGCAAGCCCGGCAAGGACGGTTCGGAGGCGATTCAACATTATTGCCAGTCGCTTAGCGACGATGTGGTGACGCTGGTGCAGTTGCCCAAGCTCGACCGCACCCAGCAAAGCAGCGCCTGGTTCACCGCGCTCGACGGAGCCGGCCTGATGGTGCGCGTTGACCCCATCGACCGCAAGGCGCTGCCGCAATGGGTTGCGCAGCGCCTGGCCGGCCAGGGCCAGCGCGTGCAAAGCGGCGAAGCGGGGCAACACGCACTGGCCTTTTTTGCCGACCGCGTGGAAGGCAACCTGCTGGCCGCGCACCAGGAAATCCAGAAGCTCGGCTTGCTGTACTCACCCGGCGAACTGAGCGTCGAGCAGATCGAGGCCGCCGTGCTGAACGTGGCGCGTTACGACGTCTTCAAGCTCGGTGTGGCGGTGCTGTCGGGCCAGGTGGCGCGCGCGCTGCGCATGCTCGACGGCCTGCGCGACGAGGGCGAAGCCGCCGTGCTGGTGCACTGGACGCTGGCCGAGGACATTCGTGCGCTCAAGCGGGTGAAAGACGCGGTCGGCGCCGGCAAGCCGCTGCCGATGGCGCTGCGCGAAGCGCGGGTCTGGGGCGACAAGGAACGGCTGTTCGAGCGTGTCGTGCCGCAGCTGACCCCCGCCACGGTGGCGGAATTGCTGCACGCCGCCCATGTGTGCGATGGGCTCGTCAAGGGCCTGAAACATCCCGACTGGCCCACCGACCCGTGGGAAGGGCTGCGCAGGCTGGTGCTGATGCTGGTGCAGCACACTGCGGCTGGTTTGCAGCGCAAGCCCTTGCGGCTGGCGCTGCAGGCTTGAAGCGCCTGGACCGGTGAGTCATCAACTTTCGAGCGCTTCGGCCTTCGTCGTCCAACCTTTCGCGCGGGACTCACGCGCCACGATCTTCTGGCTGACGAGACGCTCCACATCGTTGCGCCGGTTCATGGCCCGCACGATGGGCTCGTTGCCATCGTGCTTTTTGATCCAAAAGAGACGCAAGTGCTTGTCGGCCAAGCGGGGAATGCGCCCACGCTTTTCCCACAGTGCAACGCTTTGCTCGCTCACGCCCTGCATCTTGCCCAGAGACACCTGCGACAGGCGCAAGTGCAGGCGCAGGTAGCGGAATTCAGCCCCCGTCAGCGGGCCAGGCTTGTTCACCAGCGCGGCGCAGATGGCGTGCGTGAGGCCATGGATGTCGTGGTACGACACGGCCTTGCCGTAGGCCGTATCGTGCAGTTCATAGCCGTTGGCCAACCACACGTTGCGAAGCCCGGCGTCGTCGTACTTGAGCATTCAGTTCCCCTTATCCAGATGGATCGCGGTCACCACGACTGTGCGAGCAACAAGCTCGACAACAAGACGCAACCTCCTGCAAACGGAAGTGGAAATCGCCAACAGGCAGCGGCCGTGTTGGGGCCGCACATCTCCTCGGGCTACTTCAAATCAGCGAGCCCTGGCGCGTCGCATCCTCCGGACTGATCCCGGTCCGGAGCAACCCGATAACGATGAATTGCCGAGGATGCGCAAGCATTGTCCCCATTACCAGATGCAAATTACGCTGGGGAATGTTCACCTCGTATTCCTCGCGCAGCTTGTCGAGTGCCGCGTCGCCGTAGCGGCGCTTATAAGCGAAGTAGGCAGCCTGAACCTCCCAGTCGTGAATCTTCATGTCGTGTCTATTCCCGGCGCTGGTGAAGCGATATGAGAACTCGTACTCCACGGTCAACTCAGGCAGCGGGTTTGCATCGATCAATGAGACCTGTTTGAAGGCTGCGGCGAGCTGCCGCGCCTCGGCCGATCCTGCCTGCAACTTACGTGGCCGAAACCTGACAGAACCCAGATCAGGCCTGACGATTCCGAGACTGGTACCGGCGACAACGTTGGCAGTCTTTAACGCGACCAAAGACTCGCTCACATGCGGCGCCCACAAGCTCACGCGGCCGTCCTCGGGCATCTGAGCTGCGCGCTGTACGACGCGGATCGAATCTTCATTGATGTGGCGGCTCTCAGGTCGCGGGTCGCCGGGCGGCCGCTCCTGCTCATACTCGATCACGTCCCATCGAATGAACTGCTGCTCCGTGCGCAAATGCCGGTAGCGAACGGGGTAGAGGCGAACGAACTCGCCCTGCAGGTTGATGCCCGCACAACACACCGTTTCTTCGTACTTCTGGCTAGGCTGCAAGGGCTTCAACAAGTAGGCGTCGCGTTGGGCGTTGTACGCACACATGCTCAAAGGGCCGTCCTGCGTGATCGCCATGAATACGCAGGCATCGATGCGCTCGGCATCCATTGCGCAGGCGTCCATGAAGTTGTGGGTGAACAGCGTCAGCTTGTGTACGCGCCCGCGCGCGGCCAGCAGGTCGCTGCGCAGCCGCCACGTCAGCGCCAGGCCCCAGCGCAGCGCCGCCGCGGCCAGCGCAGGCCGCGCCAGGCTCGCCGCCAGCAGCGAGCGCAAGGCGCGCCAGGGCGTGCCGCGCTCGATGCGCACGTCGGCCGTCTCGCGCATGAAGCGCTGCACGAAGGCGCTGTCGGCAAAGGCGTCATGGGCGCGCCCGTTGACCACCAACAGCACGGCGCTTCGGTTGCACTCGTGGTGGCCGGCCGCCAGCACATTGAAGCGCAGGTCGTCGACTGCCGTGCCCGCCCGCAAGCGCTGGGCGACACTGTCGTTGCCAATGGGCTCGGTCCGTGCGCCAAGCACTCCGCGGCCGGTCTCAGCCTGCAGCTGGAAGGATGCAAATCGCACCACGTCGGCGTGGGCCACGAAGAAGGCCGAGAGCATCGGCACGTCGTCGAAGTTACCGGCGTGCACGGTGGTGTTGAAGAACACGCTGATCGGCAAGCCGCGGGCACGATTGATGTACTCGCGGCGCAGGACGTTGAGTTCGACCTCCGAGGCGTAGCCCACTCGCTGCTGGGTCGTGTCGACATGGAAGGCGACGTCGGTGAGACCGGCCTCACACAGCTCGGCCAGCAGTTCGCGGCTGGCCTTGATACCGTTGGTGAACAACGATGCGCGCAGGCCCAGGCTCGCCAGTCGGCGCACGATGGCCACCAGCTCGTCACGCCGGCGCAAGGCGGGTTCGCCGCCAGATACCTGCACGTCGGTGCCGGGTCCGTAGTGCTGCACGATCAGGTCGATGCGGCGGAACACCTCTTCGAGCGGAAAGTCGCGCACGGATTCCGAGGATTCGCTGAGGTAGCACAGCGTGCAGTCGAGATTGCAGCGCTGCGTGATCTCGAGCGACACACAGGCCACTGGCCAGCGGCGCCCGGCGGTCTGGTGCGCATGCCACTGGCCGGTGCGCTGCATGCTCGAGCGCATGTCTTCCAGCGGGGCGCGAGACGGCACCAGGCGGGGGCGAAAGGTCGGAGCGGCGATGGGCGTGTTGATGGTTTGTTCCGGTTACTCAGAAGGTCGCAGCAGCCTTGATGTTCCTTACAAACAGCACGAGCCCGACACCGCCCAGCACGGCTGCCGACGCCAGCGCCTGGTGCAGGGTGATGGATTCCCCCAGCAGCGCGGTACCGCCAACCGTGGCCACCACCGGCACTGTTAGCTGCACGGCTGCCGCCTGCGACGAGCGCAGCCCGCGCAGCGCGGCATACCAAGTCGCGTAGCCGACTCCGGACGCCAAGGCACCGGAGGCCGCAGCCAGTGCCACACCGGTGAGGCCGGGCCAAGGCGCAGGCCACCCAACCAGGCTCAATGCCAGGGCGAACGGCACCGCCCGCAAGAAATTGCCAGCCGTGACCGCCAGTGCGCTGCTTTGTGCTGACCCACGCAGCGAGTAAATGCCCCAAGCCATGCCGGCCACCAGCATCAGCAACGTGCTGTGCCCAGGCGGCGCGGAGGCGCTTGGCAGCAGCAGGGCCGCAAGGCCACCCAGCGCCAGCACCAGCCCAGACCACTGCGCCAGGCCAAGGCGCTCGCCCCGCCAACACCCGTGGCCGATCATCGTCAGCTGGACAGCACCGAACAGCAACAGTGCACCCGTCCCGGCCTCCAGCTCAACGTAGGCGAACGAGAACGCCGCCGCATAGACGAACAGGGCCAGCGCCGAGCGCCAACTGCCGGCAGGGCGCTGAGCCCGTCGACCTGTGAGCCAACACAAGACACCCGCACCCGCCACGATGCGCAGGGTGGTGAAGGTGGCTGGATCGATGGCGGTGTGCTTCAGCGCCGCCCGACAAAGCAATGAATTGCTGGCGAACGCCAGCATGGCCAGGGCCGTCAGGCTCACCAGCCGCCAAGTGCCTTGCCGAGGGATCAAACCGCGCCTGCGTACTCGCCGCGGGCCGGGTAGTTCTTGGCCAGCGCGAAGTCCAGTGCCGCCAGCAGCTCGTCGAAATGCGGCCGAGCGAACGGCATGGTCTGCACCGCGCCGTAGTAGAGGGTACCGTCCGGGCGCACGATGAACACACCGGGCTCGGAGAACAGCGCCGGCTCTTCGATACCGATCGAAGTGACCCCGCGCGACGTGCTGACGTACAGGCCCCACTCGCGGGCGTTGGCCAGCTTCAGGTCGTAGCCGATGCGAAGCTGCGGCGCGTTCAGCTTGTCGGCCATCGCCTGCGCGCGCTCGCGCCCGTCGCTCGACACAGCCACAACCTTCACGCCGCGCTTGTCGAATTCAGGCTGCAACCGCCCCAGTTCCAGCAGGTACTTCAGGCAGATCGGGCAATGCAAACCACGATAGAACAGGACCAGTGTGAAGTTCGGCGCAGAGTCCTCGGCGAGATTGAAGTCGCCGTGGGCGAGCGTGGGCACGCTCAGTGTGGGCACGGGTTGGCGGGGCATGAGCATGGCGAGGTCTCCTTGGAATGAGCCCCAGTCTACGGGCCAGAGCGAGACGATAGGCCTCATTTCGTCTCCATTGATATACGATACGTCTCATGCCCGACCGTCTGTCTGCCCTGTTGAAACGCTTCGAGCTCAGCGCCCGTGTGATCCACGGCGGTGCCTTGTGTGGCGTGGCCAGCTTCGACGCCGGCCCGGGTGCGGGTCATTTGCACCTGCTGCACCAGGGCAGTCTCGGCGTCACCGATGCTCAGGGATTGCGCACGGTGCTCGACGAGCCGAGCGTCTTGTTCTTTCCGCAAGCCACCGCACACCGATTGGACGCCGACGAGGCGCGAGGAGCCGACATCGTCTGTGCTTCGGTCGAGTTCGGTATCGGCGACGATAACCCGCTGCTGCGTGCCCTGCCTTCTCATCTGCTCGTGCCCTTGTCGAGCGTTCCCAGCTTGGATCTCACCCAACGTTTGCTGTTCAGCGAGGCGTCCGGCCAACGCTGCGGCCATGATGCCGTGGTGAACCGCCTGACCGAGGTGCTGGTGGTCCAAATGCTGCGTTACGCCATCGAGCAGCGTCTGGTCGATGGCGGCCTCATGGCGGGCCTGGCCGACCCGCGGCTGCACAAGGCACTCTGCGCGGTGCATGCCGAACCAGCGCGTGGCTGGTCGCTCGAATCGATGGCGGCCGAGGCCGGCATGTCGCGCGCGCGTTTCGCCGCCCACTTCGCCCAGCGCGTCGGCTTACCGCCGGGTGAATACCTCACCGGCTGGCGGCTCGGGTTGGCGCGCACGATGCTGCGCCGCGGGCTGCCCGTGAAACAGGTGGCGATGGAAGTCGGCTACGCCAGCGCCAGCGCGCTCGGCCGTATCTTCACGCAGCGCCTGGGGCAGAGCCCGACGGCCTGGCAGCGTGGCGGCCAGTGGCAGACTCCGATGGCGCCGAAGGCGCAGAGTTGAGGAGATCGAATGGACATTCAGGCCCTGGCCTTCGACACCGGTGGCACCGTGCTGGACTGGCACGCCGGCCTCGTCAGAGCGTTCGAGCGCATCGGTGCAAGCCGCGGCGTCAAGGGAGACTGGCACGCGCTGGCCAACGACTGGCGTCGGCGCACCATGAAGGTCATCGTCGGCCAGGTGCGGCCGGATTTCAACATGGACGATGTGCACCGGCGCGTGTTGGCCGATGCACTCGGCCACTTCGGGCTCGATGCGTTCACTGCCGAAGACCGTGACGAACTGTGGCGCACCTGGCACACGCTGGACGCTTGGCCCGACTTCGCAGCCGCAGTCGCGTCACTTAGAACCGTGCTGCCGGTGGTGTCGTTCACCATGCTACCCCTGTCGCTGGTGGTCGATGTCTCTAGGCGCAACGGCATTGCCTGGGATGCCGTCATCTCCTGCGAAATGATCGGCATCTACAAGCCGCATGCCGAGGCCTACGCGACCGCCGCACGGTGGATGAACCTCGCACCTTCGCAGATCCTCATGGTGGCGTGTCACAACTTCGACCTCAATGCCGCGCATCAGGCCGCCATGCGAACGGCCTTCGTCCGCCGGCCCGACGAATGGGGCCCTGAGGGTCCACCCGACCCTCAGCCGAACATGCAATACGACCTTGTCGTCGATGGCTTCGACGAACTCCGCGCGGCCGTGCTCGCAGGACTCCCTTCGCGGTGAGCATGCGACGCGGCGGACCCCAACACAACCCGGTGCCGCATGTCATGACCCAGGCAGCCGGCAGCGAAAGACCAATGTTTCCCATGGTGACGTGCCGCGCCCTGTGGCAGCCCATCGCCGCAGCGCTGGTCGCTGCGCTGTGGCTGGTCGGCTGCGCGTCGCCCGCCCAACAGGCGACCGAAGCATCGCTTCAACTACCCATGCTGCAGGGATGGTTCGAAGGCGAGGTCGTCTTCTACATCACCACCGACGTGTCGGACGTCGAGGTCGCCATGGACAAACGGGCGAACTTCGCCCCACGCCTGGCAGATGCACTGCCTCGCGGCCCGCAGCGACCGGGTCAACCCTCGTCGGTCGACAAGGTCTACGCCGTCACCAACTTCAGGCAGGCCAGCATCTTCGCGTCCGCTCCGCAGCCTATGGGATACCTCAACCGCGACAAAGCCTACAGCCCGTTGTGGCGCATGGTCACCGTCACGTGGGTTGCCGGCCGCGAGCCTCGGACGCTAACCTCGGAAGAGCAGGTGCTCGTCGCGGCCGATGCAGGTTCGGTGCGCATCAAGGCCACCGACGTCGTGCTGAACTGCCCGATCGTGCACCGCGGGGCCAAGGGCGGGCTGCCGGGCGTGTTTCTCCCCGGCGCCGCCGCCTCGGCGCCTTGACGCCGAGGCGCCCTGTCAGGGCAGCAGCTTGCGGTAGGCCCGAAGTTCTGCCCCGCCCAGCGGAGACACCCCACCGAGCAGGTTGGTCGAGTTGTTGCCGAACGCAGCGATCCGACCGTCCCGCGACAACAGCACGCTCGTCGTGGTTTGACCATTGCCCACGGTGCCGTTGGTCAAGGTCGCCGCATTCACGAGGGCGCCGGTGGCGATATCACGCACCCGCGGCAGGCTGGTTGCGAACGAGCCGCCCAGGCCGTTGGACTCCACATAACTCACCCTGCGCCCGTCGTCCGAAAAGCTGAGCGCCAAGTGGGAGCCGACGCGGTACGTGATGTTTCGGTCGAGGATGCGGTTGAGGGCCCCCGTGACGAGATCCTTCACGTAGACGCCGGCCGGTCCCGCGCTGGTGTCGTAGTCGCTGTAGAAGGCAATCTTGCTGCTGTTCGACAGGAAGGCGTGCACCCCCCACATCGACCCGCCGCCCCCGAAACCGGGAATGCTGAGCTGCTGCCCTGCCGCATTGGTGCTCACCAGTTGCACATTGCCGCTGGCGATGTCGAGCGCAAAGACATCGCCCTTGGCATTCGTGTCGCCGACTTGCGGATAGTCAACACCGCTCGAAAAGGCCAGTGTCCGGCCATTCGGTGAAAGCCATGCTTCACCGTTGGCCACACCTTGCGACGTAGTGAAGCGCACCTGGTCTTCCAGGTTGATGAGTGCACCCGTGGCCAGGTCGCGCAGGAGCATGCGTGCCGGCCCGTTGGCAATGCAGTCATAGCCGCTGCAGGTGCGCGTGGGTTGGGCGATGAAGGCCACGCGCAGCCCGTCGTCCGACACACCGGCAAACTGGTAGCCCGTGACGTTCGGGAAGGCGTTGAGCGGCGGCGTGACCAGTGTGGCCGCACCCGTGGTCAGGTTCTTCACCCAAATCGGTGAAAAGATGACGGGGTTGCCCAGGGAATAGACCACCGTGTTGGCGTCGGGCGTGAGGGCAAGGCAGAACCCTGTGCCTGCCACCACCCGGGTGACGCCGTTGCCGTTGAAGTTCTTCAGGTAGATGTCCTCCGCCTGCGGCGTCGGGTCGCCGCTCGTCAGCGCGTCCGAGTACGAGGTGAACAAGACCTTGCCGCCATCGGACGACACGCCGCACACGTTGCCGGTGACGGCCTGCCCGGCTGCACTGGCCGAGGCCAGCGCCAGCGTGGAGTCCGACGAGGGTGCCGGCGCAGGTGCTGGCGGTGGCGGCGCCGGCGTGCGGCGCCCCAAAGCGGTGGCGCGGCCGGAGTCGAGCCCTGCGGCCGAACTTTGATCGGCGGCATCGTCGCCGCCTCCGCCGCAGGCGGCGGTGCCAAGCAGCATGGCCAATGACGTGAAGGCCAATGCGAAACGTCTCGCTGATGAGTGCACGGTGAAGCTCCTGGGATCTGGCAACAGCGCCAACGATGGATTCTTGGAGCCCGCTGCGAGGAAGTCCTCACCAAACCATCGCGGCAGATCGTCAGACCGTGGGCAACACCGTCAGCAGCCGCTCACGCGGGACGGCCCATCGAATCGCTGAGCACTGCGTGAGAAATCGGTGAGGACTTGCGCCGGCGCACGAAACATGATGGGCACTCGCAGCCTCGGACTGATCATGAATATTCTTCGACGCCACCTTCTGCTCGCAGCGACCGCCACCTTGGTGCCAGTTGCCGCGTGGGCCGCAGGGCCAGCCAATCTCGACGCCCGCGGCGTCGCAATCCACGGCCACGACCCGGTCGCCTATTTCGTCGAAGGAAAGGCGGTCATGGGCAAGTCCGAGCACAGCACCACCGTCAGCGCGGCCACTTATTGGTTCGCCAGCGAGGCGAACCAGCAGCTCTTCAAGGCCGACCCCGCGAAGTACGAGCCGCAGTACGGCGGCTATTGCGCCTACGGCGTGGCGCAGGGCGTCAAGCCCGACATCGACCCGACGGCCTTCCGCATCGTCGACGGCAAGCTCTATCTGAACCTCAGCCCCGCCGTGCAGAAGCGCTGGCAGGCAGACATACCGGGCTTCATCGACCGCGCGAACCAGAACTGGACCTCGTTGAAAGGCCAGTGATCACGAACGGCTGAAAACGCAGCCACCCTTCCCCTCTATCACCCACCACTGGAGACTTCCATGAGTTCATTGGCACTTGACCTTTCCCGCACCCTGGCCACCGCCGTCGTCACCGCGGCCGCGCTGGCTGGCTGCGCCGGGGGCGCCTGCCGCGCGCGCTGCAACACTTCCGCGAGCGCCTGCAGCGGCAAGAAATGCGGTGCGTGCGCAGCCAAGAAGTGCGGCGCCTGCGCGGCCAAGAAATGCGGGGCTTGTGGCGCGAAGAAGTGCGGTGCCTGCGGCGCCAAGAAATAGTCCTGCGCGCGACCGTGCCATCGCCGACCGATGCGATTGCCGCTGCGCCGCTTGAGCGACACCGAACTGCTGCGCGCTCATCACGCCGCCAGAACCAGCCTGGACAGCTTCAGCCGCGCCACCCGGCAGCATGGCTCGCTGATCCAGAGCTGGGTGGCCGGTGCAGGCGTGGTCGCGCTCGAACATTACCCGCAGGGTGGTGTCGTCGACCGGCGCCGCGGCTCGCAATTCTTCTATCACAGCCACCGTGCGGGCGACACCGAACACGGCCACCTGCACATTTTCTGGCACGTCACTCGCAGCGGCCGGCGACGCCACCTCGGCCCGCCTGGAGCCCCGGGCCGAGACGACTGGAAACGCAGCGCGCCGAGTCATCTGATCGCCATCGGCCTGGACGCCCGCGGCCTGCCGGTCAGCATCTTCAGCGTCAACCACTGGGTTGCGGACGGCCACTGGTTCGATGCCGAAGCCACGCTCGGGATGATTCGGCGCTTCGAGCTGAAAGGAATCGCCGGCCATGCCGACTCATGTGAATGGCTGACCGCCTTTGTACGTCTGTATGAACCCGTCATCGGCCGGGTGCTGCGCTCGCGTGACCGGCGCCTCGGCGCGCAGCCTTGTCCGACGGCGGCGCTGAACGACCGACGGATCGAAGTGGTCAGCATGGCGCGCCTTGACTGGCTTGCCGACCTGAACCGCATCGACCACGAACTGGAATACCGAGGCTTGGCCCCTGTCACATGACCCTCACCACACAGCCAGGATTTGCCACCCGTTCAGCCGCAGATGTGACCGAACGGGCCACGCGCTGCATCCTCGTGATCGAGGACGAGCGCGATATTGCGGAACTGATCGCTTTGCATCTGGCGGACCTGCCGGCTCAAATCACTTTGGCCAACGACGGTCCGGGCGGCTTGCGACTCGCGTTGCAGCAGTCCTGGGACGCCATCGTGCTGGACATCCGCCTGCCAGGCTTGAATGGGCTGGACCTGTGCCGCGAAGTGCGTGCACAAACCTCTCACGTGCCGATCCTGATGCTCACCGCGCGCAGCGGCGAACTCGACCGCGTTCTGGGCCTCGAGTTGGGCGCCGACGACTACCTGACCAAGCCCTTCAGCGTGCTGGAGCTGCAGGCGCGCGTGAAGGCCTTGCTGCGCCGCTCGGCCATCACCACCGCACGCACGGCGGAGGCAGTGGCGCCGACGCCTGCGCGCGTCGAACAAGGCTGCTTGAGCGTCGACCGGATGCAGCGTCGGGCCTGGTTGAGCGGCGTCGAGATCGTTCTCACGCCGCGCGAGTTCGATCTGCTGTGGCACTTTGTGCAGCACCCCGGCCGCGTGTTCACTCGCACCGAGCTGCTGGCCGACGTGTGGGGCCTTGGCCACGATGGGTATGACCACACGGTCAACAGCCACATCAACCGGCTGCGCAGCAAGCTCGGCGACGAGCGCGCGGAGGCTGCCTTCATCCACACGGTGTGGGGCGTGGGCTATCGCTTCGAGGTGGCACCGTGAGGCCGGTGCAGAAGCACAAAGGTACCGCGGTGTGGCGTCGGCTGCACGTGCGCGCGGCGCTCGTGGCTGCGCCGCTGTTGCTGGGCCTGGGTACAGTGATGTACCTCCTGCTGCAGCACTACAGCTCGCAGGCGGCTCTCGAAGCCGGGCAGCGCATGAACCTCGGGCTGGCGCGCTATGTCGTCGAGCACCAGCCCCCCGGCCTGATCACCTCCGCAGGCCAGCCGGACAAGGGCCTGATGAAGGAACTGGCGCTGCATGTGATGGCCATCAACCCGTCGGTCGAGGTCTATCTGCTGGACGCCAACGGCCGCGTTCTGGCTCACGCGCTGGAAGGTCTGCGGGGGCCGGATCCGGTGGGCGTGCAGGTCGACATGGCGCCGATGGGCCGCTTGCTGAATGCCGCGAACGATGCCAGCGTGTTGCTGCCGGTGCTGGGCACCGACCCGCGCAACCCGGCGCGCACCAATACCTTCTCGGTGTGGGCAATCGCGCCGCCCGGCGGCGGCATGGGCTATCTGTACGTCGTTCTCAACGGCAGCATGGCCCAGGGCGTCGCGGCCAGCCTGGGCAACTCCGGCGCGCTGCGTGCGATGGCCGTCGGCGCCGCACTGTCCACGCTGTTGGCGGTTACCGTGTTGTGGCTCGCGTGGCGACATCTGACCCGCCCGCTGCGACAGCTCACCGACGAGCTGAAGTCGTTCCGCGACGATGGCGATGCGATGGCACAGCCGGAGTCCGGCGACGAGATCGGCGTGTTGCGACTCGCCGTGCAGACCATGCGGCAACGCATCGCACAGCAGTTCCAGCGGCTCGAAGACAGCGACCGACAGCGCCGCGAACTGGTGAGCAACATCTCGCACGACCTGCGCACACCCTTGTCCAGCATCCGGGGTTATGTCGAAACCGTCTTGTTGCGCGGCGAGGCGATTGACGCGCCGGCGCGCGCCACCCACTTGCGCACCGCACTGCGTCACGTCGATCTGTTGGGCAAGCGAATCGCCGACCTGTTCGAACTGTCCAAGCTCGACGCCGGCCGGGTTGAACCGAGGCAGGAGATGTTCTGCTTGGCCGAATTGCTGCAGGACGTGGTGCAGAACTACCGGCTCGCCGCCGAGCGGCGCGGCGTGTCGCTCAGCCTGGCGGCCGGGAGCCACATGCAAGCCAAGGTTCTGGCCGACATTGCCATGATCGAGCGCGTGCTGCAGAACCTGATCGACAACGCACTGCGCTACACGGCTTCGGGCGGCGCGGTGGTGCTAGCCATCGAGAACCACGGGGAATTCATGCAGATCAGCGTGAGCGACACCGGCCGCGGCATCGAGACGAGCCACTTGCCGCACATCTTCGAGCGTTACTGGCGGGCCACGGAAGCCGAGGAGTCCGGTGCCTCGACCAGCTCAGGGCTCGGCCTGGCCATCGTCAAGCGCATCCTCGACCTGCACGGCAGCGTGGTGCGCGTGCATTCGGAATTCAAACGCGGGACGCGCTTCGAGTTCCTGCTGCCGCGGGCTGCTTGACTTAAACGCTACCCAAACGACGCACCTGAATCGAAACGTGATGGATGGGTGAAGACTTGCGCGGCGATCCCCAATCCAATAGCCCGATCACCCCTGAGCCCACGAGCCCACGAGCCTGCCTTTCATGCACCCTACCCTTCCCCTGCTCGCAAAGACCGACTTCCCGCCCCTGCGCCGCGCGGGCCTCGAAACGCTCCAGGTCAACCTTGGCTATCGCTGCAATCAGAGCTGCCTGCATTGCCATGTCAATGCAGGCCCGAACCGCACCGAGATGATGGACGGCCCCCATGTCGACCTGGTGCTCGAGGTGCTGCGCACACGCCGGATACAGACCCTGGATCTGACCGGCGGCGCACCCGAGCTCAACAGCCACTTCAGGCGCCTTGTCAGCGCTGCGCGTCACCAAGGTGTGAAGGTGATCGATCGGTGCAACCTGACCATCCTCTCCGAGCCGGGACAGGATGGTCTGGCCGAATTCCTGGCCGCCCACGGCGTCGAGATCGTTGCCTCGCTGCCCTGCTATTCAGTGGCCAACGTCGATCGCCAACGCGGTGACGGCGTCTTTGAACGCAGCATCGACGCGCTGCGCGCGCTCAACGCTCTGGGCTATGGCAACCCGGGCTCGGGCCTGGTGCTCAACCTGGTCTACAACCCTCAAGGCGCCGCGTTGCCACCGCCGCAAATGACCCTGGAAACTGACTACAAGCGTGAACTCGGCGCGCACTTCGGCATCCGCTTCAACCACCTCTTTGCGTTGACCAATATGCCGATACAGCGCTTTGGCAGCACGCTCGTATCCAAGGGCGGCTTCCAGACCTACATGGCCTTGCTCAAGTCGGCCTACCGCAGCGAGAACCTCGGCACCGTGATGTGCAACTCCATGCTCAGTGTCGACTGGCAGGGCGACCTCTACGACTGCGACTTCAACCAGATGCTCGGTTTGCCCGCGCGCCTGAACGGCCGCACCCGCCCGCACCTGCGCGATCTGCTGCTGCACCACGCTGCGGGCGAGTCGATTCGTGTGGCCGATCACTGCTATGGCTGTACCGCCGGCCAGGGCAGCAGTTGTGGGGGCGCTCTCGAGGCGGCAGCCACCAGCGCAGCGCCGGTGTGATGGCTGCGCTTTTCAAACGCCGGCGGTGGCTCGGCATCGTGCTGGTCGCATTGGCTGCGGTGGTGGCCTACCAGTACTTCGGCCTCGGCAAGGTGCTCACGCTCGACGCGCTCAAGGGCAGCCGCGAAACACTGGGGGCGCTCTATCGGGACAGGCCGCTCACCACGGTCGCCGTGTACTTCACCGTCTATGTGCTTGCGGCCGCGCTGTCGTTTCCCGGTGCGACGATCCTCACGCTCGCGGCGGGCGCCATGTTCGGGCTGGGCCTGGGGCTTGTCGTTGTCTCGTTTGCTTCCAGCGTGGGGCGCTGCTGGCGTTTCTGGCCGCTCGCTACCTGCTGCGCGACAGCGTGCAATCGCGCTTCGGCAAGGTACTCGCGCCGGTCAACGAGGGCATGCGGCGCGACGGCGCCTTCTACCTGTTCACACTGAGGTTGCTGCCGGTGTTTCCGTTCTTCGTGGTCAACCTGCTGGCGGGCCTGACCCCGATTGGCGCTGCCCGCTTCTACGTGGTCAGCCAGCTCGGCACGCTGGCGGGCACGGCGGTGTACGTGAATGCGGGCACGCAGCTCGCCAACATCCAGACACCCGCCGACATTCTTTCGCCCGGGCTGCTGCTGAGCTTTGTGTTGTTGGGCGTGTTCCCGCTCATGGCCAAGGCGGTCTTGGCCGCGATCAACCGCCGCAAGGTGTACGCAAAGTGGCCGAAGCCTCGGCGCTTTGATCGAAACCTGGTCGTCATCGGTGCGGGCGCCGGGGGATTGGTCACGGCCTACATTGCCGCTGCCGTGAGGGCCAAAGTAACGCTGGTCGAAGGCCACAAAATGGGTGGCGATTGCCTGAACTTCGGCTGCGTGCCGAGCAAGGCACTGATCCGCTCGGCCAAGCTTGCCAAGCAGATCGAGAGGGCCGAATCGCTGGGCCTGCGCGACGCCTCCGGTCGTGTTGATTTCGCAGCTGTGATGGCGCGGGTGCAGCGTGTGGTGGGCGACATCGCGCCGCACGACTCGGTGGAGCGCTACACCGGGCTCGGTGTCGACGTCGTGCAAGGCCATGCACGCATCAGCTCGCCGTGGAGCGTGGAGATCACCGCAGCCGACGGGCGACGGCAGACGCTGACGACGAAGAACTTTGTCATCGCCGCCGGCGCCCGGCCCTTCGTGCCGCCCATTCC
>JANNDW010000482.1:0-2685 GCA_031378125.1 Methylibium sp. | reverse complement strand
TGATCCGCAACACGCCGTTCATCGTGCAACTGTTCTTCATCTTCTTCGGCCTGCCGTCGCTGGGTGTGAAGCTGTCGCCCGAGTTCGCGTCGGTGCTGGCGATGGTGATCAACCTGGGCGCGTACTCGGCCGAGATCGTGCGGGCCGGTATCGCCACCACGCCCCAGGGGCAGATCGAAGCCGCGCAAAGCCTGGCGCTGAGCCCCGCGCAGGTGTTCACGCGCGTGGTGCTGCCGCCGGCGCTGCAGCGCGTGTGGCCGGCGCTGGTGAGCCAGATCATCATCGTGATGCTGGGCTCGGCGGTGTGCGGGCAAATCTCCACGGCCGAGTTGTCTTACGCCGCGAACCTGATCCAGTCGCGCAACTTCCGTGCGTTCGAGGCGTTCATCATCGCCACGCTGATTTACCTGGCGCTGTCGATGTTGCTGCGGCGTTTGCTGAACTGGTTCGGCCCGCGTTTCATCTTCGGAAGGCCATGAACCACCCCCGAATCGGCTGCGCCGCTCCCCCTCAAGGGGACGCCACCAGCGGCCCGGCAAAGCCGGTTCCGCGGTGTCCGCTTGAGGACGCATCGAATGGTTGATTTTTCTCTGTGGGACATTTTTCGCAACCTGCTGCTGGCCGCGCGCTGGACGGTACTGCTGTCGCTCATCGCCTTCGTCGGCGGCGGTGTGGTCGGGCTGGCGCTGCTGGTCGCGCGCATTGCCAAGCTGCCGGGCGCCGAGCCGCTGGTGGCCGGCTACGTGCAGCTCTTTCAAGGCACGCCGCTGCTGATGCAGTTGTTCCTGGCCTACTTCGGGCTGGCGCTGTTCGGCTTGAACGTGTCGCCGTGGGTCGCGGCGGCGCTGGCGCTCACGCTGTACAGCAGCGCGTTCCTCACCGAGATCTGGCGCGGCTGCGTCAACGCCGTGCCCAAGGGCCAGTGGGAAGCGTCGACCGCGCTGGCGATGAACCTCGGTGAACAACTGCGCCATGTCATCGGCCCGCAGGCGCTGCGCGTGGCGGTGCCGCCGACGGTGGGCTTCTTGGTGCAGGTGGTCAAGGGCACGGCGTTGGCGTCGGTCATCGGCTTCATCGAGCTGACCAAGGCCGGCACGATGATCACCAACGCCACCTTCCAGCCGTTCAAGGTCTACGCCTGCGTGGCGCTGATGTACTTTGCCCTGTGTTACCCCATCTCGGCCTGGAGCCTCAGGTTGGAAAGGAAGCTGCATGGAAGAGGTTGACCACCCCCGGAGCGGCTGCGCGGCTCCCCCTCAAGGGGGCAACACCAGCGGCCCGGCGGAGCCGGCTCCTCGGTGTTTGCTTGATGGCGCCGCGCATTTCGTGCCTGCGCGCTGGAGCCGCTGACATGACTGCCGAAGCTGCGCCGACTGTGGCCGAACAGGCCGAACCGATCGTTCAGGTCAAGGGCCTGCGCAAGCGCTTCGGCGCCAACGAGGTGTTGAAGGGCATCGACCTCGATGTGCAGCCCGGCGAGGTGATCGCCATCATCGGCAAGAGTGGCTCGGGCAAGAGCACGCTGCTGCGCTGCATCAACGGGCTGGAGACGTTTGAAGACGGCGCGCTGAGCGTCGACAACCAGCCGCTGCTGCACGGCAACGCGCCGGCCATGCGTGCGCTGCGCCAGCGCGTGGCATGATCTTCCAGAGCTTCAATCTGTTCCCGCACCTGAGCGTGGGCCGCAACGTGATGCTCGCCCCCACGCTGGTCAAGAAGCGCAACACCGCCGAAGCGGCTGAACTTGCCAGGAAACTGCTTGAGCGCGTCGGCCTGGCCGAAAAGTTCGACGCCCGCCCCGACCAGCTCTCCGGCGGCCAGCAGCAGCGCGTGGCCATCGCCCGCGCATTGGCGATGGAGCCTGCCGTGCTGCTGTGCGACGAAATCACCTCGGCGCTGGACCCCGAGTTGGTGGGTGAGGTGCTGCGCGTGGTGGAGTCGCTCGCCGAAGAGGGCATGACCCTGCTGATGGTCACGCACGAGATGAGCTTCGCGCGCAAGGTGTCGGACCGGCTGGTGTTCATGCACGCTGGCCGCATCCATGAAATGGGGCCGCCGGAGCAGCTGTTCGGGAATCCGCGGACGGCGGAGCTGAAGCAGTTTTTGTCGGCGCTGCGCGACTGAGATGCGTCGTTCACGCTTGGGTCCAGTGCTGAACGAGCACGGCCGAGTCCGAACGGCAGCCCTCGAGCACCTCTTTCGTTGCATGGCTCAGCAGGGCGAGCCGTCCTTGTGCACAAACGTCCCCCTTCCACCGACCCGCATTGCCTTGAGATCGCCCTCCGGATAGCTCCCTTCGTCTGCGGACCTTCTGTCGCCGACCTCGCATTGACTCATCAGATTTGCTACCGCTGGTGACCCCGTTGCCTCGCATATCGTGCTACCCGTCGGACGGCCGGCAGGCGTCGACCCCAGGCGGAACAACGATGCGCCGAGCGGAACAGCCGACAGCCGCTGGCGGCGAGCGCTTTGTCACTCGCGAGAAATGAATGAATGTCTGTCATTCGGCCATTGCAACATTCATCACACTGTGCGATATTTGCTTCATGGTTGACTGGCTGGTACTCACCGCGTCGCTGCCGACATCGCCCAGCGGCCTGCGGGTGCGCATCTGGCGCGCGCTGAAGGCCACCGGCTGTGCCACGCTGCGCGAGGGTGTCTACATCCTGCCGGCCGCGGCCGCGG
>JANNDW010000451.1:0-11267 GCA_031378125.1 Methylibium sp. | reverse complement strand
AGCGTCTGCCGGCCAGCCCGCGCCGGTGCTGATGCACGACACGGCGTTCAGCCGCCCGGCCCGCGCCAGGCGCGCAATCGCGATGGAGATGCCCGTGTCCAGACCAAAGTCATCCGCGCACAGCATCAGCACGCGGGTCATCTTGTGCAGCCCCTGTGTCGCACGGCTATTCTGGTCGGCGATGTCGGCCTGGACATGCGGCGGATTATGGCCACCTCGCATGCGGCCCATCGGTCACAGGCGCTAGCGCCGCGGCACGAAGATGAAGTCGCCCGCCTCGTGGCCGGCAAAGCGGATCGGCGCGTAGTCGGGGCGCTGGCGCAGCTTGAGCCGCTCGGCGCGCGCCGCGAAGCGCACCGCCAGCTCCTCGTGCACGCGGCGCGCCTCGATCGGTCCGTTCACGGCCCCCAGCACGTCAAGCAGGCTGCGTGCGAACAGCGAATTGGCGCCGGCGCCGCCGTCGGCCACAGGCTCGACGCCGCCCGAGCTCAACACCACGCGGGCGCGTTGGCGTGCCATCGTGCGCAGCGCGTCCCACTTGAGCGCGGGCGACAGGTCGGCGTCGGCGGCCGGCAGCGACGAACGCGCCATCGTGCCGGAAAAGCAGGCGTCGGCCACCACCAGCACCTGGCGTGCCGGCAGCGCGTTGATCTGGTCGGTCACCTCGACCACCGACACCCACTTGCTGCGATTGCGCTTTTCGCCATCGACCGGGATCCAGTAGCCGCGCTGGGTCACCGGGTCGATGTCGCCGTGGCCGGCAAAGAAAACCAGCAGGTTGGCGCGCGCGCTGAGCTTGTCGCGCAGTGCATTGAAGGCAACGAACAGGTCGCGCCGCGTCGCGTCGGCCAGCAGCGTCACCTTGAAGCCGTAGCGGCGCTCCAACATGGCCTTGAGGTCGCGCGCATCGCGCAGCGGCGTGTCCAGCCGCTCCCAGTGCTCGTAGTTCTGGTTCGCGATGATCAATGCGTGGTATTCGCCCGCGCCCAGCTCGCCCAAGCTGCCGGCGTCGCTTGGTGGAGGCTCGGGCGGGGCCGGCGCGCTGCCGCCCGCCACCGCGGTGAACGCCACGCGCGCGGTGTTGCCGGCCTGGTCGGTGGTGCTGATGCGCATGGGCGCCGACCCGCTGGTCAGGTCCAGCCGCGCACGAAACCCGCCCTGCGGATCGACCGCTACCGGCTGCTCGTTCACCGTGACGGCACGAACGCCGGCATCGGCCGCCACGCGGCCGCTCAGCTCGCGCAGCGTGGCCTTGCCCGGCAGGTGGTGCACCGCGCCGGCGCCTGCCTCGGCGCTGGCCGCGCCCAGCACGATCAGCGGCTCGACGATGTGGATCGACAAGCGCGCCGGTGCCGGCTGCAAGCCGCTGGCGCGCCGGAACAGGCGCGCCGCCTGGGCCGTGTCGCGCTCGACGCCGAGGCCGCGTTCGTACAGCGACGCCAGGTTGATCGCCGCGCGCGCATCGCCCTTGTCGGCCGCGCGCCGGTACCAGTGGGCGGCCGTTGTGTAGTCGGCCAGCGTGCCGATGCCGCGCTCGTAGAGTTCGCCGACCTGGGTTTGCGCCTGCACATCGCCTTGCTGCGCGAACGGCAGCCAGATCGCCAGCGCGGCTTTCGGGTCGCGCGATGCGAGCGCGTATTCGCCGCCGGCCTTTTCGCACTCAAAGGCCGGCAGCTTGCGCGGCTGGCGCGCCGACACGCCAGTGGCAAACTGGCCAAGCTGGCGCACCCGCGCGGGCAGCAGGCAATCGACGATCAACAGCTTTTCAGCGGCCAGGTTTGCCGCAGGCGCGCCACCGAGAGGAGGTGTTGCCGCGCAGCCAGCGAGCAGCAGCGCGGCGAGGGCCGGCGCGGCGCGCGGGTTGCGCCAGGCGTTCACCGTCAGCGCTCCAGCTTGAAGCCGACGCTCAGGCGCGTCTCGCGCACGTTGCCCGCGCCGCGCGTGTAGCCCAGGTCGCCGAACAGGCTGATGCCGCCGCTCAGCTGGGTCAGCGCGCCGGCGGCGAGCGTGGCGGCCCGGCGGCTGGTCTCCGCTTCGAGATCGATCTGGACCGGGTTCGGGCCCGGGCCATCGGCAACCACCGGCTCACTGCTCTGCGCGAGGCGCTCGCGCCAACTCGCGCGGACATAAGGCGTTACGGTCCCGAACGACACGCTGCGCGGCCATTGCGCTTGCAGGCCGAGCAGGCCCGACAGCGTATTGGCCCGCTGCGCCGACACCTGGAAGTTTTCGACCGAGCCGGCGGGCGGGTTGGGGATGCTCGCGTTCAACGGGTCGACGCGGCTCGCCACGTAGTCGAGCCCGACCTGCGGGAGCAGCGCCACGCCGTCGCCGCGCCAGGCGGTCCCCGCGCTGAGCAACAGGCCCCAGCTGCGGCCGGCGTTGTCGCCGAAGAACGAGCGGCGGGTTGCTCCCGAGCTGTCCACGCGTTCGAAGTCGAATGAGGTGCGCTGGTACGCGAGCGTGGCGTCGATCGAAACGTCGGGGACGGGAAACCAGCTCAGCGTGCCTGCAAGCGTCGCGCTGTGGGTGCGTATCGTCGTGTCTTTGTCCCACGCCTCGCCAGTCTGAAAGCGGTGCAGCCGTCCGCGGCCGAGACCGACCAGCCCACCCAGCGCCCAGCGCGGCGACAGCGCGTGGTCGACGCCCGCGCTGAAGTCGAAGCGCCGCACCGTGAGCGGGCCGCGCTTGGGGATCGGCTTCGGAAATGCCTCGCCGCACACGCCGCCCGCGGCGCCGCCGACGCAAGGGATGATCGCGACGCCGCCGACCATCACGCCCAGCCCGCCGTCGGCCGGCCGGGGCGCGGCACCCGCCTCTTGTTCGGCCTTTTGCCTGCGCGCGATGCACTCGGCGTCGTTCGGGTCGGGGCATTCGATGCCGGAAGCACGCGCGCCGGGCACCGCCTGCGCGCGCGCGGCCACAGGCCAAACCGCCGCCAGCGCCACCGACAAGGCCGCCAGCATCGATGCGAAACGAGGTGCGCAGGGAGTCATGCCCGGGTCCCCTGTTTGTTGACCCGCGATCCAGCCGCGCGCAGGCTGCGTGCCGGATGAACGGGAGCGCACTGTAGCAAGTCGGCGCCGGCCCGGGTGTAACGAAGCGGGTAACTGCGGCGATCACAGCGGCGGCGATCAGAGCGGCGCTCAGAGCGCGCGCGCCGGCTGAACCCGCTGCACCGGCTCGACCGGCACGTTGATGTAGATGCTGGTGAACAACTCGGCATCGAGCAGGTCCACCGGGCGCGGCAGTTTCAACAACGAGATCGCGCTGTCGAGCGCGCTGCGGGTGCGCTCGTCCATGCGGCCGTTCACTTCGAGCGCGAAGCCGTAGTCCTTCAGCGTGTCTTGCAGCCACTTCACTTTGGTTGCCGCGTCGTTGGCCTGGTGGCGCTTGGCAATGCGCTGCAGCACCACCGGATCGGCTTGCGCGCCGGGAATGCAGCGCCAGTACGGCACGTTGGCATGGCGGCCGAGCAACTGCAGGATGCTCAGGTCCACCAGCAGGCGGATCGCGTTGTGCCGCCCCTGCAGGTAGCGCGTGTTGCTGGTCACGCCGAAGCCGTTGCCGTAGATCGCGAAGTCGAATGCGTCCTCATGGCCCTCGTTGAGCACGCGCATGCTGTTGGTCGTCTGGATGCGCGGCAGCATGGTCTGGGTTTGAAAGTCGACCAGGTTGAAGTCCACGCTGAGGCGCGAGATCGTGCTCGTGGCTTTGCGCGACGCGGCCGCATCGGTCTCGCCGCGGCTTTTGCCGAAGAACACGCCGAGGTCGTTGCCGCGCCCGGCCGAGGCCAGCGCACGGTCGAATTCGGTGATCGCGCCGGTCACCAGCACATTGGGCAAGGTCACTTGCAGCTTGGCGCCTTGCTGCGCGTGGCCCAGCACATAGTCGGGATGGAACGGCACATACACCACGCGCTCGCCGATGCGGTTGATCGCGCTGCGAACCATCTCGGTGATGTCGTTCGGCAACTCCGAGCCGACCAGCGGGTGCGACAGGCCGGTCGAGTCGGTGATCGCACGCGATTGCACATACAGCGGCGACTTGGCGTCGGCGCGGTACACCTCCAGCATGCGGCCGAACTGCTCCAGCGCGGCCGTGTAGCGGGTCGCGAGCCGCTGCGGTTGCGACATGGCCTGGGTGCGCTCGACCAGCGTGGCTTTGGCGTCCGAGCGCGCGCCTTCGAGCGAGGCGCAGCCGCCGAGCGCGAGCGCGGCCAGCAGCAGGCACAGTCGCGACAGGTGTCGCGCTGGATGTCGCATCAACGGGTTCGTACTCATCGCTTCAGTCCTTGCAGCCGCGCTCAGCGCCGCACCGACGTGATCGACCCGCGCACCGCGCCGCGTTCGACGACGATGTTCACGTCGCCACGCACGGTGCCGAAGATTTGCGGGCTGGCGAAGTCAATGCCGTCGCCGACGATCGCGCCGCGCCGCGCCAGGCGCCGGCCTTCGGCCTCCGCGGTGTCGGTTTCGGCCTCGCCCAGCGCGCGCGCCGAGCGCTTGGCCTGGCTCGAAGCCAGGTGGCCGGTGAAGCGCGGGTTGATCAGCGCGGCGTCTTCGCGCGCCACCTCGGTCTTGTAGGCGGCGCCGGCCTCGGCGTACTCTTTCGGCGGTGCGGCAACGCACAGGCCGCTGGCTCCAAGAAGGCACAGCATCGCGGTTTGGATCGGCTTCATCGTGTTGCTCCTTTTGGCCTACCCGTGCCCGGGGGTCGGGCACGGGTGGGCCCGACGTGGGTTCACTTTTTGTTCACGACCAGCGAGTTGACGTTGGCCAGCCCGCCGATGGCCATCACATCGCCGGCCCGGTTGTCCGAGATCGTGACCTTGCCCTTGATCTCGCCGCCGTTGACGACCACTGAGTTCACATTCGCGGCCGCGGTCATGTTCAACTCGCCGCCCTTGAACGGGCCGATGCCCACGCTGCCGCTTCCGCCGATCACGGTGACCTTGCCGGCCCGGTTGCCGGTGATCGTCACGTCGCCACCGACGCCGGGTGCGGCCGATGCGGCTGCGCAGCTCAGCACAAGGGCGGCGGCGATGGAGTGAATGAATGTCTTGTTCATGGTCTTTCCTTTCGAGTTTCTAGACGGACAAGGGAGCGGCGCGGGTGCGCCGCTTTCGCGCGGTGCCTGATGAATCAGGCGCTGCGGAACTGGACGCGGCGGTTCTCCGCCGCGTTCGGATCGGCGCGGTTCAGCGGCGTGCTGAAACCCAGGCCGATGGTGCGCAATGCGGCGGCGGGAATGCCGTGCTGCTGCACCAGATAGCGTTTGACGCTGGCCGCGCGCTCGCGCGAAAGCCATTGGTTGTGCGCGCGCGTGCCGGTGGCGCTGGTGTGGCCTTCGATCATGAAGGCGCGCGAAAAGCCGGCCAGCCGCATGCCCTCGGCCACCGCGGCCAGGCTTTGCGCCGAGGTGCTGTGCAGGCGCGCGGAATCGTTGTCGAAGCCGATCGCCAGCGCCAGCGATTGAGCCGATGCCTGCGTTGACGGGGCCGGCGCGCGCTGCACTCCACCCGCCGTGCCAAGCCCGCTCACGCGTGCGTGCCAGGTCTGCACCGCGGCGTGCGCCGAGGCGCTCAGCGCTTGCTCGCGCAGCAGCGGATCGTCGTTGATGTTGCGGCCGGCGTCGTTTGCATCCTGGGCCGGCGCTTGCGCGGCAGGCTCATCGAGCACAGCGCCGCCGCGCATCTTCATGCGCTTGGCCGGCTGCGCCTTGCCCAGAATGCCGGCCACGACCGCCGGGCTCGGCACCTGGCCTTCAGCGTAATAACGCACCGTGCCGGCTTGCGTGGCGCACGCACCGGCGAGCAGGGCAGAGATCAGCAGCGCGCGGCAGGTTTTTGCGCGCGACGAGATGGTGGACATGGCAGCACTCCTGCGAGGGCTGCACAGACAATGTTTTGGCTTCATGTCCGGTGAGTCAGGCGCGGCGAGCAGGCGGTTCAATTTCATTTCGCAGGCGCCAAAAAAAAGAAACGGGCCCCGCAGGGCCCGTGATGCGCAGCTCGGCCACCGCCGGCCACCGCCGGCCAGTGCCTCAGCGTTCGAACTTGATGCCTAGCGCCAGACGCGTCTCGCGCAATTGGCCTTCGCCGCGCGTGTGTCCCAGGTCCACGAACAGGCTGATGCCGCCGGGGAACTGCGACAGCACACCGCCGGCCACGCCGAAGCCGCGTTTGCTCGATTGCAACTGCGGGTCCGTCACCACCGCAATGGCGGCCGGCGCTGTCGCCACGACAGCGTCGCCGTGCAGGCTCAGGCGCTCGCGCCAGGTCGTGCGCACGAACGGTGTCAAGGTGCCGAAGGGCACGCTGCGCGCCCATTGCAATTGCACGCCGGCGAGCGCCGACAGCGCGTTCTGCCGCTGAGCCGATACCGCGAAGCCCTCGAACGGGCCATCGCCGCTGTTGATGAAGGTGTAGCTCGTCTGCAGCGCATCGACCCGGCTGCGCACCCACTCGATGCCCGCCTGCGGGACCACCGCCATGCCCGCGTGCCGCCACACGCCGCCGCCCGTGAGCGACAGGCCGGCCGCGCGGCCGCTATTGCTGCCCGTGAAACGCACCAGCTTGTTGACGACCCGATCGACGTCGAACGAGGTGCGCAGCAGCATCACGCTGGCGTCGATGAACACATCGTCGCGCGGGTAGTGCGTGAGCGTGGCGGCCAGCGTCGCGCCGCGCGTTCGCACGGTGGTGTCGCTCTCGGTCGGCAGCGCGGTGGGCGCGGCGCCGGCCGGCAGTTCACTCTGGAAGCGCTGCAGCCGGGTGCGCGACAGCCCGACCAGGCCACCCAGCACCCACTGCGGCGACAACGCGCGATCGATTCCGGCGCTGAACTCGAACCGCCGCACCGTCAGCGGCCCGCGCGTGATCACGGGTCGAGGCACCGGCTGGCCTTGCGGCGGCAGCGGTGCATCGCCCACCGCCTGCGTCGAACCGAGCTCGGTGGCGCGGTTCGCGCGCTCTTCGTCCTGCTTGCCCTTGCGGCGCGCTGCGCAGTCGGCGTCCGGCGGGTCTGCGCAATCGATGGGTGCGAGCGGCTTGGCGGGCGCCGTTGTGTCTTGCGCCTGCGCGGCGGTGGCCGCGCACAGGGCGAGCGCCGCGACGCCGAACCGGTACGGCCTCGGCCGATGTGCCGCGCAGCTCGGCGGGGACGGGTGTTGAAGTGGCAGCGGCATGGTGGTGTTCTCGTCGGTTGACGGGGCTTCGAAGCGCGGCGGCGAGGCTGGCCGGTTGGTCGAACGATCCGGGCCGCCCGCAAACGCAATGGATGACGGAAATCGGTGCCGCGCGCGGAGTTTGGCTCAACAACCGGCGAAGCAGTAGTCCACCGTCAGGCTCGATTCTTCCCAGGGCTTCTGGCGGTGGGCGGACTCCTGCATTACCGCCACGCGCACGCGCTTGAACATTTGCTCCAGCGCCAGGCCCGGTGTGCCGATGTGCTTGACGAGGTGGCGCGTATACAGGCTGTTGTCGCGGCCGATGCCGTCGTCGGCCACGCTGCCCGGCGAGGTGGAGAACGCCACCATCGCGCCTTGCGGCACGCGCATCGCCGCCAGTCCGCGCGCCGCGCCGCGCACCTTGATGCGCCGGCCATCGGGCAGCAGCTGGTACTGGTTGGCCGGGTTGTCGCGGCAGGCATCGAGGATCAGCAGGTTGAGCCCACCGCGATGGCGGCTGAGGCGCTCGAGGATCTCGCCCGCGTCGAGGCTGCGCGAGGTGAGTTCATCCGCGCTGGCCATCGACGCATCGACCGGGATCAGGTAGTTGCGCCCGCGCACCTGCGCGCCATGGCCGGCGTAGAAGATCAGCCGCACATCGGCGCGCTCGGACTGCGCGATGAAGGCCTGCACGCCTTCGATCAACTGGCGCCATCCGGTGTCGAGCAACAGGCGCGTCTCGAAGCCCAGGCCCCGCAGCGCCTGGGCCAGCGCACGCGCATCGTTGCCGGGGTTGCGCAGCGGCACGCCAGGGTAAGCGCCGTTGCCGATCACCAGCGCCTCGCGCCGCTCCGCTGCCACGCTCCAACCCGGCGCCGCCGCCGCTGCCGCGGCCAGCCCGGCCAGCAACATGCCGCGCCGCTTCATTCGGTCAACTCCGGCGGCAGCCCGGGTACTTCGTCGGCCTGCCGCACCACGCCCGATCGCAGCAGCGAATCGCGCGCGGCGGCCAGCTGGCCGGGCGCCGCTTTCAGGTAGTAGTCGCCCAGCCGGGTCGGGCCGGCCACGATGCTTGCACGCGCCTCGATCAGCGCAAAGCGCATCTGCGTTTCGCTCGCCGCGGCGTCGAAGCCGACGCGCAGCAGCGGCCCGTCGGCCAATCCCGGTGCGGTGCTGCGCACGCTCACCGGGGCTTCGCGCTCGCCTTGCAACGCCAGCATCGCACCGAAGCCCAGCAGCAGCCCCATCGCCAAGCCCTGCGCGAGCCGCCAGCCTTGTGGGGGCGCGGCAGTGAACCAGCTTCGCAGGCGCTGCCACGGCGAATTCGATGCGCCGTCGGCCGACTTCGCCGAGCGTCGATCCGCCGCCAGCCGCTCGCGCAGCAGGCCGAAGCCCACGTCGGCCTGCACGCCTTGCAGCGTGGCTTCAACGGCGTCTTGCACCCCTTGCCCGAGCGCTTGCACAAACTGCACCTGGGTTTGCAATGGCGGGTGCGCGGCCAGGTGAGCACGCAGCCAGTCGCGCTCGGCCGCGTCCAGCGTGCCGTTCACATAGAAGGGCAAGGCGTCGAAGAAACGTTCACGTTCCGTCATGTTCGGCTCCTTCACGCGCTTCCTTCACTCGCCAGCAGCCGCTGCAAGCACTGCTTGATCTTCAAGCGGGCGTGGAAGAGGCGGGTCTTCACGGTGCCCTCCGGCTTGGCTTGCACCTCGGCAATCTCGGCCAGCGACAAGCCTTCATAGAACAACAGCAGCAGGCATTCGCGCTGCACCTCAGGCAGCTTTTCGAGGCAGGCCGCCACACCTTCGCGCCGCTGCCGTTCGGCCACGGTGTCAAAGCCCTCGGGGGCGTCGCTGTCGGGCAATTCGAGATGTTCATCAATGTCCTCGTGCAGGTCCTCACGGTCGGCGAGCCGGCCCTGCAGCCGGTTCAGAAGCTTGTGCCGTGCGATGCCGAACAACCAGGTCGTGAACTTGGAGTCGCCCCGAAAAGCGGCCGGCCGGCGCCACACTTCATACAGCGTCTCGCTGACGATCTCGGCCGCCGCCTCGGGGTCGCGCAGGCGGTGCACGACAAACGCGTACACACGCCGGCCCGCCAACTCGTACAGCTGCCGAAACGCTTGTTCATCCTGCTGTGCCACCTGCTTGAGCAGGGCCAGCACCTGTTGGGTGTCCAGCTCCACGGACGCTTGGTGAGTCATGACGGATCGCAAAAAGGTTCAACCCGCGCGATGGCGAGCCACCCGAGTCAAAGACCGCGGGCCAGTTCGCGTGTCAACTCAGCGGCCGGGATCTCGCGGCAGCCGCTCGTGTTCTGGCCCGCCCACAAGGGAGAAAATTCGCCGCTGCCCTGGCTCTCGGCATGGCTTCGCAAGGGTGCGATGGCGCCGGTGGCCAACGGAAATTCCGGCGCCGCCGGGCTGATGGCGCCCAGTTCGCGCATCACGCGGTTGACGATGCCGCGCGCCGGACGGCCGGTGAACAAATTCGTCAGCGCGGTGTGGCGCGCTGCGGCGCTCTTCAGTGCGGCACGGTGTATCGCAGTGGTTTTCGCTTCGGGACACAGCAGATAAGCCGTGCCCACCTGCACGCCGGCAGCCCCGAGCGCCAGCGCGGCGGCAACGCCTTGGGCGTCGGCAATGCCGCCGGCGGCGATCACCGGCAAGCGCACGGCCTGCACAATTTGCGGCAGCAAGGCGAACGTGCCCACCTGTGACGTGATGTTGTTCGACAGGAACATGCCACGATGCCCGCCCGCCTCCAGGCCCTGCGCGATGACGGCGTCCACGCCTTGCGCTTGCAGCCACAGCGCTTCGTCCACGGTGGTGGCCGACGACAGCACTTTCGCGCCCCAGCCGCGCACGCGCGCCAGCAACTCAGGGGACGGCAGCCCGAAATGAAAGCTCACAACGGCCGGTTTGAATTCGGCCAGCAGCTCGGTGGTCTCGGCAGTGAACGGTGCGCGCGCCGGCCCGCTGGCGATACCGCGGGCATCGAGGCCGAACTCAGCGTAGTACGGCGCCAGCGCCGCGACCCAGGCCGCCTCGCGCTGGGCATTCGGCACCGGCGGTGTGTGGCAGAAAAAATTGACGTTGAACGGCTTGTCGGTGGCGGCCTTGATCTTCGCGAGTTCGGCCCGCATCGCGTCAAGGCTCAACATCGCGCAGGGCAATCCACCCAGCCCGCCAGCGCGGCACACGGCCAGCGTCAACTCGCTGCCCTGCACGCCGGCCATCGGCGCTTGCAGGATAGTGAGTTCGATGCCCAACAGGTCTTGCAGCTTCATGCTCGAGGCCCTGCAACATAGGAACCGATCGCCCCGCGCGTCTTGCGCAACAGCATCTCCGAGTGCCCCGGCGCCAGAAAGTCGGTGAGCTCACCCACCACTTGATAACCCAGGTGCGCGTACAGCCTGCGCGCGCCGGCATTGAACGCCGAGACGCACAGAAAAACATTCGGATGGTCTTTGAAGATGCGCGCTTCGGCAAACTCCACCAGCGCGGTGCCCACGCCGCCACCGCGGTACGGGGGTGCCACGAAAACCGTCTGCAGGTAGCCGACGAACGCACCGCGAAAATTCAGGATCAGCAGCCCCGCGAAGTTGTCGCCCTGAAACGCCGCGTAGCGCTCCTTGCTGCTGTCGTTCAACAGCGCAAGGCATTGCTGAGCGCTGCGGCCGAGTGTGAGCCAGGGGTCCGACGCGGCCATCTCTGCGGCCATCGAGTACAGGTCCAGCGCGGCGGTCAAGTCGCCGATGTGCAGTGCCGATGGACTTGTGGTGTTCAGCATCAGTGCGTGCTTGGCGAGTCGCGGGCCGCTCATGCCGCCAGCCCCAGAACGTTTACCGGCCGGCCCCACAGCGCGCTGATCACCGTGCGTGCGCGCTCCAGCGAACCGGTGGTCCAAAAGCGCTCGGTGCCGGGCGGCCCGGCTTCTCTGTTGCTGCCGGCCGAAATGCGCCGCGCGAGCTCGCGCGCGACCGCCGGCGCCGGGTCGATCAACTCGACCTCAGTGCCCGCCAGCCGGGCGATCACGTCGCGCAGAAACGGGTAGTGCGTGCAGCCCAGCACCAGCGTGTCCGCGCCACGCTCCAGC
>JANNDW010000252.1:0-9608 GCA_031378125.1 Methylibium sp. | reverse complement strand
TTGATCGGCTCCGACTTCCTGTTCTGGGCCGCGCTTCACGTTGCGCGCGACCAGGTCATCAAGGTCGTGCTGGCGACGCCACCCGGGTTGTTGACCACCGCCAGCCCGCAGGAGCGGGCGCGGGTGAACGCGATGCTCGACAACATCCTGCCTGTGTCCGCCCGTGCCGCAGGTTTGATCAGCGACACGGCGGCGAGCAAACACCTGACGCCATCACCACTGCAGTCCATCCACCTGCCGACGCTGGTCATCAGCGCCCGCGACGACCGCTACGGCACCTATGCCAGCGCGAAGTACACCGCCGGCCTGATTGCCGGTGCCAGGTTCATCGGCTTCGATGAAGGCGGGCACACCTGGGTCGGGCACGACGATGAAGTGATGTCGGAGATCGTCAAGCTGCTCGCCCAGCCGGCCAGTCCGTGACGGACAGGCCCTGATGCAATTCAACCGGAGACAGCAACCATGTGGGACACCATCGTCATTGGCTCAGGCATCGGCGGACTGACGGCTGCCGCTGCGTTGGCGCGCTGCGGACAGCGCGTGCTGGTGCTCGAACAGCACACCGTGGCCGGCGGGCTGACGCAAACCTTCCAGCGACACGACTGGTCTTTCGCCACCGGCGTGCACTACATCAGCGGCGTCGCCCCCGACCCCGGCCCTGACGGTCAGTTCGGGCGCATGCTGCATTGGCTGACCGACGGCGCCTTGCAGTTCGCGAGTTGCGCCAACCCGTACGACATCGTGCGCCTGCCGGGATTCGAATTCGGCATCGAGCATCCTCAGGCTGCTTTCCGACAGGCGCTGGAGGCACGCTTTCCATCGAAACAAACGGTGATCAATGCCTGGTTCGAACAACTGGATGGGGCGAATCAGGCGGCCCGTTCGCTGTTGGTGATGCGCGGGCTGCCGGCCTGGCTGGCCTGGGGTTGGCGCTTGTGGCGCGGCGCCGAGGTTCGCCGTTTCTCGGAGCGTTCATTGGCCGACGCCTTGTCAGCGATCGACGACCCGCAACTGCGTGCGGTGCTCGGCGCCCGTTGGGGCAACTACGGGTCGGCGCCGCATACCGCGCCGCTGCTGGAACATGCCCTCGTCACCGGGGCCTACGACGGCGGTGCCTACTATCCCGTGGGCGGCCCGGCGCGCTTTGCGCAGACGATGCAACCCGTGATCGAAGGGGCAGGCGGCGAGGTGCGCCTGGGTGCCGACGTCAAGCAGATTGTCGTGACCGACGGCCGGGCCAGCGCGGTCGTGTTCGAACAGCACGGCACGCAGCACACCGAACAAGGCACTCGCGTGCTCTCGGCCATGGGGGTGACCAACACCATCGCATGCCTCGGTCCAAAGGTTGCACCGGCGTGGCACGACACCGTGCATGCCTTGCGGCCAGGGCTGTCTTATCTTGCGCTGTACCTGGGTTTCGATGGCGACATTGCCGCCGCCGGCGCATCAGCTGCCAACGTGTGGATTTACGAGAGCGACGACATCGGCCGTGTCTGGCAAGCGCCGGCCGATGAGGACGCGCCGGGGCTGTTCGTCTCGTTCCCTTCGTTGAAGGATCCGGCCAACAAAGGCAAGCACAGCGCCGAAGTGTTGGCGCTGTGCGACGCACAGGCCTTCGAGCCCTGGCTGCACCTTCCCGCCGGTGAACGACCGGAGGAATACCAGGCGCTCAAGGCCTGGGTCGAAGAGCGGCTGCTGGCGCAGTTTCGGCGCCACTTTCCAGCGCTGGCGCCGATGCTGCGGTTTCATGAACTGTCGACGCCGGTGACGCAGCAGCATTTCGTGCGCTCGCCCGATGGCGCGATGTACGGCATCGAGATGAGCGCGCAACGGCTGGGCTCCGACGCGCTCGATGTGCGCACGCCCGTGCCGGGCCTGCTGCTGGCGGGGCAAGACGTGTCCGGCCCGGGAATCCAGGCTGCGTGCATGAGTGGCCTGCTGGCGGCGGCGGCCATCGAGCCAGCGCTGCTGCGGCGGCTGGGCGGATGAGTGTGGCGCAAAGCACGGCGCACGCTGCTGAATCCAACGTCATGACGGCGTGGGTTGCCAAGTGGCCGGCGGTCTCGTTCTACACGCTCACGCTGGCGCTGTCCTGGGGCTACTGGCTCACCTTGCTGGCGCAGGGCCGGCGAGTGGAGCCAGGCTGGCTGTTCGCGCTCATCTGCGGTGCCTTCGTGTTGGCGCAGGTGTACCTTGCAACAGGTCACAGCATCCTTTGCGTGGCGCTCTGGCATGTTGCCTTCAACATGATGGTGTCCACGGAATTCAGCGTCGGGTTGCCGGCTGCCATCGTCAGTTCGGCTGTCATGGCCTGCGGCCTTGTCGTGGCCGTGCGTTGGTGGCGAAGGCCACCTGACCCTCCAAGGTTTGACCCAATGCTGGATTTGGTGACGCCGCGCGCCGGTGTCGGTGAGGGTGGGTTATGAGACCGTCTACCGCCAGGGCGGATGCCACTCACTTCCAGGCGGGCGCCAAGTCCGGCGCCTTCAGCAGAAGGTCGCCACTGATGTTCTTCTCGCTGGTCTTCGTCCTTTCCATTCCGTTCTGGTTGATCGGGGGCGTGACCGACCTGCAGTTGATGCCGGGACTCCCGGCAAGTGCGCTCATGGCCTTCTGCCCCATGGTTGCGGCGCTGATCCTGGTTCACCGAGAGAGACGAGCTTCGGGCGCGTCCGTCCTGCTGAGAAGATCTTTCGACTTCAAGCGCATCAGAGCGAAGCGCTGGTACGCACCCATCCTTCTCTTGATGGCCGGCGTCAACGTCGCGGTGTACGGGCTGATGCGCTTGCTGGACTTGGCGCTGCCGGCGCCGCAAATCCTGGTGCTCGCGGTGCCGCTGATGTTGCTTGCATTTTTCGTCGGCGCCTTGGGCGAAGAACTGGGCTGGTCGGGATACGCCACCGACCTGCTGCAGGACCGATGGAATGCGTTGCAGACAGGCGTCATCCTGGGGCTCGTGAGTGTGCTCTGGCACCTCGTGCCGCTGCTTCTGATGCACAGGTCACCGACCTGGATTGCCTGGTGGTGCCTGTACGCCGTAGCGGCGCGAATCCTGATTGTTTGGCTCTACAACAACACGGGCAAGAGCGTGTTTGCAGTGGCTCTGTTTCACGCGACGCTGAATCTTGCCTGGATGCTGTTTCCGGTTTACGGCTCCCATTTCGATATGCGCCTTGGCGGCCTGGTCATGGCCGCCGTGGCTGTCGTGGTCACCGTTGTATGGGGACCTCAGACCCTGGCTCGATACAAGAACAACTGATCCAGCGAATCGATGCGATCCCTTGAGACTCTGTTGCTGATGGCCGATCTGCTGACACTGTTCGTCTGGTCGGTCCCGCAACTCCGCGTGGCGAGTTGGCTGCGTCTTTCGGCAACCGGCGCGTTGCTGATCGCCGTCACGCAAGTGCTGGTGGAGGGGCCGCGCTGGCAAATGTTTCCGGCGTATTCGCTGTCGGCGATGTTCTTCCTGGTGGGGGTGCCGAAGAACCTCGCCACAGCGGGCGGACCCGCTGGACGGTACCGCCTCACACAGGTTGCCGTCGGACTGGGCATTCCGTGGCTCGCGGTGTCGGTCGCTCTACCGATGATTGTCCCCGTGTTCCGCTTCCCGAATCCGACCGGGCCGCACGCCATCGGAACCTTGACCTACCACTGGGTCGATGCGGCGCGTTCGGAAGTCTTTACCGCCGACGCACAAGCGCGTCGCGAACTGATGATGCAAGTGTGGTACCCGGCCGGGGCACAGCCGTCAGCCCCCCATGCGGCCTACCTGCCAGACGCCGACGCCGTGACCGCGGCTTTCGCCCGCATCCACCACAAACCGGCGTTCGTCTTCGGGCACTTCAAGTACGTCACCACCAACGCCGTTTCATCCTCACCAGCGGCCGGCGATCAGCCCAGTTACCCTGTGCTGATCTTCCTGGAGGGCGCCACGGGCTTTCGCCAGATGAATACCTTCCAGGTCGAGCATCTGGTCTCGCACGGCTACATCGTTATTGCCTTGGACCAGCCGGGTGCCGCCGCGGCAGTCGTGTTCCCGGATGGCCATCAGGCAGCCGGGCTGACCCTGGCGCAGTTCCAGGCGACCGTGCGTCCGAGTTACATGCCCGTCGGGGCGGACTCGACGCGATCGGGCGTGCTGCTGCCGAATGGCGGCAAGCTGCATGACAGCAGCATCGTCCCGTACCTCGCGCAGGATGTCGTTTTCACGCTGGATCAGCTTGCCGCCCTGAACCGTGCCGACCCGAACGGCATCCTGACCGGAAAACTGGATCTGCAGCGGGTCGGCGTCTTCGGGGTCTCACTCGGCGGCATCGTGGTCGGTGAAGCCTGCCGACTTGATTCACGCCTGCGAGCCTGTTTGGTGATGGACGCTCCGATGTCCATCGACGTGGTCAAGGCGGGCTTGGAGCAGCCCAGCCTGTGGATCACGCGGGACGCCGCCAGCATGCGGCTTGAACGGCAACGAGCTGGCGGGTGGCCGGACGCAGAGATTGAAACCCATCAGACCAGCATGCGCGCGGTATACGAAGGCCTGTCCGGTGCTGGGTACTTCGTGCGAGTGCCCGGAATGTTCCACAGCAACTTCACCGACATCGCGAGTTGGACTCCGCTGGCCCGCGTTCTGGGTCTTGCCGGTCCGATCGACAAAGGGCGGGCGCACGGCATCGTCAATGCCTATTCGCTGGCGTTCTTTGACCGACACCTCCTGGGCCGCCCGGCAACGCTGCTCGATGGGGCTTCGAGAGCCTACCCTGAAGTGAGGTTCGAATCGCGCCGGCCCTGACGTACTTCGTCCGCGTTGCCAAATCCATTCACCGCAACATCAGTGCTTGCCTTCGCGCCCGCTCATGTCGGTGCGAAAAAACGAATCGAGTTCTTGACCAGGCAACGCGTTCGCGAAACCATCGAACCTCCCCTGCGCGGCAATCAGCCTGGCAGCATTCGCGAATGCGCCCCAGGCTGTGCGTGCAAGGGCACCGCCGACGCTGACGCGCCGAACGCCCAGCGCGGCGATCTCTTCCATCACCAGCCCGCCGGCCGATCCAACCAGCAGATTGACTGGCTTCGGCGCGACCGCGGCCACCACCGCGGCAATCTCGTCGCGCATGCGGATGCCTGGCGCGTAAAGGCAATCGGCGCCCGCCTCGGCGTAGAGCTTCAGCCGAACAATGGTCTCGCCGAGATCGGGCCGACCGACCAGGAAACACTCTGCGCGGCCGACCAACAGCGTGTCGCCTCCCGCCTTGTCGATGGCGGCCCGCGCAGCGCGAATCCTGCTCACCGCAATGTCGATGTCGAAGAGCGGGCTCTCATCGTCACCTGTCGCGTCTTCGATCGACAACCCGGCCACTCCAGTCTCGATGGCAAGACCGACGTTCGTCTCCACGCCCGCCGCGTCGGCCGCAAAGCCGTTGCCGAAATCGGCATTCACCGGCAAGTTGCTGGCCTGGGCGATTTCCCGAAGGTGCGCCAGCACGCTGGCGAGCGGCATCGCGCCATCGGGGCAGCCTTGCGACCACGAATGGCCGGAACTCGTCGTGGCGAGTGCCTTGAAGCCCAGGCTTTGCAGGAAGCGAACGCCCCCGATGTCCCAGGGGTTGGGAATCACGAAGCAGCCCGCTTCATGCAGGCGGCGGAATGCCAGGCGCTTTTCGGCTGCGCGGGTACTGCGATCATTCATGAAGTGACCTCATCAAGCGAACGTCGGAATGCGGGCGTTGACCGAGGAACGCCAGGTCACACCGCGAGCCAGTGCGGCCAGTCCGTCGGCTGCGGCCTGTTCGGCGATGTGTCGCCAGGCGCATTCGGCGACGGCCAACGCGGCGGGTCCGCCCGGGCAGGCGTGAACGCCCGCTCCGAGTGGCAGCGTCGTGCGCGGTGAACGGTCCAACCGAAACTCGTCGGGGGCTTCGTACACGCCGTACAAACGCGAATCGCGCGCCGCTGAAGCCAGGACCAGCAGGACGGCTTCTCCGGCCTGAACCGGCCTGCCTTCGAACGCCACGTCGGCCGCCATAACCCTTCGCGTGTTCTGAATCGGCGGGTCGTGGCGCAGCACCTCTTCACCGAAGTGGTCCCAGCGCAGCGTCCCGTCGAGGGCCGCGCTGCGCAGCCGCGCATCCGCAGCCAGCCTGAGCAGGCCGGCACCGATCAGACCCGCAGTGGCCTCGTGCGGTTGCATCAACACGGCCACATGCGCAGCCGAATCGTCCAGACCCTGGACACCGTTGGCGGCGAGCAACGGCAGCAGACCCTCCATCGCGTCGACGGCGGCTGCGCGTTGCGCATCCGTGGCCAGCGGTGAGAGCCCGGCAACCCAGGTGTCGACGAACGCCAGCATGGCTGCGAAAGAATGAGGCGCAAAGCCGAGCGCTGCAAGGATGGCCATGACCGGCAAAGCGCGAATCAACTCATTCAGCGATTCGCCGTCCATCCGCTCCCGCCACGCGCTTGCGACGGCGTCGATCACCTGCGCAGAACCAGCGGCGACAAGCTCGCCGGTGAGTTTGCGCATGAGCAGCATCGTGCGTTCCCTCTGCGCTGCATGTGTCGGGCCGTCGCTCATGCGGGCGAGCCTGCCGAACACGTCACCCGCCCGCGTTTGTTTCAGGAAAGCAGGAATCGCCTCACTCGGCGGCCTGACCTTCGCATGCGGCATGTTGAATACGGCGGTTACCAGCGGCGCACGGACCAGCGCCCACAGGGTGCGGTCTGCAAACCAGTGCACGCCCGACTCGGCACGCAGCGCCGCGTAGTAGGGGTAAGGGTCCGGATGACTGACCGCAGCGATCGGATCGATGGGATCTTCCAGCAAGGCTTGCAGCGAACCCGTGCCTACCAAAGGTTCTTGCCGTCGATCACCACGACAGGCGCATCCGCCGCAACGAAGCCGTCGAACAGACGCGCATTGACGCCGATGCGCCGAGTGCGCTTGTCCCAGCTTCCGTCCGGCTCGAAGGCCGGGCTGTCGGTGAACGTACCGCAACCGCATGCGGGGCAGAAGTGATGTGCCACGAGCTTGGTGTTCCAGCGATAGGTCGCATCGTCGGCGGCCGGGCTTGTCAGTTGAAACTGGGCTGGCTGGTAGTACGCCCACAGCACGCCACGTTTTGAACAGAACGAGCAGGTGCACCGGGTCAGGGTCGCAGGGATGTCACCTTCGATGCGAAATACAGACTTGCCGCAATGGCAGCTTCCCGTGAGCGTCATGTTGACTCCTGTGTTGCGTTGGTGTTGGTTCAAGTCTCACTTCTGAACCAGAAAGTGCGCCACCAACGCGTTCGCATGCCCGTGTCCCAACTCATGTTTCGTCTTGAGCAGGCTCACCAGTTTCATGTGCTTCAGTTCACCGGTCTGCTTCAAAATTGCCATCCAATGAGATATCGGCTCACCGTAGGCCTTCTCGATGGATGGAAAGTACGAAGCTGGTCCTTTGACCTTGGGCGTTTCTGACATCACTGCCTCCTGCGTTTTGAGTTGACCAGTCGCGACTGTTCGTCGGGAATCGCGATGAGCGGCAGCGTTGATGAAGTGGCCCGCTTCTCACGAACCGCGCCGCGCTGCCTCGATCGCAGCGACATCGATCTTCTTCATGCCCATCATGGCGGCGAAAGCACGTCGCGCTTCTTCGCCGCCTGCGGCCAGCGCATCGGTCAACACGCGTGGCGTGATTTGCCAGGAAAGACCCCATCGGTCCTTGCACCAGCCGCACTCGCTCGCTTGCCCGCCGTTGCCGACGATTGCATTCCAGTAGCGGTCCGTCTCTTCCTGATCTTCGGTCGCGATCTGGAAAGAGAAGGCTTCGCTGTGCTTGAACATCGCGCCACCATTCAGGCCGAGGCAGGCCACTCCGGCAACCGTGAACTCGACCGTCAGCACGGCGTCCTTCTTGCCGCCGGGGTAGTCGCTGGGTGCGCGGTGAACGGCCAGGACGGCGCTGTCCGGAAAGGTGGCGGCGTAGAAGTGCGCAGCAGCCTCGGCGTCTTTTTCGTACCAAATGCAGATCGTGTTCTTGGTCATGGTTGGGTCCTTTCGGTTTGTGTGGCCGCGCAGGCACGGCGGAATCAGTGCACGTCATCCATCAGATTCAGGCCTGGAATTTCTGCCCTCAAAGACTTCACGTTGAGCGGCGAAGGCTCGCTTGAAGGCTGGCCGTGCTTCGCCGCGAGCGACATAGGCGGTGAGGTTCGCGTATTCCTCCAACAAGCCCGATCCATTCAACCAGCGCAGCACAGTCACCATGAGAAGGTCGCCCGCGCTGAACCCGCCGTCCAGCCAGTCGGCATCGGCGAGGCGACGGGACAACTCGCCCAGCCGTTCGCGGATACGATCGTCTACGGTATGCAGGCGCTGCGTATACCACGGCTTTTCGGCCTCGAAGAGCGTGGCCATGACGCGTTCGACAATCGGCGGCTCGACCGTGTTGAGCGCGGCGAACATCCATGTGATGGCGCGCGCTCGGGCTTCGGCATCGGCAGGCAACAAGCCCGCATGGCGCTGTGCGATTTGAAGCACGATGGCCCCCGACTCGAACAATGCGAGATCGCCTTCTTGATACGTGGGAATCTGCCCGAAAGGATGCAGCGCGCGATGCGCGGGCTCCTTCATTGCCTTGAACGAAACGAGATGAACGGCATACGGCTGGCCAGCTTCTTCAAGCGCCCAACGCACGCGGATGTCTCGGGCCAGTCCCTTGCCGTCATCGGGAGAGTCTTTGAAAGCGGTGATGGTCGGAATCATCTTGGGCCCCTTCAACTCGCTACCGACCGATTGAACGAGCCTCGCTGGCCCGATTCGCTTTGTGAAAGCGCGCAAGCCACGCTTCAAGGGCCATAACTGAGCTTTGGATACCAATCAGTCCCGCGCCCCTCAGGCGTCGTGTCCAATATCACCCACAGCCCTGACATGTCCGGCGCGTCATGTGCATCCTGGCCTGGGTCGGCGGTTTCCTGGCCTCCTTCGCTGCGCCAGAAGTGGCGGATGACGCCGTCCTTTCGGGTGAAGATGTTGTAGCCGGGCATGTCGGCGTCTTCGGCGCTGACGTAGTCGCGGGTGTAGTCGCCGCTTGGGTCAGAGAAAAGACTGAGGTTCTTCCAGCCCCGCTCTTTGCCGTAAGCCAGGATGCGATCAATCGGTGAACGGGCCGTCATCACAAACGCCGCACGCTGCTGGACGTGCGTCGAAATGCCATCCCAGGCGCTCATCTGCGAGGTGCACATGGGGCAGCCTGCTTTGCGCTGCGGCCCGTACATGAAGCTGTAAATCACCAACGTGTCCTGGTCTCCAAACAGATCGGCGAAGCCGACAGCGCCGTCTTTGCCATCGAAGCGGTAGTCCTTCTTGACCTCGCCACCGGGCGGCAGCGCCCGGCGCTGCTCTGCGATCCGCACGATGTGGCGCCTGAGCTCGATTTCTTCAGCCGCCAAGGCATCACGCGCCTGCCGGTATGCCTTGCTTTCGTTCAGTACATGGGCATCGTTCGCCTTCACCATCTCGGTGGCGGCTTTCAGCTTCGTCGCTTCAGTCATGTTCATCTCCATTCAGGTTGCCAGTCACTTATCCATTGCAAGAATCAGTCAAGGCGTACCAAATCGGTCTGTGACGAT
>JANNDW010000245.1:0-4146 GCA_031378125.1 Methylibium sp. | reverse complement strand
ACGGCGCGTTGCGCTCGATGGTGTGCCGAGGCTTGATGCTGAGGCTGCACCGCCAGGGCCTGATCGAGTTGCCGCCGGTGCGCCGGGTCACCCGCAACCCGTTTCTGGAGCGCAGCGCGCCGGTGCCGGTCACGGTGGATGAGGCGGCGCTGAGCGCGAGCCTGGCCGACCTGGGGACGCTGGAAGTCCGACAGGTGCGGCGCACGCCCGATGAGGCGATGTTCAACGCCTTGATGCAGCAGCACCACTACCTGGGCTACACGCAGCCCGTGGGCGAGCACTTGAAGTACATGGTGTTCGCCGAGGGGCGGCCGATCGCATGCCTGGCGTGGAGCTCAGCGCCGCGCCACCTGGGCAGCCGCGACCGGTTCATAGGCTGGCCTGCCCAGGCGCGGCTGGCCAACATCCGGCTGCTGGCCTACAACACGCGCTTCCTGATCCTGCCGTGGGTGACGGTGCCACACCTGGCTTCGCACCTGCTCGGGCGCATTGCCCGGCGGCTCTCAGTGGATTGGCAGTCGGTGTACGGGCACCCGATCTACTTCCTGGAGACCTTCATCGATCCGCAGCGCTTCCGCGGCACGTGCTACTTTGCTGCGAACTGGACGCTCATGGGCGTGACGACAGGGCGCGGCAAGGATGCCCCGACGTACGAGCCGAACCGCTCGATCAAGCAGGTTCTGGGCTACCCGCTGGTCAAGGACTTCCGTCAGCGGCTGTCGCGGTTGGACTCGCCGGTGAAGCAGCGCACCGCTGCATGAAGCCGCCCGAGATCGTCAACGCCACCCAGGCCGAGCTCGACGAACTCCTGGCCAAGGCCAAGCCCACCTTCTCGCGCGAGCAATACCTCCTACTCGAGCGAGTGTTCGGCACGTTCGTGTACGTCATGGTGTCGCTACAGAACGCCAAGACCTCGATCAAGCGCTTCCAGCGCATGCTGTTCGGCGGGCCGTACCGAGCACAAGCGCAACGTGCTCGAGCGCGCCGCCGCCCGCGCCGATCCGCACGCGCAGGGCGCCGCCGGGGCGGGGGCCGAGTTGGCGCAAGTGGTGGTGCCGGTGCCCAAGCCGCGCCCTCCCGGTCATGGCCGCAACGGGTGCCAAGCCTACAGCGGCGCGCCCATCGTCGAATGCGTGTCCCCCGACCTGGAGCCGGGCGACCGATGCCCAGAGTGCGACAAGGGCAAGGTGTACGACTCGCCCCCGAAGTCGCTGGTCAAGGTGGTGGGCCAGGCGCCGCTGGGGGCCACCGTCTACCGGGTGCAGCGGCTGCGCTGCCGGCTGTGCGACGCGCTCTTCAGCGCGCCGCTGCCAGCGGCGGTGGCCTCACTGCCCAAGTACGACTCGAGCTGCGCCAGCATGATCGCGATACTGAGGTACGGCAACGGCCTGCCGCACTTCCGCCTGGAAGGCCTGCAGGCCTCGCTGTACATCCCGCTGCCCGACGCGACGCAGTGGGACATCGTCGCCAAGGCCTCGCCGTCACCGCGCGCGGTGTTCGAGGAGCTGATCCGCCAGGCCGCGCAGGCGCCGCTGCTGCACAGCGACGACACGCCCATGAAGGTGCTCAGCCTGATGAAGGAACGCGCCCGTGCCGAGGCCGGTGGTGTGAAGCCCGTGGCCAGGGCGATCAACACCTCGGGCATCGTGGCCGTCCTGCAAGGCAACGCGAACGAGCAGCGCAAGGTGGTGCTGTTCTTCACCGGCCACGCGCACGCGGGCAAGAACATGGAGCGAGTCCTGGCCCATCGGGCCGAGGAACTGGCCCCGGCCATGCAGATGTGCGACGCGCTGGCCGCCAACGTCGCCGGCGAGTTCACGACCATCGTGGCCAACTGCCTGGCGCATGGACGTCGCCAGGTGGCCGACGTTGCCGAACAATTCCCCGCGGCTGGCGCTTGCGTCATCGACGCCCTGGCCGAGGTCTACAAACACGACGCAAGCTGCCGCAAGGAGGGGTTGTCCGACGCGCAGCGCCTGGCCTTCCACCAGCAGCACAGCTTGTCCGTCATGGACGGTCTTGAGCGCTGGATGGCCGAGCAATTCGACAAGCGCCTGGTCGAACCCAATTCCGGCCTGGGCAAGGCGCTGAAGTATCTGATCAATCACTGGGACGCGCTCACCCTCTTCCTGCGCAAGGTCGGCGCGCCGCTCGACAACAATGTGTGCGAACGGGCTCTCAAGCGCGCGATCATTCATCGCAAAGGGTCCCTCTTCTACAAGACGGTACGGGGTGCGCAGCTCGGCGACATTTACATGAGCTTGATCCACACCTGCAGGCTGTGCGATGTCAATCCGTTCGACTATCTGAACGCGCTGCAGCAGCGAGCTCAGGAGGTGATCGACGCGCCGGCACGGTGGCTGCCGTGGAACTTCCGCGAGCAGCTCGCCGCTGGTCCGTGAGTTGCTTCGTGAGCTGACGTTCAGGCCGCCACGGCCAACGCACGCCACGCTGGCGCGGCGTGTGCCTGCGTGGGGTTGCCCGCCATGAGCAGCACCTGCAGCTCGCAGGCCTGCAGTGTGTGGCCCTGCTCGTGGCCGGCGGGCCACCACGTGAACTTGCCACAGGATAGACGCTTGTGGCACATCCAGAAGCCCTGACCATCGTAGACGAGGACCTTGATCGCCGTGCGGCCCCGGTTGCCGAAGACGAACAGCGCACCGCTGAAGGGGTCGGCCTGCAGTAGCTTCCTGCAGTTGTTCACCAACCCGTCGATGCCGGCGCGAAAGTCGATCGGCTCCACCGCCACCAGAATGCGCATGTGCGGCGTGATCTGGATCATGGCGCCCCCAGGAAGACACTGCACAGCGCGCACAGGCCGACCAGACCCTGGCCGCTCAGCTCCACGCGCATCCTGGCGCCGCGGGCGTTGGCCAGCTCGACCACGCAATCCGGCTGAGTGCTCGGCGCCGGCATCGCACCGGCAGCTGCGAACAGTTCGACGAACCGGGGGGCCAGTTCGGTTGTCGTCACCTTGCTGCCAGACAGCGCAACTCGCTGCTTGAGCATGTCGTAGTCAAGGTTCAGTTCACCCGCCACCCGACAGGCTCCATGCACGGCAACCATCTCGACCGCCGCGGACCACAGCTGCGGCGGGATCCGCATCCCCAGCTTGCGCCCCGCGCGCCACGTGGCAAATCGCTCCTTCAGCCGCGTCAGCGCGCCTGCTCCCGCCTTCACCTGCACCGCCTTGCCCGTCACCTTCATCGCCGCTCTCCATCCAGGGTTGCAATGGCAGCAGAAGGTAATCCGTTCACATCGTCAGTTCATGCAGATTTGCCGGAGGGACACGATACGCAGAGTCAATTCACACGCGAACATTTGATTGATGAAGGTGCCTCGCACCTACTACCGATCAAGGTGAGTTCAGTATTCGACACCTACTGGCGTTTCGCTGCTGAGCGTCAAAATGTGTACTTCCGCCGTCTAGCGAAGCAAGCCGAGCCATGGACGCATGATCCCATCATCTCGGTTCACAAGTTCACGAACGCCTATCGGGCCGCTGACCGGGTCAGCCAATATCTGATCCGACGCGTGATCTATCGTGACGACTTGCCCAAGTCCAATGCAGAAGTGCTTTTTCGAACGCTATTGTTCAAGTTGTTCAACAAAATCGAGACATGGGAGTTGTTAGAACACACTTTTGGTGCGGTCACGTACAAGGCGTACAAGTTCGAGCACTACGATCGGTTGCTAGGAGACGCCATGCGCGCGGGAGGCCGCATCTACTCCGCTGCGTACATCATGCCGCCAGGCGGATCGGCGTTCGGCCACATAGCCAAACACCAGAACCACTTGAGATTGCTCGAAAAGATGATGACCGATGATCTCGCTGGCAAGCTGTCGAAGATGAGAAAGATGCAGCCTGCCTTCGAGTTGCTGCGAAGCTATCCAACCATCGGTGACTTCCTTGCCTATCAGTTCGTGACCGACATCAACTACAGCGAAGTCACAGACTTCTCGGAGATGGAGTTTGTCATTCCGGGGCCTGGCGCGAGGGATGGCTTGCGAAAGTGCTTCGCGGATAGCGCTGGCCTAAATGAGGCGGAGTTGATTCGTCTTGTGGCTGACAACCAGGAGCGCGAGTTTGAAAGGCTGGGCATTCAGTTCCAGCCGCTTTGGGGGCGACGCTTGCAGTTGATCGAC
>JANNDW010000363.1:0-8882 GCA_031378125.1 Methylibium sp. | reverse complement strand
CGCGACTCCAGCGTCTTCTTCCGATCCTGATCGAAGAAGAACTTCGCATCCGCCAGCCGCGGCCGCACCACGCGCTCGTTGCCTTCGATCACCCGGCTGGCGTCATCAGGCCGGATGTTGCTGACGACGAGGAACCGGTTCGTCAGCTTGCCCTCCCCATCCAGCAACGGAAAGTATTTCTGGTTCGCCTTCATCGTCAGGATCAGGCATTCCGGCGGCACGCCGAGAAACTCCTCGTCGAACCGGCACAGCAGCACGTTGGGGCGCTCGACCAGCGCCGTCACTTCATCGAGCAGGGCAGCGTCTTCAATGGGCGTCAGGCCTTCTTTACGCGCCGCCGCGCTGAGCTGGCGCGCGATCTCGCCGTGGCGGGCCGCGAAGCTGGCGATCACGGCGCCCTGCTCTTCGAGCTGCCGCGCATAGTGGTCGGCGTCTTGCAGCACCACCGGCGTCATCGGCGCTTCGAAGCGGTGGCCCAGGGTTTCGCGCCGAGCCTCCAGGCCGAGCGCCTTCACGGGCACGATGTCGGCGCCATGCAAGGCCACCAGGCCATGGGCGGGGCGCACGAAGTTGACGCTGGTCCAGCCGTCTTCAAGCTGGTACTGCATGACCTTGGGGATGGGCAGTCCGGCGAGCGACTCGTCCAGCGCCTTCTGCAAACCCTCCGTCAGGCTCGCGCCGCGAACCACGCTGTCGTAAAACAGCGCCTCGGCCTTAGCGTCCATCCGGCGCTGGAGTTGCGCCACCACAGACGCGACGACCCCCAAGGCCGCCAGCTTCTTCAGCAAGGCCGGTGTGGGCTGGCCTTCGGCATTGAGGCCCACGCTGACGGGCATCAGCTTCTGCGACACCGACCTGTCATCGGCCTGCGCACGCACCGCGCTGATGTGCGCCGCCAGCCGGCGCGGCGACGCAAACGGCGTGACGGCCGACTGATCCGTTGCCAAGCCTTGCGCACGCAAGCCATCGGCCAGCCCAGCGGCAAACGCCTCGCCGAGCTTCTTCAGGGCCTTGGGCGGAAGCTCTTCGACGAACAGTTCAACGAGCAGGTTCTTGGTGACCATCAGAGGCTCAAGGACGGATCAAGGACAGGCCGCTGGCCTCGGCGTTGCGATTGAGGAGTTCATCGAAGCACAGCAACGCCCCGCACTCGCTGCGCAGGGCCACCGCCAAGTGAAGAGCGTCGCCAGCGCGCAAACCCGAGGGCGCCACCCGGCACATCTGCGCAGCGACGGAAAAATCGGTGGCGGCCACCGGCGTCAGTTGCAACAGGCCGTCACAAGCGGCACCGAACTCGTTCCATGCCTCGTCGGCCAGGCCGGAAGCTAGCTGACGGCTTCGCACCTTGATAGAAAGCGCACTGGCCACCTCCGGCACACACCAATCGGCGCTGACCAGCGGCACCTGCTCGTTGGCACGCAGCCACTGCTTGAGCGCGCCGGTTCTTGCTTCGGTGGTGACGAGCGCCACCAATGCACTGGAATCCACGTAGACCTTGGCCGCGGGAGGCCAAGCCGGCGGGGTCGGCAGCGGGTCAGTAGCGGTCATCGCCGCGCATCTTTTCCACCACCGGCTCGGTCATGGCCATTCGTTCGTGCAACTTGTCGAGCCGGGCCAGGAAGGCTTTTTGATCGAACGGCTTGCCGCTGGCCAGGCGCAACTGCGCCGGCCCCACCACTTCGGCCTGGATCACCGAGCCTTCGGTGACATTCAGTTCGCGCGCCATTTGCGCCGAAATCCGCACCGCGAGGCCATTGCCCCAGCGGGCCACCGGCAAGTCGAGAGCACCCATGTTGCGTCCTCCAAAATCAGATGCGATGTAGATACGTGTATCTACAATGTAGCACAGCAGGCCAGTCCGGCGCCGGGCCGCCCCAAGCCGGACTGCGCCCAAGGGCCAGGCAGGGCCCCTTCGTGCCCCCTGGGGCAGGAGCGAAGCGACTGGGGGCACCATCTACGCCGCCTTCTTTTCGATCAGTGCAAGCGCCTCGTCCGCCCAGACCTTGGGCGCCATCGGAAAGCCCAGGCGCGCCCGGCTGTCGAGATAGCTCTGCGCCACGCTGCGCGAGATGTTGCGGATGCGGGCTATGTAGGCGGCACGCTCGGTCACGCTGATGGCGCCGCGCGCGTCGAGCAAATTGAAGCTGTGGCCGGCCTTCAGCACCTGCTCGTAGGCGGGCAGCGCGAGCTTCTGCTCCATCAAGTACTTGGCCTGCTTCTCGTGGCTGCTGAACGCGGCGAGCAAGAACTCAACGTCGCTGTGCTCGAAGTTGTAGGTGCTCTGCTCGACCTCGTTCTGGTGGTAAACGTCACCGTAAGTCAGCTTGGCCGTTGGCCCCTCGGTCCACGTCAGGTCGTACACGTTGTCCACGCCCTGCAGGTACATCGCCAGCCGCTCCAGCCCGTAGGTGATCTCGCCGCTGATGGGCTTGCAGTCGATGCCGCCGACCTGCTGGAAGTAGGTGAACTGCGTGACCTCCATGCCGTTCAGCCACACCTCCCAGCCCAGGCCCCAGGCGCCCAGCGTGGGGTTTTCCCAATCGTCTTCGACGAAGCGGATGTCGTTGACCTTCAGGTCGAAGCCCAGCGTTTCGAGCGAGCCCAGGTACAGCTCCAGGATGTTGCTGGGCGCGGGCTTGAGTACCACCTGGTACTGGTAGTAGTGCTGCAACCGGTTCGGGTTGTTGCCGTAGCGGCCGTCCTTGGGGCGGCGGCTGGGCTGCACGTAGGCGCACCTCCACGGCTCGGGCCCGAGTGCTCGCAAAAAGGTGGCGGTGTGGCTGGTGCCTGCCCCCACCTCCATGTCGTAAGGCTGCAGCAGCGCGCAGCCCTGGCCGGCCCAGAAGTCCTGCAGTTTGAGAATGATGTGCTGGAAGCTCAGCATGGGGTCGACCAAGATACAAAGCTTGCGAGTTTACGGGGCGGGCGCGCCACGCCTTCATGAACACCCGCGCGGACACCCATGCGGACACCCGCGCGAAAACCCTCAGCGCTGCGCCGCGCCGCTGCCACTACCCTGCCCGCATGACGCCCCAGCAACTGATCCTGAGCCTGGTGCTCGCCACCATGGTGTTCTCGGTGGCGTTGGAATTGAGGGTGGCTGACTTCACGCGGGTGGCGCAGTCGCCGCGGGCTATTGTCTGCGGGCTGATTCCGCAGTTCGTGCTGCTGCCGGTGGGCACCTGGCTGGCCACGCTGGCACTGGACCTGCCAGCCAGCACCGAGGCCGCGATGATCCTGGTGGCGGCTTGCCCGGGTGGATCGCTCAGCAACGTGATCACGCATTTCGGTCACGGCAACACCGCGCTGTCAGTCAGCATCTCGGCGGTGGCCAGCGTGATGGCGCTGGTGCTGACGCCGTTCAATTTCACGTGGATGGTGGCCAGCAACCCGGTCACCGCGGGCTGGCTGCGCGAGTTGGCCATCGACCCGTCGGGCATCTGGTGGAGCTTGCTGGCCTTGCTGGCCCTGCCGATGGCGCTGGGCTTGCTTTGCAGCCGGCACCTGCCGGCGCTGGCCCAACGCATTCGCAAGCCGCTGGGCACGTTCAGCCTGCTGGCGCTGCTGGCCTTCATCGCGCTCGGGCTGGTGCGCGAACGCGCCTTGCTGAACGCGCAGATCCTGCTGCCGCTGCTGATCGTGGTGCTGCACAACGCGGGCGGCTTGCTGCTGGGCTGGCTGTGCGCGCTGGCCTTTCGGGTGGCCGAGCGCGACCGGCGCGCCGTCATGATCGAAGGCGGCATGCAGAACTCGGGCCTGGCGCTGGGCATCATTGCCGTGCAGTTCAATGCCGACGTCGGCATGGTCATCATCGCGAGCCTGTGGGGCATCTGGCACATCGTGTCGGGCCTGTCGCTCGCGTTTTTGTGGAGGCGCAAAGATGCTCGACTGGCTGATTGAAGGCGGCACCGTGATCGACGGCACCGGCGCCGCGCCGTTCAGCGCGGATGTCGGCCTGAAGGACGGCCGCATCGCCTGCATCGACAAGAGCGGCGGCAGCACCGAGTCAGCGCGCCAACGTGTGGACGCACGCGGCGCGTGGGTCACGCCCGGCTTCATCGACATCCACACCCACTATGACGGCCAGGCCAGTTGGGACGAGACGTTTTCGCCCAGCATTCACCACGGTGTGACAACGGTGCTGATGGGCAACTGCGGCGTTGGTTTCGCGCCGGTGCGCAAGGGGCATGAAAACGACCTGATCCAGCTGATGGAAGGTGTTGAAGACATTCCCGGCGCCGCGCTGGCTGAGGGGCTGCGCTGGGGCTGGCAAAGTTTTTCGCAGTACATGGGCGTGCTCGACGCCATGCCGCACAGCCTGGACTTCCTGGCCCAGGTGCCACACGACCCGGTGCGCATGGCGGTGATGGGGGACCGCGCGCTGGCGCAACAGGCCGCCAGCGGCGCCGACATCGCGGCCATGCGCGCGCTGGTGCGTGAAGCGCTGCAAGCCGGCGCGGCGGGCTTTTCGACCGGCCGCACCGACAACCACCGCACGGCCCGAGGGCTTGAAACGCCGGCATCGCAAGCCAGTGCAGCCGAACTCAACGGCATCGCCAGCGCCTTTCAGGGCCTGGCTCATGGCGTGATCCAGGTGGTCAGTGACTTCGATCTGCTGCGCAACCCGCGGCATTTCGATGCCGAGTTCGACCTCGTCGAGCAAATGGCGCGCACGTCGGGGCGGCCACTGTCGATGACCTGGCTGCAGCGCGAACCCGGCGGCGGCCAGTGGCAGCAAATCCGCGCCCGCGTCGATTCGGCCGTGGCGGCGGGGCTGCCGCTGTACCTGCAGACGGCCGCACGCGGCATCGGCGTGATCATCGGGCTGGAAGCGAGCTTTCACCCGTTCATGGGGTTTCCCGGCTTCAAGCAAATCAGCCACCTGCCGCTCGCCGGCCGCGCCGCGGCGATGCGCGAGCCGGCCCGCAAGGCGCGCGTGCTGAGCGAAACGCCGGAACCGAGCTCGGGCGATGGCACGCCAATTCCTCCGTTGGTGGACATCCTGCTGGCGCAGATCGAACTCATCAGCGGCCGCATGTTTGCCATGGCGGCGAGCGCGGGCCAGGCCCCGAACTACGAACCCGCCGTGACGGAGAGCTTTTATGTACGCGCCAGGCAGCGCGGCATCACGGCGCTGGAAGCCATCTACGACTTTCTGGCCGAAGGCGGCGGCGGCAACCTGATCTACTTTCCGATCTTCAACTACAACGAGGGTTCACTGGACACGGTGCGCCAGATGCTGGGCCACCCGCGCGCGCTGTGCGGCCTGAGCGACGCCGGTGCGCATGTGGGCACGATCTGCGATGCCAGCTTCACCACCTTCATGCTGACTCATTGGGTGCGCGACCGCCAGAAGGATCGCCTGGCCGTCGAACTGGCGGTCGAGATGATGACCCGCCGCAACGCCCGCTACCTGGGCCTGGCCGACCGCGGCGTGCTGGCGCCGGGGCTGCGCGCCGACCTGAATGTGATCGACCCGCAGCGCCTGGGCGTCGGCCCACCGGCGCTGGTGCGCGACCTGCCTGCCGGCGGCAAGCGCTTCCTGCAGCAAGGCGTGGGCTACCTGAGCAGCTTCGTAGCGGGCCGCTGCGTGCAGCAGGGCGGCCGCATCACCGGCGAGCGGCCGGGCCGGCTGGTGCGGCCGGGCCGTTGATCAGGGTGGCGGGCGGCCGGCGCGCGAGCGCAGCGCTGCGGCCAGCACCACGATGGACGCAAGAAGCGCCGGCAACCAGAGCCCGAAACGCGCCGCCCACCAGGCAAACGGCGTGATGCCGGTGCGGCCCTGCACGGTACCCGCCAGCACGCCCTGGGTGTGGGGCGGCAACGAGTGGGTGACGGTGCCGCGGTGGTCGATCACCACCGTGGCGCCGGTGTTGGTGGCGCGCAGCATCGGCCGCTGCAGCTCCAGCGTTCGCATGCGCGAAATGTTCAGATGCTGGCCCACCGCGATCGTCTGGCCGAACCAGCCGATGTTGCTGATGTTGGCCAGAATGGTCGGCGCGCTCATCGAGTCGGCAAAGCGCGCCGCCAGCTCTTCACCGAACAGGTCCTCGTAGCAGACGTTGGGCGCCACGCGTTCACCGCGGACCTGAAACGACGGCGCGACCCGAACGCCGCGGTTGAAGTCGCCCAACGGAATGTCCATCATCCGCGTGAACCACTTGAAACCGAACGGGATGACTTCACCGAACGGCACCAGGTGGTGTTTGTCGTAGCGGTAGAAGCCGCCGGGCAGGCCGGCGCTGGAGGCAGAGATGCCGGCCACCGAATTGGTGTAGCCCAGCGCCTCGTCGCCGAGCGGCAAGCCGATCAGCGCGGCCTGCGGGCCCTGGCGGAAATGCGCCAGCAGCGATTCCCAGTAGACGGGGTCCAGCTGAGCCGGCAGCAGCGGGATCACCGTCTCCGGCCCCAGCACCACGTCGCCCTGGGCGGCCAGCAGCTGCTCGCGCGTCCAGGCCAGGGCCTCGGGCAGGTGGGCAAGCGAAAACTTTTCGTCCTGCGGCACATTGCCCTGCAGCAGCGCCACCTTCAGCGTGCCGCCGGCCTGGGTGAACTGGCCGGGGCCTGCCAGCCTTGCAGCCACCAGAACCATCCCGACCACGACGGCAGGCGCGGCCCACGCACGCCAGCCGCCGGTGCGCGGCAGGGCCAGCAGCGCGGCCATCACCGCTGCGACGAAGCCGATGGCGTACACACCCATCCAGGGTGCCAACGCAGCCAACGGCCCGTCCACATGCGCATAGCCGCTGGCCGCCCAGGGAAAGCCGGTGAACAGCGCGCCGCGCGCCAGTTCGGCCAGCAGCCAGAGTGCGCCGAACAGCAAGGCATCCGGCCCCACACCCCCGCGGCGCCAGCGCGCAAAGCCGCCCATCGAAGCGGCCAGAAACAAGGCCATGAAGGCGCTCAGCAGCAACACCGCCAAGACCGCCATCCAGGCCGGCAGCCCGCCGTAGCGGTGCATGCTGATGAACAACCACCAGATGCTGGCGGCCAGCCATCCGGTGCCGAAGCTCAAGCCCAACGCACCAGCACGCCAAGGGGATGCCAGGGCCACGCGCCAGGCCAGTGCGGCCAGCGTGGCCAGCTGAAGCCACCAGGCCTCGGTGTGCACGACGCTCAGGCTGTGCAGGCCCCCCAGCACCACAGCGGCCAGCAGCTCCGCCGCGATCGGCCAGCGGGTGATGGGCCTGCGCGAGACGCCGGCAGCGACCGTGGGCCCAGCGGTGTTCAAGCCCCGTCGGACCCGAGGGCAACCTCAGCCGCGCGGGTGACCTTGAACCAGCGCACCGCACCGCCGCGGGTCAACATCACCGAAAACACCAGGCTGCCGACCGTGGTCGACTCGCCGCGGCGCGGCACGTGGCCCAGCTCGTGCGCCACCAGCCCGCCGATGGTGTCGAACTCAGCGCTGGGCAGCGTCACCGCGAAGACCGCATTGACCGCTTCGATGCCCGCATCGCCCGCCACCCGCTGGCTGCCGTCGGCCAGCGTGTAAATGCCCGACTCGCCGTCGGCGTCGTCGAACTCATCCTCAATCTCGCCGACGATCTCTTCGAGCACGTCTTCGATCGTGATCATGCCGGCGGTGCTGCCGAACTCGTCGATCACGATGGCCAGGTGGTTGCGGTTGGAACGAAAGTCGCGCAGCAACTCGTTCAGTCCCTTCGACTCGGGAACGAACACCGCCGGGCGCAGCAAGGTGCGCAGGTTCAGGTCGGGAGAGCGCTGCAGCTTGAGCAGGTCTTTGGCCATCAGGATGCCGATGACATTTTGGCGTTGGCCTTCGAACACCGGGAAGCGCGAGTGGCCGGTTTCGATCACCACGTGCAGCAGGTCGTCGTAGGCCGCATCGATGTCGAGCTGGTCCATGCGCGGAGCGGCCACCATCACGTCGCCGGCAATCATGTCGGCCATGCGGATCACGCCTTCGAGCATCATGCGCGACTCGGGCGCGATCAACTCGCGGTTCTCGGCGTCGGCCAGCGTCTCGATCAGTTCATCGCGGGAATCGGGCCCCGGCGAAACGAATTCGACCAGCTTCTGGAACAGGCTGCGCCGTTCGGCATGCGGTAACAAGGGCCTTTCGCCCGTGCGGGTCGAGCGACTGGGGTGGGGGTCGGACATCGCGCCGGGGCGGGCAGTTCAGGGGAAAACAGCTTAACCGAACCGCCGGCAGGCTTAGCGCTTGACACAGCGGTACCCTTGAACCAAAGTCAGCGACCCCCATCTCCGGGGCCTTCCATCCAGCCAGGGAAAACCGCCATGAGTCTCATTCCTGCCACCATCTTGACGGGCTTTCTCGGTTCGGGCAAGACCACCTTGCTCAAGCGCGTGCTCACCGAAGCGCATGGTCAAAAGATCGCGGTGATCGAGAACGAATTCGGCGACGAGAACATCGACAACGAGATCCTGGTGCAAGACAGCAAGGCGCAGATCATTCAGCTCAACAACGGCTGCGTGTGCTGCTCGATCCGCGAAGACCTGCGCACCACGCTGGCGGACCTGGCAGAGAAAAGGCGCAAGGGCGAGCTTCACTTCGACCGCGTGGTGATCGAGACCACCGGCCTGGCCGACCCCGGCCCGGTGGCGCAGACGTTTTTCATGGACGATGAGATTGCCGAGTCCTACTTGCTCGACTCGATCCTGACCCTGGTGGACGCCAAGCACGCACAAACCCAGCTCGACACCCGCCAGGAGGCGCGCCGCCAGATCGGCTTTGCCGACCAGATTTTCATCAGCAAGACCGACCTGGTGGACGACGCGACGGTGGATGCACTCATCCACCGCGTCAAGCACATGAACCCGAGGGCGCCGCAGCGCCGTGTCAACTTCGGCGAGGTGCCGATCTCCGAGGTGTTCGACCTGCGCGGCTTCAACCTGAA
>JANNDW010000233.1:0-2120 GCA_031378125.1 Methylibium sp. | reverse complement strand
TCATACCGGGGCGGTCGGCGGGTACGCCGACTGCGCTGCGAGCAGGAAGCGTCGTGGCTCTTCCAGGGAACACCACAAACGTTGCCGCAAAGGCGCGCCCGGGCAGGCCGGAGGGCGCCACTGAGGCGCTGAGGAGGCGAGCCCGGACGTAAACAGTCCAGTGGACTGTTTTCGCCTGGAGAGCGGCCTGCAAGGCCAGGGCTTGTGGCCGCGCGCGCAGCGCGCATCAACAACTGACTCGTCGACGTTTGTTTGAACGAAGCGGAACGAAGTGAGCGGAGTGAGTTCGGCGACGGGCCACGAGACCGAGCACCGGAAGGGAGTCGGCGGTACCCCGCCGACCGCCGAGGCGAAGCCCTCCGGCCTGCCCGGGCGCGCCTTTGCCGCTCGAGCTGTCCATGCACTCCAGATCGCAGGCACATGACCCGGGACAGAACCAATCTCGAGCCCTTCATCCCGCCTCCGCCACCCGCTCGCCCACCATCAGCATCCCGATGCGCGCCTCGGTGCACGCATTGATCGGCAGCTCACCGGTGATGCGCCCCTGGTTCATCACGATCACGCGGTCGGACAGCGCGAGGATTTCGTCGAGTTCGCTTGACACAACAAGCACCGCACACCCAGCGTCGCGCAATGCACGCAGCCGGCCGTAGATGAACTCGATGGCGCCGATGTCCACGCCGCGCGTGGGCTGGCCCACCAGCAGCACCTTGGGCGCCTGGCCCAGTTCGCGCGCCAACACCAGCTTTTGCTGGTTGCCGCCCGAAAACTTGGTGCACACCAGCCGCGTGTCCTGCGGCCGCACGTCGTAGCGGTCCATCATCTGCGCGGTGGCATTGCGCATCCGGCCGCGGCGCATCCAGCCTTGCCGGTTGAATTCGGGCAGGCCTTCGTAGCCGAGCACGGCCGACTCCCAGGCGCCGAAGCTCATCACCATCGCACGCGCATGTCGGTCTTCGGGCACGTGCGCGACGCCAAGGCGGCGCGCAGTGCGTGGGTCGAGCCACGCGCCGGCAGTGAAGTGCTGCCCACCCACGGCAAGCTCGCCTTCGCTCGGCGCCAGCAGGCCCGACAACACCTCCAGCAGCTCGCTCTGCCCGTTGCCCGAGACTCCCGCCACGCCGACGATCTCGCCGCCGCGCAGCGTGATGTCCAGGCCTTGCAGTCGCGTCACTTTCAGCGCATCGCGCACCACCAGCCCGCTGGCCTGCATCAGCACCGGTCCCGACTGCGTGCCGCTGTCGCCCTGCTGGCCCATGTTGACCTTGCGGCCCACCATCGCTTCAGCGAGCTGCCCCACCGACGTGTCGCCAATCGCCGCTTCATGCACCACGCGCCCGCCCCGCATCACCGTCACGCGGTCGCACAGGCGCATCACTTCCTTCAGCTTGTGGGTGATCAGCAAAATGGTGCTGCCCTGCGCGCGCAGCAGCGACAGCACGCCGAACAGCTGCTCGGTTTCCTGCGGCGTGAGCACCGCGGTGGGCTCGTCCAGGATCAGGATCTTCGCGCCACGGTACAGCGCCTTCAGGATCTCCAGCCGCTGCCGGTCGCCCACCGGCAGGTCGGCCACGCGGGTGTCCAGGTCCACCTGCAGGCCGGTGGACTCCATCAACGCCAGGAGTCGCGGGCGGACGATGCCTTCGGCCTTGTGCAGCATCACGTGCGGCTCGGCGCCGAGCATCACGTTGTCCAGCGCGGTCAGCGTGTCGACCAGCATGAAGTGCTGGTGCACCATGCCGATGCCCAACCGAATGGCGTCGCTCGCGTTGCTGATGTGCGCCGGTTGGCCGAACACCTCGATCCGCCCGCTGTCGGCGCTGTAGAAGCCGTACAGGATCGACATCAGGGTGCTCTTGCCGGCGCCGTTTTCACCGACGATGCCGTGCACCGTGGCGCGCGCCACCGTCAGGTCGACATCGGCGTTGGCCTGCACCGCGCCGAAGCGCTTGCAGACGTTCAACATGCGCAGTGCCGGCGGCGCTGCGGGGGGCGGCGGCGGGTCCGCCGTCATGCCGGGGCCGACCGTGTTCCGCCTGAGATCAGAACTTGCAGGCGTTGTCGGCCATGTAGTCGGCCACCTTGATCTTGCCGCTGATGATGTCGGCCTTGGCGGCGTC
>JANNDW010000295.1:0-6182 GCA_031378125.1 Methylibium sp. | reverse complement strand
GGCATCTGCGTGACCACGTCTTCGACCTCGTTGGGGTAGACGTTGAAGCCGCTGACCAGGATCATGTCTTTCTTGCGGTCGACGATTTTGAAGTAGCCGCGTTCGTCGACCACGCCGATGTCGCCGGTGCGAAAAAAACCGTCGGCCGTCATCGTGTTGGCGGTCTCATCCGGCCGTTGCCAGTAGCCGGCCATCACCTGCGGGCCCTTGATGGCGATCTCGCCGGGTGTGCCCAGCGCCACTTCCTTGCCGTCATCGTCGAGCAAGGTGAGTTCGGTGTTGGGCATCGGCAGGCCGATGTTGCCGCTGTAGGCGGTGCTGTCCACCGGGTTGCAGGTGGCCGACGGGCTGGTTTCGGAGAGGCCGTAACCTTCGACGATCGGGCAGCCGGTTTTTTCAAGCCACAGCTTGGCGGTGGCGCTTTGCACCGCCATGCCGCCCCCCACCGAGATCACCAGGCCGCTCCAGTCCACGCTGTTGAAGTCGGCGTGGTGCGCCATCGCATTGAACAGCGTGTTGACGGCCGGAAAGCTGTGGAACTTCTGCCCCTGCAGCTCCTTGAACACGCTGGGCAGGTCGCGCGGGTTGGCGATCAGGATGTTGCAGCCGCCCATGCGCATGGCCAGCATCATGTTGGTGTTGAAGCCGAAGATGTGATAGATCGGCAGCGCGCAAATGGTGACGACCTGAACGCCTGCCGGCACCTTCTTCAAGGCCGGTTGGTACCAGGCCTCGGCCTGCAGGATGTTGGCCACCAGGTTGCGATGCAGCAACACCGCACCCTTGCTGACGCCGGTGGTGCCGCCGGTGTACTGCAGCACCGCAATGTCGCCGGGGCCGACCTGGGCCGGCTTGAATGGTTTGGCGCGGCCCTGGGCCAGCGCGTCGTTGAACTGCACCGCACCGGGCAGATCGAAGGCCGGCACCATTTTCTTGACGTTGCGCACCACGTAGTTGACGATCAGCTTCTTGGGGAAGCCGAGCATGTCGCCCAGCGCGGTGAGGATGACCTTCTTGGTGGGCACCGCGGCCATCACCTGCTGCAAGGTGGTGGCGAAGTTTTCCACCATGATGATGAGCTTGGCGCCCGAGTCCTTCAGCTGGTGTTCCAGTTCGCGCGGCGTGTACAGCGGGTTGACGTTCACGACCACGTAGCCGGCGCGCAGGATCGCGGCCACGGCCACCGGGTACTGCGGCACGTTGGGCATCATGATGGCGACACGGTCGCCCTTGCTCAGGCCTTGAGCCTGCAGGTAGGCCGCCAGGGCGCGCGACGCGTCGTCGACCTGGGCAAAGGTGATGGTCTTGCCCATGAACCGGTAGGCCGGCAGGTTGGCGTGTTTCTTGAAGCTCTCTTCCAGCAGCGCGACGAGCGACGCGTATTGCTCGACATCGATGACCGCCGGGACACCTTGCGGATATTGCTTGAGCCAGGTCTTTTCCATGCGGCGCTCCGAGGTCAGAGGCGGATTCTGGGGTACGCACCCGGTGGGCCGCATCAGGGGATTCGATAGCGGCACGCACGGCGAGCCGCCTGGGCGCGGGCCTGCGCCCCTGTGGCCCGCGTAGGTGTTTCCCCACAATTGACGGCCGTTGTGGCGCCCCTTACGCTGCGGAAAATTGGTCAGGCCACCTGACCTGAATCCGCTTCGTCGCGCCTCCTCCCATGCCGTTGCAGACCATCGAACCGCGCCGCCTGTACCGCCAGATCGCGGACCAGTTGCGTGCGCTGATCGAGCGCTCCGAGTTTGCGGTGGGCACGCGCCTGCCGCCCGAGCGAGACCTGGCGGTGCAGCTGGGCGTGTCGCGCCCGTCGGTGCGCGAGGCGCTGATCGCGCTGGAGGTCGAGGGCCTGGTCGAGGTGCGCATGGGCTCGGGCGTGTACGTGCGGCAAGCGCCAAGCCCGCCGGCTCGCAAGGTCACGGCCGAAGGCCCGCTGGAGATCATTCGGGCGCGCCAGTTGATCGAGTCCGAGCTCGCCGCACACGCCGCGCGCCACATGAAAAAGCCCCAGCTCGCCGGGCTGCGCGAAGCCCTTGGCCACATGGAAGAGGAAGCCGCTGCCGGCCAGGCACCCACGCGGGGGGACAGGCTGTTTCACACGCGCATCGCCGAAGCCGCCAACAATTCGGTGTTGCTGCGCGTCGTCAGCGAATTGTTTGACGAGCGCCGCAACCCGCTCTTCGCGCAATTGGGCAGCCATTTCGAGACCGCCCAAAGCTGGGCCGCCGCGATTGCCGAGCATCACAGCGTGCTGAACGCGATTGCCGCCAAATCGCCGCAGGCGGCACGCGACGCGATGTCGCAGCACCTGTCGAACTCACACGACCGTTTCACGGCCAACTGGCCCAGCGCGGCGCGCGCGGTGGCGCCGCGCCGCACCGCTTCGCGCAAGTCTCTTTCGCGCGCAACAGCCTGAGGACATATCGATGACACTGACCTGCAGAATCCGCGGCGCCCGCGACTTGCGGCTCGAACAAGACCCGGCCGCCGAACTCGGCCCTCTGGATGTGGAGATGCGCCTGGGCGCGGGCGGCATTTGCGGTTCGGACCTGCACTACTTCTTGCACGGCCGGGTCGGCGCGTTCGTGGTGCGCGAGCCGCTGGTGCCGGGGCACGAGGTGTCGGGCACGGTGGCGCGAATCGGCAGCGCGGTGACGCGCGTCGCGGTCGGCGACAAGGTGGCCATCAACCCGTCGCATGCCTGCGGCCAGTGCGACTACTGCCGTGCCGGCCGGCTGAACCTGTGCCGCAACATGCGCTTCCTGGGCAGCGCCAGCGTGTTCCCGCATGTGCAGGGCATGTTCCGCGAATCCTTCGTGATGGGCGAGCGCCAGCTCACGCCGATCCCCGAGGACATCTCGCTCGGTGAGCTGGCCTGCGCCGAACCGCTGTCGATCGGCCTGCATGCCGTGCACCGCGCCGGCGACCTGCTCGGCAAGACCGTGCTGGTCACCGGCGGCGGCACCATCGGCTGCATGAGCGTGATTGCCGCGCGCATGGCCGGCGCGGCCAGCGTGATCGTGTGCGACATCGCCGACCGGCCGTTGGCCGTGGCCCGCAGCGTCGGCGCCGATGCGGCGCTGCGCTCCGACCAGGCCGCGCCCGCCGAGCTGGCCGACATCGCCGACATCGCCATAGAAGCCGCCGGCAACCCGGCCGCGCTGAACACCTGCCTGCAGGCCACGCGCCGCGGCGGGCGCATCGTGCAGGTCGGCACCTTGCCGGCCGAAGGCGTGATGTTCCCGGCCAACAGCATCATGGCGCGCGAGCTCGACTACGTGGGCGCGTTCCGCGCCGCGCAGGCGTTCGACTGGGCGGTGCAGGCATTGCGCACGCGGCGCGTCGATGTGCGCCCGCTCCTGAGCGCGCAGCTCCCGCTGTCCAGGGCACTGGAGGCTTTCGAGCTGGCTTCGGACCGAAGCCGCAGCACCAAGGTGCAGGTGGTGTGCGACTGAGCCCCCGGCGCCACAGGCACAGCGTGCCGGAGCGGCCCGAATCCACGCTGGATGCTGCATGAGCGAGTTCCCGACGCTGGGAACTGATCGCCTTCTGTTGCGTGAGATCACCGCGGCGGATGCGCCGGTGCTGTTGGCCATTCATGGCGACGCGCAGGCCATGCGCTGGTTCGGCACCGACCCGCTGGACTGTCTTGCGCAGGCCGAACAGCTGGTTGAAACATTCGCCGGTTGGCGCCAGATGCCCAACCCCGGAATACGCTGGGGCATCGAAACAAGATCCGGCGGCCAGCTGCTCGGATCCTGCGGCCTCACCAAATGGAATCGCGACTGGAAAAGCTGCATCGTCGGCTACGAGCTCGCCCAGTCCGCGTGGGGTGCGGGCCTGATGGCGGAGGCCTTGCAGGCCGCCTTGACCTGGGGCTTTGTGTGCATGGCGCTGAACCGCATCGAGGCGCAAGTGCATCCCGAGAACGAGGCGTCCATCAAGCTGGTGCGCAAACTGGGTTTTGTTCAAGAGGGCCGCCTGCGTGAAGCCGGGTTCTGGCTCGGCGAGCACCATGACCTGCTGCAGTTCGGCTTGCTGCGCCAAGACTACCGGCCGCCGCCGCCGAAAGCTCAGGCCGCGGCGAGCGGTGGCCTCGGGCATGTCATGGGCGGCTAGCCGGCAGCAGGCCCGACCCGACCGCTGGCAGCTCAACATCTCGCAATCCCTACGCGCCGAGTGCCTTCGGATGTTCCTAGAATGCGGGCTTCGCATGCGCTGCGAACGCAAGCTGCGTCGAGCGCCGTCTCAGCGCCACGCCATGGCGCGAGAACACCCCTCATTCACGTTGGAGATTCCATGATCGCCGTATCCCTCGTTCAATCCCGTGCGGTGTTTGCCCATGGGGGCGCCGCCGCGCTGCTGGCCATGTCGTTCACGGCTGCCGCGCCAGCCCACGCCTGGGAGCCGACCAAGCCGGTGGAGTTCGTCGTGCCGGCCGGCACCGGCGGCGGTGCCGACCAGATGGCCCGCTTCATCCAGGGCGTGGTGGCCAAGAACAAGCTGATGGCACAACCGATCATCGTGGTCAACAAGGCCGGTGGCGCCGGGGCCGAGGGCTTTCTGGACGTGAAGGGCGACAAGGGCAACCCGCACAAGATCGTCATCACGCTGTCGAACCTGTTCACCACGCCGCTGGCGACGGGCGTGCCGTTCAACTGGCGCGACATGACGCCGGTGTCGATGCTGGCGCTCGACGAGTTCGTGCTGTGGGTCAACGAAGAGTCGCCCTACAAGACCGCGAAAGAGTACGTCGATGCCGTGAAGGCCCAGCCGGACAAGACCTTCAAGATGGGGGGCACCGGCTCCAAACAAGAAGACCAGATCATCACCGTGCTGCTCGAAAAAGCGGCCGGCAAGAAGATGACCTACATCCCGTACAAGGGCGGCGGCGACGTGGCGGTGCAACTGGTGGGCAAGCACGTGGATTCGACCGTCAACAACCCGATCGAGGCCGAGTCGCATTGGCGCGCCGGCAAGCTGCGCGCGTTGTGCGTGATGGACAAGGTCAAGCTGCCCTACTCGGCCAAACTCACCGCCACGCAGTCGTGGGCCGACGTGCCGACCTGCGCCTCCGCCGGCTTGCCGGTGGACTACGTGATGCTGCGCGGCATCTTCATGCCGCCGGGCGTGACAGCCGACCAGGTGACGTTTTATCTGGACCTGTTGAAAAAGGTGCGCGCGCTGCCTGAATGGAAAGAGTTCATGGACAAGGGCGCGTTCAACCAGACGGCCTTGAGCGGCGACGCCTTCGTCGAGTGGCTGGGCAAAAACGAGCAGATGCACCGGGTCTTGATGAAAGACGCGGGCTTCATCGCCAACTAGGTTTTCGCCCGCCGCCGCGGCGGGCCTGTCCTTTCCACCTTGTCACCCCACGCCGCCCGGCCCGCGCGCGCCTGACGCAAGGAGTTCTTCATGAGCGATGAATCCTCGGGCGCCGGCCAAACCGAAGCCGGCGCACTGGGCACACGCTGGCCCGAGGTCATCGTCGCGGGCGTTTTGTTGCTGGCGGGCGCGATGGTCGTCATCGACAGCCTGCGGGTGGGCACCGGCTGGGGCGACGATGGGCCGCGGTCGGGCTACTTTCCGTTTTACATCGGGCTGCTGCTGGTGATCTCCAGCGCAACGGTGTTGGGCAGCGCGCTGATCGGCTGGCGCAAGGCCGACCCGGTGTTCGCTGAGCGAGCCCAGCTCGCCAGCGTGATGGCGGTGGGGGTGCCGATGGTGATTTACGTGGCTGCGATTGCGCTGCTGGGAATCTACCTCGCGTCGCTGGCGTTGATCGGGTACTTCATGCGGCGGCATGGGAAGTTCGGATGGACGGTGACGATCGGTGTTTCGGTCGTGGTGCCGCTGCTGTTCTTTCTGGTGTTTGAGCGCTGGTTTTTGGTGCCGTTGCCGAAGGGGCCGATCGAGGCCTGGTTGGGGTTTTGATGCAAATCCCATGAGTGAAATCACCAACCTGTTGAACGGCTTCAGCGTCGCGCTGACCTTGCCCAACATCGGCTTCATGCTGATCGGCATCACGCTGGGCGTGTTGATCGGCGTGCTGCCGGGGCTGGGCGGCGCCAACGGCATCGCCATCCTGCTGCCGCTGACGTTTTCGATGAACCCGACCTCGGCGATCATCATGCTGAGCTGCATTTACTGGGGTGCCTTGTTCGGCGGCGCGATCACGT
>JANNDW010000274.1:0-2491 GCA_031378125.1 Methylibium sp. | reverse complement strand
ACGCGCTACCGCACGGCTTTCGCGCCAGCTTTCGGGACTGGTGCGCCGAGCGCACGAAGCACCGCCGCGACGTGGCGCTGCCGTCGGACTTGAGGACTTGACTCGGACCTGGACCTTGCAGTCGACGACGCGCTTGAACGCGAGGAGTACCTTCAAGGCATGGGTTCCCTTTCGGGTGGGTGCGGATCAGGCCAGGCTGTGCGCCACGATCGACACATCGGCGGCAGCGGCGGCAGCCGCAACCGCTGCCAATGAAGACTGGCGCTTCGCGGACGAAGTCGTCATTACCAGCGCCTGGCCGTCGATCACCGCCGTCTCGCCGACGCGGTAGACGGCGTGGGGCGAGACGCGGCGGCGCTCGCGGTCGATCGCGCTGGCGCTCACACAGGCACGCACCGTCTGGCCGGGGCGCACCGGCGCGCGGAAGTTGAGCTGCTGGCTGAGGTAGATCGTGCCCGGCCCGGGCAAGCGGTTGGCGGCCGCGGCCGAGATCACGCTGGCGGTCAAAAAGCCGTGGGCGATGCGGCCGCCGAAGCGCGTCGTCGCGGCGAACTCCTCATTGATATGCACGGCGTTGTTGTCGCCCGAAACACCGGCGAACAACACGATGTCGGCCTCGGTGATGGGGTTCGAGAACGTTGCCCGCATGCCCAGCCGCAGTTCTTCGGCGTCGTGGCCGTTCATTTCGTTCGAGCGCTTGTGCGTTGGGAACGGCATCAGAACTGAGCGTCGCTCAAGCCCAGCGTGGTGGCCGCGCCGTGCAGCACCGCCTCACGCAGCGCACCGGCTTGCGGCAGCACGTGCAGCGCGTAGTGGTGCGCGGTGATGCGCTTCGCGGCGAGGAAGTCGGCGTCCGCAATGGCGTCCACACCAACGCGCGCACCTTGCGCGGTGGCGGCGTCGGCGGCGCGGGCCATCAGCCAGCCACCGATCACCGTGCCGCACAGCAACAGGTATGGCACCGCGCCGGCCGCGGCCTCGCGGCCCGAGGCGGCGAGCAGCCAGTCGGTGGCCTCGGTGAGTGCGCGCAGCCCGGCAGCCAGCGACGCGGCGATGGCGTCGAGAACGGCGTCGCCGTGCCCGCCGACCGCGGCAGCGTCATCGCTCATCCCGGCGATCAGCCGCTTCATCGCCGCCCCTTTGTCGCGGGCCAGCTTGCGCCCGATCAGGTCGTTGGCCTGGATGCCGGTCGTGCCTTCGTAGATCGTCGTGATGCGCGCGTCGCGCAGGTGCTGCGAGGCGCCGGTTTCTTCGATGAAGCCCATGCCGCCGTGGATCTGCACACCGTTGGACGTGATGCCCAGCGCGCTCTCGGTGCACCAGCCCTTGACGACCGGGATCAACAGGTCGACCAAGGTCTGGGCGCCGCGCCGCAGGGCGTGGTCTTCGTGTCCCTGCGCCCGGTCCATCTGGCCGGCGGTGTAGTAGGCCAGCGCACGCATGGCCTCGACACGCGCCTTCATGTCCATCAGCATGCGGCGCACGTCGGGGTGGCCAATGATGGCGGTGCTCGGCGCGCTGGCCGGGTCGGCGCTGCGGCCCAGTGTCTTGCCCTGCACGCGATCGAGCGCGAAGCCGCGAGCTTGCTGGTAAGCACGCTCCGAGATGGCCACGCCTTCGAGCCCGACATTCAAGCGGGCGTGGTTCATCATCGTGAACATGCAGGCCAGGCCATGGTTCGGCTCGCCCACCAGCCAGCCCATGGCGCCCGGGCCTTCACCGAACGACATCACCGCGGTGGCGCTGCCGTGGATGCCCATCTTGTGTTCGATCGACGCGCACACCAGGTCATTGCGCTCGCCCAACGAGCCGTCGGCGTTGATCAGGTATTTCGGGCACACGAAGAGCGAGATCCCCTTCACCCCCGCGGGCGCATCGGGCAGGCGCGCCAGCACGAGGTGGACGATGTTCTCGGCCATGTCGTGCTCGCCCCAGGTGATGAAGATCTTGGTGCCGCTGATTCGGTAGTGGTCTCCCTCGGGAACGGCCTTGCTGCGAATCGCCGCGAGGTCGGAGCCGGCCTGCGGCTCGGTGATGTTCATCGTGCCAGTCCAACGCCCCTCGACCATCGCCGGCAGGTAGCGTTGCTTCAACTCAAGGCTGCCGTGGTGCGCGATCGCCTCGACCGCGCCGAGCGTGAGCATCTGGCACAGCGAGAACGCCATGTTCGAGGCTTTCCACATCTCCAGCACCGCGGTCGACAGCAAGGTGGGCATGCCCTGCCCGCCAAACTCGGTGCGTGCCGGCATGCCGTTCCAGCCCGACTCGCAAAAGCCTTTGTAAGCCTCCTTGAAACCGTCGGCGGTGGTCACCTTGCCCTGGTTCCAGCGGCAGCCCTGCACGTCGCCCTGCTTGTTGATCGGCGCCAGCACGTTGGACGCGAACTTCGATGCCTCGTCGAGGATCGCTTCGACCAGGTCACCGGTCAATTCCTCGTTGCCGGCCTGGGCCAGCACGGCGTCCAGGCCACCGAGTTCTTTCATCGCGAACA
>JANNDW010000272.1:0-1704 GCA_031378125.1 Methylibium sp. | reverse complement strand
CGGACCCGCGCCACAAGGATGTCGAGATGCTTCACCTCGAAGAAATCACCCAACGGCGCCACGCCGACTGGTCCATGGCGCTGGTGAACCTGTCTGACCAGGATGTGATGGTGCAGATGAAACACCCCGAGTTCGACCCGTATTCGGCTCCAGGGAGGTTGGTGATGACGCTCGTCGATGAGTTGCTGGCGTCGGGGCACCGCATCAGCCTGCCCGCTGCTTAGCCGCCGAGTCCTCCGCGACCACCTTCATGGAACGCCGGCCTGGGAAAACCCGGTACCCAGACTGTAAAGCCGGCAACAGTTGCGGCGTGGGTCGCCACTCACACTGGCGAGCGTGATCTGCCCGCAGCGGTGGGCCATGACGCAGTGCCAGCAATCTCAATGCAGGAGACCAAAAAGATGAACACGCCGAAGAACCAAACGCCTTGGACACGAAGCATGGCGTTCGCGCTGGGTGCCTTCTTCATCGCCGGAGCCGCGGGTGCCCACGAAGAAGATCGCGACGGTGAGCACGACCGGGATGACCAGCACGACAGGCCGGGCCGATGCGAAGCGCTGGTGGGCAAGAGCATCGGAGGCGCAACATTGAGCACCGCCGACACCGTGCTTGCCACCGCCACCGCGCCCAAGTACTGCCGCGTGCGCGGCCTCATCGAGCCCAAGCTGAATTTCGAGTTGCGCCTGCCGACAAGGTGGAACCAGAAGCTCCACTATGGCGGTGGTGGCGGCTACAACGGCGCCATTCCCCCGGCCAACGTGGCCGCCTTGCGCCAGGGCTATGCGCAGGTCAGCAGCGATTCCGGGCACCAGGGCAACGTGCTCGACGCCTCGTTCGTGCAGGGTGATCCGCTCGCGGCGCAGCTGTTCGGCTCACTGTCGGTGCCCACCGTCACCGCGGCGGCGCAAGAGATCGTGCGCGTGCACTACCGCCACCGCGCCAAGCGCTCGTACTTCGAAGGCTGCTCCAACGGCGGCCGCGAGGCACTGATGAACGTGCAGCGCTACCCGAGCCTGTTCGACGGCGTCATCTCGCGCGCGCCGGCCTACAACTGGGTCGGCATCATGGGCGCCTTCAACCGCACGGCCAAGGCGCTGGCGGCGCCCGGCGGCGCGATGAGCGCGGCCAAGGTGGCCACCTTGTCGGGCGCCGTGCTGGCGGCGTGCGATGCACAAGACGGCGTGGCCGACGGGGTGGTCTCCAACCCGCAGGCCTGCAGCTTCGATGCCGCCACCTTGCGCTGCGCCGGCGGCGCCGATACCGGCGATTCGTGCCTGTCCGACCCGCAGCTCGCGGTCGTCACGTCATGGACCACGCCTGCCAGCATTGGCGGCGGCACGTACCGGTACACCGGCTGGCCGCTCAGCGGCAACGAAAACGTGAACGGCGCGTGGAACGCCTGGACGAGTGGCGTGCCCGCGCTGCAGTTCCTGTTCCAGGACACCACGGTCAAGTACTACCTGGCGAACGACCCGCTGGCCAACTCGCTGCTGTACGACTTCAACAGCAACCCCGCGGCGCTGGCGGCCATGTCGGCGCTGAACGACGCCACCAACGCCAACCTGCACCCCTTCCTGGGCGCAGGCGGCAAGCTGATTCTCTGGCACGGCGGCAACGATGCCGCGTTGAGCTACAGCGCGACGACCGACTACTACAAGCAGGTCGTCACCGCGGTGGGCGGCCAGGCCAATGCCGACCAATTCG
>JANNDW010000261.1:0-7307 GCA_031378125.1 Methylibium sp. | reverse complement strand
CGTCGCAGAACTGGCGGTCCTTGGTGGTCGGGTCGATGGTGCGCCAGAAGTGCTCGACCAGCTTTTCGTAGCTGACCTTGGCCGGATCGAAGACGATCTCCACCACCTCGGCATGGCCGGTGCTCTTTGCTGACACCTGTTCGTAGCTCGGGTTGGCCGTCGTGCCGCCGGTGTAGCCGGACGTGGTGGACAGCACGCCGTCGACCTTGTCGAAGTCAGACTCCACGCACCAGAAGCAGCCGCCCGCGAAGACTGCTTTGGCGGTGGCTGCGGGCTGGGCCTGCGCCATCGCTCCGCCCGCCAGGACAAACAGGCATGCGCTGGCAAGCGCGGCCCAAAGGCAGTGTGGCGCCTTCACGCCGCAGCCTCGAATTTCAACGCCACACCGTTGTTGCAATAGCGCTTGCCGCTCGGAGCCGGGCCGTCGTTGAACACATGGCCCTGGTGGCCGTCGCAGCGCGCGCAATGGTATTCGGTGCGCGGCAAGACCAGCTTGAAGTCGGTGGACGTGAGCAGCGCGCCGGGCAGCGTGGAATGAAAGCTCGGCCAGCCGGTGCCGCTGTCGAACTTCATCTCCGAGCCGAACAGCGGCAGGTCGCAGCCGGCGCACAGATAGCGGCCCTTGCGCTTTTCGGTGTTGAGCGGGCTCGTTCCCGCGCGTTCGGTGCCGGCCTTGCGCAAGACATCGTATTGGGAAGCGTTGAGCCGCTGTTTCCATTCGGCATCCGGCAGCCGCAGCGGCACGACGCGCGCGCCGTCCGGGGCGGGGGTGTCGGCTGCGGCAACGATCCTGGGCGCAAGGCCGAAGCTGGCGAGCAGTGTGAGCAGGGGGCGGCGTGTCATGGCAAAAAACTCCTTGAATAGCTTGTACCGCTTCTGTCGTTCAGGGCGCTGAAATCTTTCTTCGGACATGGTATTGACCTCACAGCGGGCGGAACAAATGCGCATCGACCCGGTGCAGCACGGTGAACCGCGGCAGCGCTGTCTGCGCCAGCAGCTTCTCGTGCTCGGCATCGAAGGCGGCCACCTCGGCCGCGGACAAGGTGGCGGCAACCCCTCGGCAGGCGCGCATGCGGCCGCGCCAGCTCTCGTGTGTGAACGGCACGGCTTCGTCGAACCAGAACATGGCCTGCACCGCGGCGCGGCCGACCGACCACGGCGGGACCGATGGCACCTTTCCCGGCCAGTTTGCGCCTTTCCACGCCGGGTTGAAGCGCAACACCAGTTGCTCACTGGCGCTGGCGATGGGGTCGGCCAGCGCCAGCCAGCTGAAATGGGTGGTCACCAGCAGGCCGCCGGGCTTGAGCACCCGTTTGACTTCGGCGATGGCGCGCTCGGCGTCGAAGTACAGCCAGCATTGGCTGGCAGTGACGATGTCGAAGCTGGCGTCCGCATGCGGGCAGGCCTCGGCAGGTGCGACCTGGAAGTCGATCTTCAGAGCCTCGGATTGCGCTTGCGCGCGCGCAGCCTCGATTTGCCCCAACGCGATGTCTGTGCCGCTGACGATGCAGCCACGCCGGGCAAATTCACGCGCCACCAGGCCGGTGCCGGTGCCCAGGTCGAGCAGATGTTGACCGGGCACGCCGACCCCCAGCAGCGCCAGCATGTCGTACAGCCGGGCGGGTGGCCCGGGGCGGTGTGCGGCGTAGTCGGCGGAGGTCAGGCTCCAGTTGATCTGACGGCCGGGGTCGATGGCGGGAATGTCTTGCATGGCAGCTCCTGTGAGCGCGAGATGGCGGCACCGGTGTATCAGGGTCGATGCGTCAGGGCCGATGCATCAGGGCAAGATTGGCCACAGCGCCCACAGCCGCAGCGGCTGCTTCATGCGGCCGGCCTGGGCTTCGGCTTCGTCGCCCCAGCCCCAAAAATAGTCGGCCCGCACCGCCCCCAGGATGGCGCTGCCGGTGTCTTGCGCCATCACCACGCGGCGCAGCGGCGTGTTGGTCAGCGGCTCGCTGGTGTCCAGCCACACCGGGGTGCCATACGGAATGCTCTGCACATCGACGGCGATCGATCGACGGGGCGTCAGCGGCACGCCTTGGCCGCCCAGCGGCGCGGACTGCGGATCGGCCAGCGGCTCCTCGCGAAAGAACACCACGCGCGGGTTGCTCCACAGCATTTCGTTGACACGCTTAGGGTGCCGTTGCGCCCAGCGCTTGATGTCGGGCCAGGAGGCCTGGTCGGCGCGCAATTCGCCCTGTTCGATCAACCACTTGCCCACCGACTTGTAGGGCTGGCCGTTGTGGCCGGCGTACGTCAGGCGGACCACTCTGCGCTTTCCGTCGGCCTCCCGGATGTGCACCCGGCCCGAGCCCTGGATCTGCAGGAACAGCGCGTCCAACGGGTCGGCCACATAGGCCAGCTCGCGGCCCGCCAGCGCCGCGCGGGCCGCGGGCACGGTGGCCAGTTGCTGGCGCGTCCAGTACGGCTGGCGGCTGGCCAGATCGGCCGGCGGCGCATGAATCGGCACCCGAACGCCGGCCGAGGGCACCCGCTGCGCCTCGATGCGCGCCTCGATGTAGCCGGTGATGAGCCCGTCGGCCGCGCCGTCCAGCGCCTCGACGCGGTACGGCCGAAGCTGCTGCTGCAACCAGCCGCGCGCATCGGCGTCGCTCTGCGGCGGCAGCTTGGCCGCCGCAACGCACAGCTTCGCCCACCCCGGCGCGGGACGATCGCAGCCGCGCAGCAAGGCCGGCCACAGCTCCAGCGTGCGGTCGGCCTGCCAGCCGGGCAGGTCGGCCCAGGCCGCGGGCACCCAGCGGGCGTTGGGCCGGACGATCGGGCTGGCCTGGGCCGCATCTGCCACCGGGGTGGCCGAGGTCTTGTCGTCGGCGCTGCCCGGGCCCGGCGCTGGCGGCGGCGGTGGCACAAGGGTGCAGGCCGCCAGCAAAACTAGAATCCAGCGCGGCGCTTGCCGCGCCGTGCATCGAAGGGCCGTGAACATGTGGTTGATTTTGCTGGAAGCCCTGGGCGCGTTGCTGCTGCTGGTGCTAATCGTCTGGTGGACCATGTTTTCGGGCCGCCGCAAAGGCGAGCGCCAGACCGGCGACGAATGAATCAAACCGGCGGCGGCACGATGAACGACGCCGGCCGGCTCAGCATGCGCCGCCGGATCGCCCGGTGGATGCGGCTGCGATCGGCCAACCGAATGCCGCGCGAACGCAGCGCCACTTTGAAGGCCAGGAAAAAGCTGACTGCGAGGTTGAGCATGCCGGTGGCGGCGATGCCGGCCACGCACCACCAGAACTCGGCATGCCCCAGGATCGAAAAACCCAACGCGCCAACCGCCGCGGCGAGCTGCCCGGTCGACAGCGTGACATGCCGAACCTCGATGGGCAGCGCAAAAAACGCCGCCACCGCCGGCACCAGGCCCAGCATCAAGCCGAGCGCGATGTTCGATGCAAAACCGGAAATGTTGGCGCGCCAATAAGCCGCCCAGCGCGCCGCGCGCGCTTGCCCCAGCCGCGCGATGATGCGCGGGTTCCATGCGATCGCGCTGTCCAGCCGGTGCCAGACAAACCAGTTCTCGACCCAGCCGGCGATCAGTGAACTGCTGAACAACAACACGCCGGTGAAGGCGGCAAAGAAGGCGGTCGGGCCCAGCAGGGTGATGGACTCCAGCACATGCTGGCCGTCCGCGGCCCCCACCAGCGGCGCGCCGAATGCCGCCTGCCACAGCAACTGCACTCCGAGCACCAGCGGGATCACCGCCGCCAGGTTGCCGATGATGCCCGCCGCCTGCGAGCGGATCAGGTGGGCCACCTCGTCGACAAAGCCTTCCACCGCGTCGTCGCTGGACATGTCGGTGAGCTTGTCGGCCATCGCCGGTGCGGTCATGGCCGGCTGCTTGGTCGCCACGGTCCAGTGCATCAGCTGCACGATCACGAAGCTCGCCGCGTAGTTCACGCCGGCCCACAGCCCGCCCCAGAACGCAGCCAGGCCGAGCGCGAGCAGCATGAACTTGATGAAGGTGGTGGCGGCAATCACCGCCCCGCCGCCGGCCGCGGCGCCCAGCATGGCGCGGTACTCGTCCGCGTCGCGGGTGATGTAGTGCTCGCCGGTTTCGGCGCTGCGCTCGGCCACCCTGCGGGCGAGCAGCGAATAGTGGCTGGCAAACAGCGCGGTGATGCTGCGGCGTTCATCGGCGGTGCGCACCAGGCCGGCGAGAAGCCGCGCGATGTCCGGCCCCGGGTCCGGGCTCAGCACGCAATTGAGCAACTCTTCGACGCGGTGCGTGCGCTGGCGCAACTGGTCCAGCTCGAACACCAGGTCGACCGACACCCCATGTTCTTCCAGGTGGTCGAGCACGCTGTCGGCGCAGCGGCGGCAAGCGTCGAGCAAAGCGCGCAGGTAGTGCGCCTCCTGCAGCAGCGCGGCCGTGTCGCCGGACAGCGCATGCTCGCGCAAGCGCTCGGCGACATGCGCGAGTTGGCGAAACGGCGCTTCGCCGGTCGCGCCGGCCACCAAGTCGGGGCTCATGCGCCGGCGCAGCGGCCCGGAAAACCCCGCCGAGCGCACGGCGCTGGCCAAGTACATGATGGCGTCGAGAAACGGCGTGCGCCAATCGGTTTCGGGCGTTCCATCGGTGGCGGCGTCAGCCGACGGCAACAGCAATCCGGCCACCCGTGACAGCGTGGGCTCGTCCAGCGCTTCGAGCCAGGCGCCGTCGTCGGATTGCGGAAACAGCAACCCGAACAGCTCGCCCAGGTCGGTGGTGGCCGGACTGAGCGGCAGCAAGCGGCCACGCATGCGGTGGGCCAGTTCGCCGCCGAAACCGCGGCGCGGCGAAAACCCAAAGTCGGCCAACAGCGCCGCGCTGTCCACCTGGCTCCAAAAGCGCAGCAGCAACCGGCTCACATCGTGCCGATGCTGCGGGTGGCGGTCGAGCACGTTAAGCAGGTGGCGCAGCCGCAGCGGTGGATTGGGCGCGGGCGCCATGTCAGCGTCCAAGGGCGCGTGGCGCAGCCACTCCAGCAGCCCGATCAACCACAGGTGGCGCTCGGGCAGCGCGGTCTTGGGGTCGGCGGCAAAGGCCGCCAGCTGCAACAGCGCGCTCAGGTCCCATGCCTTCGGCGCGCCGCGCAGCGCGCCCAGCCAGGTCATCAATGCAGCGCCGAGGGCAAGGTGAGGCCGAACTCCGCCACCGCGGCGTCAAAGGGCTGGGCGTCTTCGGTCATGCAGAAGAAGGTGCCGCGCATCGTGCCCTGCGGCGTCTCCAGGCGCATCCAACTGGTGTACTCGAAACTCTCACCGGGCTTGAGCAGCGGCTGGTGCCCCACCACCGCCAGGCCGCGCACTTCCTGGACCTGGCCATTGGTGTCGGTGATGACCCAGTGGCGCGCAATCAACTGGCCGGCGATGTCACCGCTGTTGCGTATCGTGACCGTGTAGGCAAAGGCGTGCTGCCCGCTCTGCGGGTCGGACTGCTCGGGCAAATGGCGCACGCTGACGCTGCTGGTGAATTGAGGTTTGGACATGCGCGGATTCTAGAAGCTTGGTGCTCCCCATGCCTGCCGGCCTGGCGCGTCACAACCCCATTTGAAGCCGCGCGCGGCACGACCGCAGGGCTGCCGCCGCTGCACCTTTTGATGAACGGATGTGCGAGCGGGTGATCGAGCGGCGTGACACCCGCCACCCCCGGTTTGCATCTGTAACAACGGTGTTTTTGTCACCGATTTGCCGGCTCGGCCGGGGCTGTGCGCCGCCCCGCGTTCCTGACCCCTAGGACTAGGGGGGAGGGTTGAGGGGAAACGCGGCGCTGCGACGTCTTCGACCCAAGACGGTGCGTGACTGGCTCTGTTACATGCTTGCCAGTCCAGTTACCGACCCTCCGACCGGCGCCGCTAGCCTTCGGTCAACAGCACTTGTCGTGGGTTAGGAAGGGCGCGCAGAACCGGCCTGACAGCACCCACGGCAGCACGGCGCGATGGCACCCCAGGGTGCTGGCGATCCCAACCGGATCGCTCGCGGCACAGCGCTGTACAGCGGGTTTCTCGGTCGCTCTGGCCGACAGTCCTGTCACCTGATTTGAAGCTTAGGAGCACCGAGATGAAATTGACGATGAACCCTGTGACGTTGGCCGTGGTCGAGGTACTGACCGTGTTGGTCCTGGCCGGGTGCGGCGGCGCCGCGACGGAGGACCTTGCGGCCAGCAGCACCTCGATGGAAGAAGCCGAGCGTCTCCGTTGGAGAAGGATCGACTCGGTCCCACCCAGCATCGTGATCGAAGGCAAGACCGCCGCCGGAACGCCCGGCCAGGTGGGCCTGAAAGGCACGGCCGCCGACAACATGCGCTTGTACCGCGTCAAGTGGGCCAACGACCGCGGCGGCGAAGGCACGGCCGCCCTGGCGGGGTCGACCACCGAGGCAGCCTGGTCCGCGGCGAGCATCCAGCTTCAGACCGGCGCCAACACCATTACCGTGACCGCCGAGGACGCGGCAGGCAACACCGCCCAAGCCACCACGGTTGTTTCTCGTGATTCATCACCCGCTCCGGCGCCGGCACCTGCACCCACTCCGGCTCCTGCTCCTGCACCCACTCCGGCTCCCGCACCAGCACCAGCACCAGCACCCGCTCCGGCTCCTGCTCCTGCACCAGCACCCGCACCAGCTCCGGCACCTGCACCGGGCCCCGCGCCTGCTCCAACCCCCCCGCCGGCAGCCGCACTCGCCCTCGCCGTGTGCGAGCCCTCGGGCAAAGGCACCGACTACCAAGTGGGCGATGGCAAGGCCTTCACGGCACTCGATCAGGTGCCTTGGGAAAGCCTCGGCGCCGGCGACACGGTCCGGATCTTCCACCGCGCGACCCCCTACGCCGGCAAGTTCCTGATCGCGGCGAAGGGCACGGCCGCCGCGCCTGTGCGCATCTGCGGCGTTCGGGGTGCCAACGGCGAGCGTCCCGTCATCGACGGCAATGGCGCCGTGACTCGGCGAGCGCTGAGCTCGGCCTATGGCAACAGCGCTTACGCCAGCGACATCCACCAAGGGCGCTCGGTCATCGTCATCAAGCCGCTGGCGACTCAGGAGTGGACCGCGTTCCCGAGCAACATCCAGATCGACGGCTTGAATATCAAGCGCGCCCATCCGAACTACAGCTTCACAGACGCCTCGGGCGCCAGCAAGACTTACGACAACTTCGGCGCCTGCATTTGGGTGGAGCGCGGCCACAACGTCCAGATCCTCGACAACGAAATCAGCGACTGCACGATGGCTGTGTTCAGCAAGTCCACCGACGACGGCGATTTCGCGCTGACCAAGAACATCCGGATCGCCGGCAACTACATGTGGGGACACGGCATCGCGGGCGA
>JANNDW010000225.1:0-2380 GCA_031378125.1 Methylibium sp. | reverse complement strand
GGAGCGCATGACGACTCCCTCGCCCCTGTACTCGGGGGAGAGGGTGGGGGTGAGGGGGTCAGTGGTGCCGCCGCTACCATCGGGGCTCAATGAACCGGTCCCCGAACGCCACCACCGCGACCCCTGAAAGCCTGCTCACCGAAGTCTTCGGCTACGCCAGCTTTCGCGGCCAGCAGGAAGCCATCGTCGAGCATGTGATCGGCGACGGCGACGCGCTGGTGCTGATGCCCACCGGCGGCGGCAAGAGCCTGTGCTACCAGGTGCCCGCCATCGCCCGCCACCGCGCCGGCCGCGGCGTGGCGGTGGTGGTGAGCCCGCTGATCGCGCTGATGCACGACCAGGTCGGCGCGCTCGAGGAAGCCGGCGTCCACGCCGCGTTCCTGAACTCCACGCTCTCGTCGGAAGAGGCCGCGCGGGTCGAGCGCGAGATGATGTCGGGCCGGCTGGTGCTGCTCTACGCCGCGCCCGAGCGCGTGACGACGCCGCGCTTCCTGGCCCAGCTCGACTCGCTGCACGAACGCGGCCTGCTCAGCCTGTTCGCGATCGACGAGGCTCATTGCGTGAGCCAGTGGGGCCACGATTTCCGCGAAGACTACCTGGCGCTGAACGTGCTGCACGAGCGCTACGCCGACGTGCCGCGGATCGCGCTCACGGCCACCGCCGACGAGCTGACGCGGGCCGACATCATGCTGCGCCTGCAACTGGATGATGCGCGCATCTTCATCAGCAGCTTCGACCGGCCGAACATCCGCTACGCCATCGTCGAGAAGGACAACGCGCGAACGCAACTTCTGCGCTTCCTGCGCGACGAGCACGAGGGCGACGCCGGCATCGTCTATTGCCAGTCGCGCAGACGAGTGGAGGAAACGGCGGCCTGGCTGAACGCCGAAGGCATCGCTGCGCTGCCCTATCACGCAGGCCTCGACGCCGGCGTGCGCAAGAAGCACCAGGACCGCTTCCTGCGCGAAGACGCGCTCGTGATGGTCGCGACGATCGCCTTCGGCATGGGCATCGACAAGCCCGACGTGCGCTTCGTCGCCCACCTGGACCTGCCCAAGAACATCGAAGGTTATTACCAGGAGACCGGCCGCGCCGGACGCGACGGCCTGCCCGCCGATGCGTGGATGGCCTATGGCCTGGCCGACGTGGTGAACCAGCGCCGCATGATCGAAGACAGCCCTGCGGCCGAGGAGTTCAAGCGCGGCCAGCGCGGCAAGCTCGACGCGCTGCTGGCGTTGGCCGAGGCGCACGGCTGCCGGCGCGCGCGCTTGCTGGCCTACTTTGGTGAAGACACCGACCCTTGCGCGGGCGACCAGAACGCCTGTGACAACTGCCTCAACCCGCCCGCCACCTGGGACGCCACCGTTGCCGCGCGCAAGGCGCTGAGCTGCATCTACCGTTTTCACCAGAACCGCGGCCAGCGCTTCGGTGCCGGCCACCTGATCGACGTGCTGCGCGGCAAGGTGACCGACAAAGTGAGCCAGTTCCACCACCAGAGCCTGAGCACCTTCGGCATCGGCGCCGACGTGAGCGAGGTGCAATGGCGCATGGTGCTGCGCCAGTTGATCGCGCTGGGCCATGTGCAAACCGAAGGCGAGTTCAACACGCTGGAGCTCACGGCCAGCGCGCGCGACGTATTGCGCGGTGAGGTGTTGATGCTGCTGCGCCAGCCCAGTGAAGCGCCGCGGCGAGCGCGTGGCGCCAAGGTCGCCAAGGCAGCCGGCGCCAAGACAGCGGGCGGCAAAGACAAGGCGCCGCCGGTGCCGCTGGATGACCCGGGCCTGGAACGCTTTGCCGCGTTAAAAACCTGGCGCGCCGAGGTCGCGCGCGAGCACAACCTACCCGCCTACATCGTGTTCCACGACGCCACGCTGGCCGAGATGGCGCGCACCAACCCACAATCGCTGGACGAGCTGGCGGGCATCAGCGGGCTGGGTGCGAAGAAGCTGGAAGCGTACGGGCGCGAGATCTTGCGGGTGCTGGAGGGCTGACCAGTCCGCACGCCGATCAGGGTGTGATGACGATCTTCACCGCAGCGCTGTCGGCCCGGTTGCCCGCACCGTCGGTGGCGCGCGCAAACACAAACATGCTGGCGCGGCCATCGGTGGGTGCGACTGCCTGCCACTCGAATGGCGCAAAGCCGTCGGTCCCCAGCAGCACGGCGCCGCCGCCATCGAGCCGGTAGAACGCCACCGACTCGATGCCGTTTTCGTCGGCCGCGGCCGCGACCAGCAACACGCTCTGGCCCGCCTGCACGCTGGCCTGCGCCGCCGCCACGCTGACCGACGGCGCAGAAAAATCAAAATCCCCGCCGATGCCGATGCCGATGCTCAGGCCGCCACCACAGGCGGCCAGCAACCCGCCGGGCAGCAGTGCGGCC
>JANNDW010000164.1:0-7753 GCA_031378125.1 Methylibium sp. | reverse complement strand
TGCCACGGGTCGTCGCCCAGTTGTTTGATGCCCAGCGAGACGCGGTTCTTCTCGGCGTCGAACTTCAGCACCTTGGCTTGCAGTTCCTGGCCGACCGTGACCACTTCGCTGGGGTGACGCACGCGGCGCCAGGCCATGTCGGTGATGTGCAGCAGGCCGTCGATCCCGCCCAAGTCGACAAACGCACCGTATTCGGTGATGTTCTTGACGACGCCGTTGACGATGGCGCCTTCGTGCAGCGTGGACAGCAGCTTGCCGCGCTCTTCGCCCATCGACGCCTCGACCACGGCACGGCGCGACAACACCACGTTGTTGCGCTTGCGGTCGAGCTTGATGACCTTGAACTCCATGGTCTTGCCCTCGAACGGGCTCATGTCCTTGACCGGGCGCGTGTCGAGGAGTGATCCGGGCAGGAAGGCGCGAATGCCGTTGACCAGCACTGTCAGGCCGCCCTTGACCTTGCCGTTGACGGTGCCGGTGACGAACTCGCCCGATTCGAGCGAGGTTTCCAGCGACAGCCACGAGGCCAGGCGCTTGGCCTTGTCGCGCGACAGGATGGTGTCGCCGTAGCCGTTTTCGACCGCGTCGATCGCAACCGACACGAAGTCGCCGACCTGGACTTCGAGTTCGCCGTGGTCGTTCTTGAATTCTTCTATTGGGACGTAGGCTTCGCTCTTGAGGCCGGCGTTGACCACCACAAAGCTGTGTTCGACACGCACCACTTCGGCGGTGATGACTTCGCCGGTGCGCATTTCAGAGCGCTGCAGCGATTCTTCGAACATGGCGGCAAATGAGTCCGCGCCAGCGCTGGTGGCCACTTGAGTTTCAGACATTGATGATTCCGATGCAGCGTCAAAGCTGCGGGTTGGGTTGCAATTCCGGCGCCTCGGCGTGCCTCGGAGGAGAAGTGGCACTGAAGGGGAGGCGGCGGGCTCTGGGGTCAACGACCCTTTCACTGAACCGTCAGCTGCCAAAGCAGGCTGAACAATCAGGCGAAGGGCCTGCGCTGTTGCCAGACTTCCAAAACGGCGTTCACCGAGGCTTGCACGGAGAGCGCTGAGTTGTCCAGCAACATCGCATCCACGGCTGGCTTCAAGGGCGCAACGCTGCGGGTTTGGTCCCTCGCATCACGCGCTTCCAAGGCACTGCGCAGACTGTCAATATTAGCGGAAATTCCCTTTGAAATCAACTGCTTGTAGCGTCGTTCGGCGCGCGTGGCGGCGCTCGCGGTGAGAAACACCTTGAGGTCGGCCGCGGGGAAAATGACGGTGCCCATGTCGCGCCCGTCAGCCACCAGGCCCGGGACTTGCCGAAACGACAGCTGCAAATCGCGCAACGCGGTGCGCACGCGCGGCCAGGCCGAGATATTGGAGGCCAGCGCCCCCACTTCTTCCAGTCGCAAGGCTTCCGTCACGTCCTGGCCGCCAAGGAATATCTGATCGGCGTCAAAGTGCAGTTGAAGTCTGGCCGCCAAATCGGCCAGCCGGGTCTCGTCGTCAGTGCTCACACCCAGTCTCAGAGCCGTCAGCGCGGTGGCCCGATAGACGGCGCCGGAGTCGAGGAAGTGGTAGCCCAGGGCCTTGGCAAGTGCGCTGGCGAGCGTGCCCTTGCCAGAGGCCGTGGGTCCATCGACGGTCATGACGGGGATGTCGGCGGTGCGCGCCTGGACGATGCCGAACAAGGTCTCGAAGTAGTCCGGAAAGGTCTTGCCCACACACTGCGGATCCATGATGCGCACTGACACCGGCGGCGCCGATCCGGCCAGGGCGTTGAACGCGGCCAGCGAAAAGCACATCGCGACCCGGTGGTCGTCGTAGGTGTGAATCGCCGCCGGCGTCCAGCGGGCCGGCGCGGTGATCGCGATCCAGTCCGGCCCTTCCTCCACGTTCGCGCCAATTTTGCGCAACTCGTTGGCCATGGCGGCAATGCGGTCGGTTTCTTTCACCCGCCAACTGGCGATGTTGGTCAGCCGTGTCGTGCCTTGGGCGTACAGCGCCATCACGGCCAGCGTCATCGCGGCATCGGGAATGTGGTTGCAATCCAGCGTGATGGCCTGCAGTGGCCAGCGTCCGCGCTTCACCTCCAGCCAGCCGGGTCCACTGACGACTTCGGCGCCCATCGCCCGCGCGGCGTCGATGAAGCGGATGTCGCCCTGGATCGAGTCGGCGCCCAGGCCAACGATGCGTACCGGCGCTTGGCTCCCCGCGATGGCGCCCAGCGCGATGAAATAGGAAGCCGACGACGCATCGCCTTCGACATGAATGCTGCCCGGCGACTGGTAGGCGCTGGCTTTGGGCAGCGTGAACGACCGCCAGCCGTCGCGTTGCACCTGGATGCCAAAGCGCGCCAACAGATTCAGTGTGATCTCTACATACGGTTTGGAAATGAGTTCACCTTCGACCTCGACCACCACCGCATGCTGTTCGGTGACCAGCGGCAAGGCCAGCAACAACGCGCTCAGGAATTGGCTGGACACATCGCCGCGAACCCGAATCGGCGTCTCGGTGCGCAAGCCAGCGCCCGCGGGCACGGCCGCGCAACCCAGGCGCAGCGGCGGGAAGCCTTCCGTCTGCAGGCAGGCCACCTCGCAGCCGAGCTGCCTCAATGCATCGACCAGGTCGCCGATCGGGCGCTCGTGCATGCGCGCTACACCGCTGAGCTCGAAGCGGCCGCCTTGCATCGCGGCGAGCACCGCCAGCGCGGCGGTCAGCGGGCGCATCGCGGTTCCGGCATTGCCCAGGAACAGCTTGGCGTCGCGCACTTTCAAATGCCCGCCCAGGCCGGTGACATGAAGGGTCGCCTCGTGGGTTTCGATTCCGCAGCCCAGCTCGCGCAGTGCGGCCAACATCACGCGTGTGTCATCGGAGTCCAGCAGGTCGTGAATGACCGTGGTGCCGGCGCTCAAGCCCGCCAGCAACAGCACCCGGTTGGAAATGCTCTTGGAGCCGGGCAGGCGCACCGCGCCGGCTGCGGACCGCAGCGGCGGGATGTCTAGACAGCGGGTGGTGAACATGGGGCCCCGGCGCAAACCGCGCCACTCAACAACGTCAACGGTGGCCGCCGGGCTTGGCGGCGTGCATGTGCCAGCCGGACCGCGAATCCGAGGCGCTGCGGATCAGATCCTCCAGCGCCTCCGGGTTGCCGATCTTGATGACATGTTCCATCGCGTCCAGGGCGTGCCGAAAACGCTCGGACTGTTTGAGGATCTCTTCGCGGTTGGACATCAGGATGTCTCGCCAGACCGACGGGTCGCTCGCGGCGATGCGCGTGAAATCTCGGAACCCCGGGCCGGCCAGGGACAAGTAGTCGCGCCCGGCCGGTTGGCGCGCCACCGAGTTGAAATAGGCGAACGCCAGCATGTGGGGCAGGTGGCTCACGGCGGCGAATGCCGCATCGTGATTTTCCGGGGTCATGCGCAGAACCTGCGAACCGATCGCGGCCCAGACATCAGTGGCTTTTTGCACCAGGTCGGGCGCGGTTTGCGGCAGCGGCGTGAGGATGACCTGGCGGCCGTTGTACAGCGCCGCATCGGCATGCCCGATGCCACCCGTTTCCTTGCCCGCGATCGGATGTGCCGGTACGAACGACACAATGCGCTCCTTGAGCACCCGCCGGGCCGCATCCACCACGTCGCGTTTGGTCGAACCCACGTCCATGAACAGCACGCCCGGTTCGACCAGGTGGCGGATGGCCTTGAAGGTCGCCTCGGTGGCCGACACCGGCACGGCGATCAGCACGATGTCCGAGCCCGACACGGCAAGCAGCGCCGATTCGGCCGCGACATCGATGACGCCCAGCTTCTTGGCCTTCTCGGTCGTGCTGGGAGACTTGCTGTAGCCGACGACGCGGCCGACCAGGCCCGCGCGTTTGAGCGCCAGCGCAAACGAGCCGCCCATCAGGCCGCAACCGATCACACCAAGCTGTTTGAACATGATTCGCTAAGCCTCCCGCCGGGCCGCCCAGGGCCGCGAAGGGGCCTCTGGGTGGCCCTGGGAGGCGGGCTCCCCAGCGGGGGCGAGCGAAGCGACGCAGGCGCAAGCTTGGGGGCAGGATTTCATCAATGAACGTCGATAGGATAGGTGCCGAGCAGCTTGAAGAACGCGCACACGTCGCGCAATTCCTTCAGCGCCTGGGCCACATGGGGCTGGTCAGGGTGGCCTTGCAGGTCGATGTAGAAGTAGTACTCCCACTGGCCGGATCGGGCAGGGCGCGACTCGAAACGGCTCATCGACACGCCATGCACTTTCAGCGGCACCAACATGTCGTGCACCGCCCCGGGCCGGTTGCTGACCGACACCACCAGGCTGGTGCAATCGTGCCCTGAAGCCTTGGGCTGCGGCTGACGCTGGGGGTGCGTGACGATGGCAAAGCGCGTGCGGTTGAGCGCGTCGTCCTGGATGGCGGGGGCAACGACGTGCAGGCCGTATTCGCTGGCGGCGCGGGTGCTGGCCACCGCGGCCAGCGAGGCATCGGCACTCGCCAAGCGGGCGCCTTCTGCATTGCTGGACACTGGCCGCCGCTCCACGTGCGGCAGGCAGTTGCTGAGCCAGCCGTGGCATTGAGCCAGCGCTTGCGGGTGCGCGCAAACGGCCTGGATGCCTTCAAGCGAATTCTCGCGCCGCAGCAGGTTGTGCTGCACGAACAGGCTGGTCTCGCCGATGATGAACAGCGGTGTGGTCAGAAACAGATCCAGCGACCGCGCCACCACGCCTTCGGTGGAGTTCTCAACCGGTATCACGCCAAAGTCCGCGGCGCCCGCGCTGGTGGCACGAAAGACCTCGTCGAAATTGGCACAGGGCACCTTGACGATGGACGAGCCGAAAAAGCTCAGTGCCGCCTCTTCGCTGAAGGTGCCCGCCGGCCCGAGGTAGGCCACCCGCGACGGTGTTTCCAAGGCGCGGCAGGCCGACATGATTTCGCGCCAGATGGGCGCCACGCTGTCGGTTCCCAGCGGCCCCGGGTTGGCGGCCTTCATGCCGTCGATCACCTGCGCTTCGCGCTCGGGGCGAAACGCCACCGAGCCTTCCTTCTTTTTCAAACCGCCCACGTCCAACGCCAGCGCAGCGCGCTGGTTCAGCAGCGCAAGCAACTCTCGATCGATGTGATCGATCTGTGTGCGCAGAGCAAGCAAGGCCGGGTTTGGGGCGGGGGAGGCATCACGCATGGTCGGGAGGAAATTCTCGCATGCCCTTCAGCCCAGCCGCCCGCGCCCGGCCGATCTTGCACCCTTTACCGCCGCACTAGGGGCTGGACGCTTTGGCCGGGCCGCTCGCCGCCTTGGCCGGGCCCGCCGTCTTGGCCGCCGCGCCGGCTCCCTTGACCGGCGCAGCGGATTTGGCCGCCGCGGGCACACCCAGCGACGCGCGCACCTTCTGTTCGAGTGCCTGGATCTTGGGCTCGATCAGCGGCCGGGAATCAGCCACCACTTTTTCCACGAAGCCCTTCTGCATCTCGGCGGAGAGTTGCTGGTACTTCTTGTTGACGGGCGACTCGAACCAATTGATGAGTTGCTTCAACTCCTCTTCGCTGAACTTCTCTTCCAACATGGCGCCGATGGTCAAAGGCGCCGCGCCAAGCGCGCGCTCGCGCACCAGCGGCAGCGCCTCGTCGACATACTTTTTCACGTCGGCTTCGATGGCCTTGGCGACCGCCTCACGCTTGTCCGCCGGCACGTCGGTTTGAAGGGCCCGGCCAGCGGCCTGCATCATCTGGGCGGCGGGTTGCTCCACCAGGCCGCGCGCGACGCTCTCCAAGCCGGGCTGCTGCAGCAGCAGGAACTTTTGCACCAGTTCCTTCTTGCTCGGCGACTGGGCCTGCGCCAGCGTGGCGCCGCACACCAGTGCAGCAACGATCAGGCGCAACATCATGGGGTGTCCTCGGGGTCGGTTTCGTCGCTTGCTTCGCTTGTCTCACCGTTCGCATCGTTTTCGACGAGCCGCTGCAGGCCGCTGAGCTTGTCGCCACCGTCCAGCGCGATCAGCGTGACACCTTGCGTGGCCCGGCCCAGCTCGCGGATTTCCGACACCCGGGTGCGCACCAGCACACCCTTGTCGGTGATCAGCATGATTTCGTCGTCGCCGCGCACCAGCGTGGCAGCCACCACCTTGCCGTTGCGCTCGGTTTGCTGGATCGCGATCATGCCCTTGGTGCCGCGGCCGTGGCGCGTGTACTCGCCGATGCTGGTGCGCTTGCCGTAGCCGTTGACGGTGGCGCACAACACGCTCTGGCGGGTTGTTTCATCCTGCACGCTGTGGGTTTCGTCTTGTTCGGCCACCAGCATCGCGATGACACTTTGCCCATCGTCGAGCGCCATGCCACGCACGCCCCGCGCATTGCGGCCCACCGCGCGCACATCGTCTTCGTCGAAGCGCACGGCCTTGCCGCCGTCGCTGAACAGCATCACGTCGTGCTTGCCGTCGGTCAGCGCGGCGCCGATCAAAAAGTCGCCCTCGTCCAGATCCACCGCGATGATGCCGGCCTTGCGCGGGTTGCTGAATTCATCCAGCGCGGTCTTCTTGACCACGCCTTGCGCGGTGGCCATGAACACATAGTGATCGGCCGGGAAGCTGCGGAAGCCGTCGGTCAGCGGCAGCACCACGTTGACCTTCTCGCCCTGCTGCAGCGGGAACATGTTGACGATCGGGCGGCCGCGCGAGTTGCGCGAACCCTGCGGCGCTTCCCACACCTTCAGCCAGTAGACCCGGCCGCGGTTGGTGAAGCACAGGATGTAGTCGTGCGTGTTGGCGACGAACAGCTGCTCGATCCAGTCGTCTTCCTTGGTCTGCGTGGCCTGCTTGCCGCGCCCGCCGCGCTTTTGGGCACGGTACTCCGACAGCGCCTGGCTCTTGACGTAACCGCTGTGGCTCAAGGTCACCACCATGTCCATCGGCGTGATCAGGTCCTCGGTGCCGAGGTCCTGCGCGTTGTGTTCGATCTGGCTGCGGCGAGCGCCGACCTTGGTCTGGCCGAACTCCTGCTTGATGGCGGCCAGCTCGTCGGAAATGATGGAGGTCACGCGCGCGGCGGTCGACAGGATGCTCAGCAGGTCTTTGATTTCCGCCATCACCTCCTTGTACTCACCAATGATCTTGTCCTGCTCCAGCCCGGTCAGGCGCTGCAGCCGCATCTGCAGGATCTCACCCGCCTGATCGTCGGACAGGCGGTACAGGCCGTCGCTTTGCAGGCCGAAGTTCACCGCCAGGCCTTCGGGCCGATAAGCCTCGCGGCCGCCTGGCGTTTGGCCTTCGGCGCGAGACAACATCTCGCGCACCATCGAAGAGTCCCAGCTCTTGCTCATCAACGCCGCCTTGGCCACCGGCGGGGTCGGTGAACTCTTGATGGTCGCGATGAACTCGTCGATGTTGGCCAGCGCCACCGCCAGGCCTTCCAGCACATGGCCGCGTTCACGCGCCTTACGCAGCTCGAACACCGTGCGGCGGGTGACGACCTCACGCCGGTGTTCCAGGAAGACGGCGATCAGGTCCTTCAGGTTGCACAGCTTGGGCTGGCCATCGATCAGCGCGACCATGTTGATGCCGAAGGTGTCCTGCAGCTGGGTCTGCTTGTACAGGTTGTTCAGCACCACCTCGGGCACTTCGCCGCGCTTGAGCTCGATCACCACCCGCATGCCCGACTTGTCGGACTCGTCCTGAATGTGGCTGATGCCTTCCAGCTTCTTCTCGTGCACCAACTCGGCCATGCGCTCGAGCAGGTTCTTCTTGTTCACCTGGTACGGAATCTCGTCGACGATGAT
>JANNDW010000135.1:0-11023 GCA_031378125.1 Methylibium sp. | reverse complement strand
TTGCTGTCCGACCGCATCGTGATGATGACCAACGGCCCGGCCGCCACCATCGGCGAAATCCTGCGCGTCGACCTGCCGCGCCCGCGCCACCGCGTCGCGCTCGCCGAAGACCGCCAGTACGTGCAGTGCCGCAAGGAGGTGCTGGACTTTTTGTACACGCGGCAGGGGCACGTCGAGAAGACGGCGGCGTGAGCTTGGCGGGGCGGGGGATCGGCGCATGCAAGGTATTGAAATGACGGGCGCTGCGTCGGTTGGGGATGCACCCGATTTGATGTGTCTCGTGCGCCACGGGTCGAGTGGCGTGGTGGAGCCACTAGGATGAAACTGATCCCCTGCCAGACTGCGCACCCGACACCTTTCGGCCCGTTGTTGCCCTTCGCGAACGACTGCTTCCTTGCGTTCACGTTGACGGGCCGCGCGGGCCGAGGTCATCGGGTGGGCAACTCCGCGAATGTCCTCCGGGCCGGAAAAGACTCGGCCCTCCCCCTTTACTTCGCTGCGTCGCCCACCCAACGCCCTCGGCTGCATTCGGGTGTTTGGCAACCGCTGAAAAAGAAGCCCAGGTGGACAGGATCGGGCCGGTCTCTTCCGGCCGGGGGAGCGAGCCCGGACACAAACAGTCCAGTGGACTGTTTGTGCCTGGCGAGCGCCCGGGGCTCTGTCCCCGGGAATGAGCGCAGCAGCATGCGCCAGCGGCCCGATCCCGCCCCAGCATCCGCAAAGCAGCCGTTCAACGGCAGCAGCGGGCCGACAACCGACCCTCGCGCACCCTGCCCGACATCGAGCGACGCTCGTTTCATTGCAGGCCTGCCATGCCCCATTGCATCAGGGCTTCGGCCGCGGCCTGCGGCGGATATCGCACCACGCTGCAGCTCAGGGCGCCAGGCGCTCGCGCACCCAGGCGCCTTTCAGCAGCCGGTAGCGCAGCCGGTCGTGCAGGCGCGACTTGCGCCCCTGCCAGAACTCCCAGCTGTCGGGTTGCAGCCGGTAACCGCCCCAGTGCGGCGGGCGCGGCGGGTGGAGCAGGAACTGCGCGCCGGCCTTCGCCGCATTGGCCACCAGCACCGCGCGCGACGTGATCACCTCGCTTTGCGGCGAGGCCCAGGCGCCCAGGCGGTGGTCCAGCGGGCGCGACTGAAAGTACGCGTCGGACTCTTCGGCGGCCACCGTTTCCACGCGGCCTTCAATGCGGACCACACGCTCCAGTTCGACCCAGTGGAACTGCAATGCCGCAAAGGCATTCGCCGCCAGCTCGCGGCCCTTGCGGCTTTGGTAGTTGGTGTACCAGACGATGCCGCGTTCATCGAAACCCTTGATCAGCACGACGCGGGTTGAAGGCCGGCCGTTGTCGGCCACGGTGGCCAGGGTCATCGCGTTGGGCTCGGGCAGCTGCGCATCGAGCGCCTGTTGCAGCCACAACTCGAACTGCTTCGACGGGTCGGATTTGGAAGCCGATTCGTCGAGTTCGGCGCGCTCGTAACTCTTTCGAAGGTCCGCGATGTTTGGCATGCGGTCAGTATAGGCAGCGCGCGCCTGCCCCTCGGCCCGCCGCGTGCTTGCGATGCAGCAGAACGTGTACCTGCATGAAACTTTTCATCCGCAATATTGCTGACGGGGAATGCCCGTAGGTATTCGACCCACTGGCTCAATCGGCGATCGGCTTCCATGCTAGTCCAACGGGGGATGGCGACGCGCCGGGCCCGCGCAGCAGCTTGAAAGGCAGGGTGATGAAATCGCGACCGGCGGTGATCGTGTTGGCAGCGGGCAGGGGAGAGCGCTTCCTCGGGCTGGCGCACAAGCTCAGCCAGACGCTGGGCGGCGCCACCGTGCTGGGCACCACCTTGCGCCACGCGATCGCGAGCCATCTGCCGGTGGTCGTGGTCACGACCGAGCCGCTGGCCGACATGGCCCGCCGCAGCGTGGCTGCGCGCGACGTGATCGTGCTGCCCGAAGCGGGTGCGGGCAGCGCTGCGCATCTGGGCATGGGGCATTCGATCGCGTCGGGCGTCAGCGCGCGCGCCAATGCTGGCGGGTGGCTGATCTTGCCGGCCGACATGCCCCTGGTGCGGCCCGCCACGCTGGCGGCCGTGGCCGCGCAGCTGGAACACCACCCGGTGGTGTGCGCGCACTACAAAGGGCGGCGCGGGCACCCGGTCGGGTTCTCCGCGGAGCTGTATTCCGAACTGGCGACACTGGCTGGCGACGAGGGCGCGCGCCGGCTGGTGGCGCGCTATCCGGCCCTGGGGCTGGAGCTCAACGACCCCGGCGTGCTGGTCGATGTGGACACCGAGGCCGACCTGGCCCGCGTGCGCCTGATGCTGGCCGAGGCGCCGCTCGAAATGCGCTGAATTGATGACTGCCCCAAGACGCTTGCGGCGTCGCCCCCAGGGGCCACAAAGGAGCCCCTGCGTGGCTCTTGAAGCTCAGGCCGCTCAGGCCGCTCGGAACGGCCCGGCGCTGGCCTGAGCGCTCTTCTGAGCGCCCCAAGGCCGCCGCCTGGCGGCGTCCGTCCCCCGCGGGGATCAAGGAAAGTGGCAGAGCCACATTTCCTTGCGAGCGCCCCCAGGCCGACGCCATACGTCGTCTGCCCCCGAGGGGGTGAGAAACACTTGGGGCGGCCCGGCGTTTGTTTCTCATGAGGGGCGTCTTACTCGGCCAACCCGTTTTGGCGCGCCAGCGCCACCAGGCGCTCGATTTTGTAGTCTCGAATACCGTGCGCACGCAGCGACGCTGCGGTCTCCAGCAGGTAGTCCAGCGTGCGCCCATAGCGACCGCTGGCGCCGCGCAGGATGTCCAGCATCTGCGCATCGGCGACCGGCCCCGTGTGGCTGGGGCTGGCGCGGCTGAGCGCAAAACCCAGGGCCCGCACCCGGCCATGGCTCGTGTGGCAGGCGAGCCATTTTGGGTCGTAGACGCCGGTGGGCATTTCACGCGCCCACAGTCGCTCCAGTTCGCTCTTTACCTTGCGCCGCGCGATGCGGTAGGCCATGCCGCGGCACGAACCCCCCGACACCAGCGCGAACACCAGCCCCGGGCGCTCGGGTGTGCCGCGGTTGATGCGCGAATGCATCTCCAGCGCGCGGTGCCAGCCGTAGACCGCGGCAGGGCGTCGTTCGACGGATTCAAACTCCGGCCGCCAGATCAGCGAGGCGTAGCCGAACACCCACAGATCGCTGGTTCCACCCCATCCCTTGATCGTCTGGCGCAGCAGCGACGCGGGGTCTCGGTGCATCAGCGCGAGCGGGTGGTGCGACATGCGCCCACTCTAGCGCGGGTGGGCCGCGCCGGCTCAGGATGATTTGACGATGTAACCGGGTTACATCACAATTAACCCAGTCGTTACATCGGGGTCGGCCCATGAAACAAGCACTCGTCGAAGTCACCCAACGCATCCGTGAACGCAGCGCCGCAACGCGCGCCGCCTATCTGGCCCGGGTGGACGCCACCATCAACCGCGCGCGCGGCGCCGACCGCATGGGTTGCGCCAACGTGGCGCATGCCTTCGCCGCAATGCCCGCCAACGACAAGCTGCGCGTGGTCGCGCAGCGGGCGCCCAACATCGGCGTGGTGACCGCCTACAACGACATGCTGTCGGCCCATCAACCGTACGAGGGCTTCCCGGCGGTGATTCGGGACGAAGCCCGCCGGCTCGGCGCCACCATGCAAGTGGCCGGCGGCGTGCCGGCCATGTGCGACGGCGTGACGCAAGGCCTGCCCGGCATGGAGCTGAGCCTGTTCTCGCGCGACACCATCGCGATGAGCACGGCCATCGCGCTGTCGCACGACGTGTTCGACGCCGCGTTGTTGCTGGGCGTGTGCGACAAGATCGTGCCGGGGCTGCTGATCGGCGCGTTGCACTTCGGCCACCTGCCGTGCGTTTTTGTGCCGGCCGGGCCGATGAGCAGCGGCCTGTCCAACACCGCCAAATCCAAGGTGCGCGAGCAATTCGCGCAAGGGCTGATCGGCCGCGAACAACTGCTCGAAGCCGAGTCGGCCGCCTACCACGGCGCCGGCACCTGCACCTTTTACGGCACCGCCAACAGCAACCAGATGCTGCTCGAAGCGATGGGCCTGCACGTGCCGGGTGCGGCGTTCGTGCACCCGCATGCCGAGTTGCGCGAGGCGCTCACGCGCGAGGCGGTGCGCACGGTGCTGGCCATCACCGCGGGCAAGCGCTTCATGCCGATTGGCAGGCTGGTCGACGAGCGCGTGATCGTCAATGCGATGGTCGCGTTGATGGCCACCGGCGGCTCGACCAACCACCTGATTCATTGGGTGGCGGTGGCGCGCGCGGCCGGCATCCTGATCGACTGGACCGATTTTTCCGACCTGTCGCACGCCACGCCCTTGCTGACGCGTGTGTACCCGAACGGCGTGGCCGATGTGAACCAGTTTCAGACCGCAGGCGGGCCCGGTTTTGTGATCCGCGAGTTGCTGGCCAGCGGTGGCATGCATGCCGACGTGGCCACCGTGGTCGAAGGCGGGCTCGGGGCCTACGGCATGCTGCCGGCCCGTTCCGGTGACACGCTGCACTGGACCGAGCTGGCGGCGGCCAGTGGCGACGACACGATCGTCCGCACGGCCGCCGCGCCGTTCAGCCCGGAAGGCGGCTTGAAGCTGCTGACGGGCAACCTCGGGCGGGCGGTCATCAAGGTGTCGGCAGTGCCGGAGAGCCATCACATCGTCGAAGCCCCGGCCATCGTCTTCGACGCGCAGGAAGAACTGCTGGCGGCCTTCAATGCCGGTGAACTTGAACGCGACTTCGTTGCCGTGGTGCGCTTCCAGGGCCCACGCGCCAACGGCATGCCCGAGCTGCACAAGCTCACCCCGCCGCTGGCCGTGCTGCAGGGCAAAGGCTTCAAGGTGGCGCTGGTGACCGACGGGCGCATGAGCGGCGCCTCGGGCAAGGTGCCCGCGGCCATCCACGTGAGCCCGGAGGTGCTGGCCGGCGGGCCGCTGGGCAAGCTGCGCTCCGGCGACGTGATTCGGCTCGACGCGGTGGCCGGCACGCTGGAAGCGCTGGTCGATGTGGCGGTCTGGTCGTCGCGCAACGTGGTCGAGCTGACGGTGGAGCATGCGGACATCAACGGCCACGGCCTGGGCCGCGAGCTGTTCGCCGGCATGCGGCGCAATGTGCTGACGGCTGAAGAGGGCGCTTGCACGTGGCTGTAGCTTCAACGCTGTTGACTTCGGAGATGCCCGCATGCGCACACCGGGCCGTCCCAAGAGCGAATACTGGTGTGCGAAGCACGGAGCTTGCCTGATGAACCCACTCGATCTCGTTTCGCACGGCCCGGTGATTCCGGTCATCGTCATCAACCGCCTCGAAGACGCCGTGCCGATGGCGCAGGCGCTGGTCGACGGCGGCGTGAAGGTGCTGGAGGTGACCTTGCGCACGCCCATCGCGCTGCAATGCATGGAAGCGATTGCCAGGGCGGTGCCAGGTGCCATCGTCGGCGCGGGCACCGTGCGCAGCCGGGCCGACGCTCGGGCTGCCAAGGACGCGGGCTGCGTGTTCGCCGTGAGCCCGGGCTACGCCAGCGCCGTCGGAACCGCGTGCACAGAGTTCGGCCTGCCCTTGCTGCCCGGTGTGGCGACCGCCAGCGAGGTGATGCTGGCCAATGCCGACGGCTACCACTTCCTGAAGTTCTTTCCGGCCACCGCCGCGGGCGGCATCCCGATGCTGAAGGCGCTGGCCGGGCCGTTCACCGACGTGGTGTTTTGCCCCACCGGCGGTATCACGCTGGAGACCGCGCCGCAGTTCCTGGCGCTCCCCAACGTGAAGGTGTGTGGTGGCTCGTGGCTGACGCCGGCCGATGCGGTGGCGGCCAAGGACTGGGCTCGCATCACCCGGCTCGCTAAAGAGGCGAGTGCGCTGCGCCGCTGACCGGGTGCCCTTGACCCTGCGCGAAGTGTTGGGCCGAGACCGCGGCGCCAGCGGCTACTTCCGCTCGATCAACTCCACCTTATAACCATCAGGATCGGTGATGAAGGCAATCACCGTCGTGCCGCCCTTCACCGGGCCGGCTTCGCGCGTGACCGCGCCGCCGTTGGCGCGAATCTTTTCACACGCGGCAGCGGCATCCGGCACGCCGATGGCGATGTGGCCGTAGGCGGTGCCCAGGTCGTAGGACTCGACGCCGTGGTTGTAGGTCAGCTCCAGCTCGGCATGGTCCGGGTTGTTGCCGTAGCCCACGAAGGCCAGGGTGTAGTTCTGCGACGGGTTCTCCGACGTGCGCAGCAGCTTCATGCCCATCACGTTCGTGTAGAAATCGATCGATCGCTGCAGGTTGCCCACGCGCAGCATGGTGTGGAGGAGTCTCATGGTGGTTGATTGAGATTCGGTTGAAGAACCAGGAGCGTAGCGCGTTCGGCCCAGGCCCGCCCGCGGGCGGGCCATTGGTTCAGCGCCCGCGGGTGGCGTCGAGGCCCGGAACCACGTCGCCGCCGTAGGCCGCTTTCCAGCGCTCCATCAAGGCGTTGGACGCGTCGAGCCGGTCGCCCGGCAGGCCGTCGTCGGCATGCCAGTTCGCCACCCGCGACTCCACCGCGAAGTGCGACAGCGGGCGGATGGCCGATGGGTCGTCGAACGCACCGACCGCCAGATCCATGTTTTTCGAACCGGCGTAGGCAAAGCTTAGCGGCGTGCCGCAGCGGTTGCAGAAACCTCGAACGGCGAACTTCGACGAAGCGAACTCGGCGGGCGTTCCGGTCGTCCAGACCACCTGGTCCTTGCGCAGGTTGATGAATGCCGCGCGGGTGTTGCCGAACGCCAGCTGGCACATGCGGCAATGGCAGTAGTAGCCCTCGCGCTTGTCGGGGCGGGCTTGAAAACGTACGGCACCGCACAAACAGCCGCCGGCAAGCGGCGCGTTTGGAGTTTCAACGGGCATTCGGGTCTCCTGTGATCCAGCCCGTCAGCGTAGCGCACAGGAGTGCTGCTCACAAGCCCGACTGACCGCGGCAGGGCTTGCACGCGCAGCGCGGGAGGGTCACTCATTGAGCGCCGGGCCCGCTGTTCGAGACCTTTAGGCCCGGGCGTGGCTTCGTGTGTCTACGTAGAGCATCGTTTGCTGGAACGCCCGGTGTTCGCCGCTGGCACGGTACTTGGCCCAGAACGTCAGCAACAGCATCGAGAAGAAGCCCGCGCCAATCAGCAGCGGGTATGCGGTCATCAGTTCCACCAGCGAGTACTTCCACGACAAGGGCCGGCCGACCCCGAGCATGGCGGCGTAGAACCAGGACACGCCGGACACCGCGCCGGCGAAAATCGCCAGCAGGCTCTGGCCATACGACAATTTGAGCAGCGATCGCGCTCTAAGCATCCAGGGCAACACCCGGTAGTGAAGCACCACGCCGTTGAGCGTCAACAACACTACGATCAGGATCTTGGCCTGCAGCTTCGGGTTGGCGAAATACTGCCAGCCCTTCAACGACGCATCGAGCAACACCACGGCCACACCGGACACCCAAAGCGCAGCCAGTGCAATGGCCACCGTGTTTTGCAGTTGCCTCAGGTGCCGCTTGTCCACGCGCTCGGACGGGTCGCCGCTGAACAGCTGCATGACCATCCCGATATCACTGGTCAGCACGAGGCCGATGGCGACACAGCACGCGATCAGGTGCACATAAATGATGCCCATGCGGGCGAACTCCATGACGAGTTCTTGAGTGATTTGCATGAATGGACTCGCTCAGTTGCCGCAACGATGTGCTTGCGGTTGAATGAAATGACGGTGAGCGCGATGAATGCCCCCCGGACTCGTGTCGATCAATGCAAGCCTAAAGAGCGCCGCCGTGTAGCGCTGGAGTGAACGGTAAATGGGTGTTTCACACATTTCCGCTGGGGTTTGTCTTGCCGGCCCTTGATTTCCTATGGGAAAGCGCTGCTCCTTACCGTCGAATTTGGTCGAAAGGTCGCAGATATCGGGTTAACCCTTGATACACAAAAGGCCGCGTTGGTGGGCGGCCGCGGGCAACAAAAGCGGCAGGTACGCGATGGGCCCGCGCGTGCGTGCTGCAACTACCGGTAAGGGCCATCGTGCAACCACTCTGTTGCTCTCAGGGCCGCCGACACGGGCGAAGCCCGGGCCAGCAATATCAGCACGCCCAGCACCACGAACACGATCGCCGCCACGCGGTGCGCCCAGGCCAGCGGCACCCACTTCACGACCCGGTCACCGAACAGCACCGCCGGCACGTTGGCCAGCATCATGCCCAAGGTCGTGCCGACCGTGACCCACAGCAGCGAGTCGTAGCGGGCCGCCAGCATCACGGTGGCGATCTGTGTCTTGTCGCCCATCTCGCCGAGGCAGACCACGCCCGTTGAAACGCTCGGCACTTCGAACATCAGGCCTTCGATTCGGTGCTCGCGCCGTGCCGGCACTCCATGCCCGTGCCGCGCCGGCGCTCCCCGCCGGCGCCGCGTGTCAAGGAGCCACTGTGTAGTTCAGCGCCAGCCGTCCGCCGTCGACATAGACGATCTCGCCCGTCATGTAGCTCGACGCGCCGCTGACCAGAAACGCGCACACGTCGGCGATTTCTTCCGGCGCACCGAGCCGCTGCATCGGCGTGCGGCTCAGGATGCGCGCCTTCGCCTCGGCGCTGCCCAGCACCGCCTTGCGCGCCAGTTCGGTGGCAATCGTGCCTGGCGCGACGGCGTTGACGCGAATCCCGTGCTCGGCCAGCGCCAGCGCCATCACCCGCGTCAACTGGTTCACGCCGCCCTTGCTGGCGTTGTAGCTGGCGATGCTGGGGATGGCCAGCACCGCGTTCACCGAGCTCATGTTGACGATGGCGCCGCCGCCTCCTTTGACCATCGCGCGTGCCACGGCCTGGCCGACCAGGAACGCACCCTTCAGGTTGACGGCGATCACCGCGTCCCAGTCGGCTTCGGTGATGTCGAGAAAGTTGGCGGCCTTGAAAATGCCGGCGTTGTTGACCAGCGCATCAATGCGCCCGAAAGCCTGCAGCGTGGCGGCCACGGCCGCGTCGACCGCGGCTTTGTCTGCGACGTTGCAATGCATGAAGGCCGCGCGGTGCCCACGCTCCCGCAGCGCAGCGGCCAGCGCCTCGCCGCCGGGTGTGTCGATGTCCCACAGAGCCAGCGCCGCGCCATCGCGCGCCAATCGTTCGGCGCAGGCCGCGCCGATGCCCTGCGCCGCACCGGTGACCACCGCCACCTGCCCCTCCAGATGAAACTGGACGGCGGTCATGAACTCAGCCTCGCTGGAGGCGGCTTGCGATCCAGCCAGATGCCCATGCCCTGGGCGTTGAGCTCGATGTCCAGCGCGAGCAGTTCGCGCACCGTTTCGCGCTCCATGCGGCAGCCGTTGCGCTGCGCACCGGCAACGCAAATCTCCAGCAACCCCTGCTTCAGCGCGGCATGCCGGTCCGCATGTTGGCGAACCGACTCGCCCAGCGCCACGACCTGGTTCAGCTGCACCAACAACTCGGCGCCCAGCCGCTGCACCTGGGTCACCGGCCCAAAGTGGGTCAGGTACATGCGCTCGGGCTCGAAGGCCAGCATGCGCCGCACCGACGCATGCAAGGCATCGGGCTCAAACTGCACCGGCGTCGTGGTGGGCAGCAGCCAGGCGCCGCGGGCCGTGTCGAACTCGCGGTACGACAGGCCGAAGGTGTCGCCGGTGAAAAAGCCGCGGCTGCGCTCGTCCCAGATGCAATGGTGGTGGCGTGCGTGGCCGGGTGTGTCGATGAAGCTCAGTGGCCGGCCCGCCAGCGCCAGCAGCATGCCGTCGGCGGTCTCCAGCACGCGATCCGGCGCCACGCCGATCACGTTGCCGTACGAACGCTCGAACTCTTCGTCTCCGTAGACAGCGCGCGCGCCATTGATCAGCAGCCGCGGGTTGATCAGGTGCGGCGCGCCGCGTGGGTGAACCACCAGCCGGGCAATGGGCAGTTGCTGCATCAGCAGGCCCGCGCCGCCCGCATGGTCCAGGTGCACGTGGGTGGCGATCACGAAGTCGACCGCATCGGCGGGCAGGTTTGCCGCCGCCAGCGCGGCCAGCAGCCGGGGAACCGAATGGTTGGTGCCGGTGTCGATGAATGCGGCACGGCCCGCTTCGATCATCAGGTAGGCGGCATCGAACATCGGGCGGTGAAAGCCGGTGTCGATGACATGAATGCCGTGGTCGAGAACCTGGACAAAGGAGGGTGGCGTGCGCATGGCGTGGAATCGGAGAATGATCGTTGGATTCTATGGACCGCCGGTCTCGCGCAAGCGGTGGCGGGCGGGGTTGCCCGAGAAGGAGATGTGATGGCGCCGAACTTGTTGAATCGCCCGAGCGTGGGCGCCTTGGTGCTGACCGCCTGCCTGGGTCTGGGCTGCACCACCTACGGCCCGCCATCGTTGACGGCGGGCGCCTCGGTGACTGACGCCACCCGCGCGCTCGGGGCCGCCACCGGTGAGTACGCACTGCCCGGCGGTGCCACGCGGCTGGAGTTTGCGCGCGGGCCTTATGGCAAGCACACCTACATGCTGGATTTCGACGCCCAGGGCCGCCTGCTGAACTGGGCCCAGGTGCTAACGGAAGCGCGCTTCAACGCCGTGCTGAAAGGGCGCCCCAAGGAGGAGGTGCTGCTGGCCCTGGGCCGCCCGTCCGAGCAATCCAGGCTCAGCTGGCAGCGCCAGACGGTGTGGTCGTACCGCTTCGAGACTGTTTTCTGCCGCTGGTTTCAAGTCGGCATCGACGAGACCGGGCGAGTGGCCGACACCGGCTACGCGCCCGATCCGATGTGCGAGTCCAAGGACAATGCCGATCGAACCTGAAGGCCGCACGATCTCCACACGCATGTATGGCCTCAGCCACTGCGACACGGTCAAGAAGGCGCGCGCGTTTCTGAGTGAGCGGGGCGTCCGGTTCGACTTCATCGACTACAAAAAACAGGGCGTGCCGCCCGGCCCGCTGGCCGCATGGATGGCCGCGCTGGGCTGGGAGGTTTTGCTCAACCGCAAGGGCACGACCTGGCGGCAACTCGACGAGGCGCTGCGCGCCAGCGTGAC
>JANNDW010000101.1:0-13957 GCA_031378125.1 Methylibium sp. | reverse complement strand
GTGCTGGTGCACCGCGGCCTGACCACGCTGGACGTGCTGGTGGTCGGCCTGCTGGTCGTGGTGCTGTTCGAAAGCGTCTCACTGCCTTGCGCACCTACGTGTTCAGCCACACCACCAGCCGCATCGACGTGGAACTCGGCGCCCGGCTGTTCCGCCACCTGATCAACCTGCCGCTGGCTTACTTTCAAGCGCGGCGCGTCGGCGACTCGGTGGCGCGCGTGCGCGAACTGGAAAACATCCGCAGCTTTCTCACCGGCAACTCGCTCACGCTGGTGCTGGACCTGCTGTTCTCGGTGATCTTCATCGCAGTGATGTTCGCCTACAGCGTGCCGCTCACGCTGATTGTGCTGGTGAGCCTGCCGCTGTACGTGATGCTGAGTCTCGCGCTGATGCCCATCCTGCGTGCGCGCCTGAACGAGAAGTTCGCGCGCGGCGCGGAGAACCAGGCTCTGCTGGTGGAAACCGTCACCGGCATCCAGACCGTCAAAGCCAGCGCCTTGGAGCCGACGATTGCCAAGCGTTGGGACGACCAGCTCGCAGCCTACGTGTCGGCCAGCTTCAAGACGCAGACCCTGGCCAGCTACGGCCACGAGGGCATCAACCTGATCGGCAAGCTGGTCGGCGCCGTCACGCTGTGGTACGGCGCGCGCCTGGTGATGGATCAGCAACTCTCGGTCGGCCAGTTCGTCGCGTTCAACATGTTCGCGCAGCGAGTGGCCCAGCCCATCATGCGCATGGCGCAGATGTGGACCGACTTCCAGCAGACCGGGATTTCGATGGCGCGGCTCGGCGACATCCTCAACACGCGCACCGAAGTGCCGGCCGCCGCGGGCGCACAACTGCCACCGCTCAAAGGCCACATTCAATTCGACGCGGTCAGCTTCCGCTACCGCCCGGAAGCACCACCGGTGCTGCAAGACCTGAGCATCGACGTTCAGGCCGGCGAAGTGATCGGCATCGTCGGCCGCAGCGGCTCGGGCAAAAGCACGCTCACCAAACTCGTGCAGCGCCTGTACAGCCCCGAGCAGGGCCGCGTGTTGGTCGACGGCATCGACATCAGCCTGATCGACGCCGCGCAACTGCGCCGCCAGATTGGCGTGGTGCTGCAAGAGAACCTGCTGTTCAACCGCAGCGTGCGCGAGAACATCGCCATCACCGACCCGGCGGCGCCTCTCGAAGCGGTGATGCACGCCGCCCAGCTGGCGGGCGCGCATGAATTCATCAACGAACTGCCCGAGGGCTACAACGCGATGGTCGGCGAACAAGGCACCGGCTTGAGCGGCGGGCAAAAGCAGCGGGTGGCGATTGCACGCGCGCTGTTCACCAACCCGCGCGTGCTGATCTTGGACGAAGCCACCAGCGCGCTCGACTACGAAAGCGAAGCCATCCTGCAACGCAACATGGGCGCCATTTGCAAAGGCCGCACTGTGATCATCATCGCCCACCGGCTCAGCAGCGTGCGGCGGGCGAATCGCATCATCGTGATGGACAAAGGGCGCATCGTGGAGGAGGGTTCGCACGATGCCTTGCTTCAACTGCCCGGCGGGCTTTATGCGCACCTGTGGTCCATGCAGTCGGGTACTGCTCCCTCGCCCCTTGGAGAGGGTTGGGGTGAGGGCCTACACCATGAACACGCTCTCAACCCGTCTCAAACACTCCCCCGGGCCTTGCGCAGCAACTCGACCCCGCGCGCGGCCTTGCCGCGGCCACGCTCTGCCCGAATCTGGAACCGCGCCTCGGCATCGAATTCAGCCAACAGAACGGTGGCCATCTCGTCGATCAAGCGGTTCACGCTGGTGCCTCGCCGCTTGGAAAGTGCCTTCAAGCGCTCGTACTTGTCGTCGGGCAGGCGAATGGTCAATGCGCTCATGGCGGTGGCTCCTTTGCCAGCAGTTGAGTGGGCGTCACCGTGGTGAGCCCAGGAAACTTCAGTTCCATGCTTTTCAGGTCACGAAGGTTGTGCGTGACGATGTGACTTGCGCCGCCCGCCACGGCGAGTTCGACCAGATGGTTGTCTCCCTCGTCGCGCAGGTTCGGCCGCCAGCCGAAGTAAATGCGTGTCCAACGGCACGTGGCCAGAAAGATGTCGAGCAACTCACTTCGCTCGGCTGGGCCGAGGCGGCTTTTTGCGAACAGCGGCGAACGCCCCAGAACATCCTCGTACTCGGCCAGCAACGCGGCGCCCATCAAGGGCTGGAAGCGTTGCGCCAGGCACGCCTCGATCACGCGGTTCGATGCACCCGTGCCCAAACAGGCGCCGACAAACACATTGGTATCAATCACGACTATCACACCCCAATGATATCAATTTTGCCACCATCGACAGCGCCGCTCCCAACCTGCCCAGGAGCAAACGCATGACGACAACCGCAAGCGGCCGCCACCCGGTGCTGGAATTGCTGGCGCGCTACGGCGCAGTTCTGCGCGCCGCATGGTCCGCCCGCCACGAACTTGCCGGCCCCAAGCTGCTGGCCGACGAAGCCGCATTCCTGCCCGCAGCGCTCAGCCTGCAAACCACGCCCGCGCACCCGGCACCGCGCCGCGTGGCCATCGCGCTGTGCCTGCTGTTCGTGACCGCGCTCGCGTGGGCCATCTTCGGCAAGATCGACATCGTCGCCGTGGCCCAAGGCCGCATCGTGGTCAGCGAGCGCACCAAGACCCTGCAGCCACTGGAGGCGGGCATCGTCAAGCGCGTGTTGGTGAAGGACGGCGATGCGGTCAAGCAGGGGCAGGTGCTGGTGGAACTGGATGCCACCAACGCCAGTGCCGACGGTGCCAACGTGCAAGAGCAACTCAGCGCGGCCACCGTCAATCAGATCGAAGAGTTCCGGCTCGGTGACGGGACCAAGGTTCTGGCATCCGAGGTGCAGGGGCTGGTGAGCGCGATGGCGGCGTTCTCGGCCACGTCGGCGGGGTTCGAAGGCGGCCGCTCGGTGATCCAGCCGGTGCGCCAGTACACCGACTTGTTCACGCCTTCCGCGTTGGCCTGATTCTGCGAAGAACCCGCGGCCCGGTGCCTGCACACCGGGCCTCGTGCAGCTTGGCCCCGATCCGGGAAAACCGCCCCGGTTCATGGCCTGGAATTTGCTAACCTGCCTGCGCAGGAGGCGACCCATGAATCCCAGCTTCGACGAAATGCAGGCCGGTGCCGGTGCCGTGCGCGAGCACTACCGGGGCTACGAGCAATGGCTGGTTCAGCAGCCGCCGGGGGTGATGGCGGCGCGCCGTGAAGAGGCGGAGATGATCTTCCGCCGTGTGGGCATCACCTTCGCGGTCTATGGTGACAAGGACGAGAACGGTTCGGGCACCGAACGGCTGATCCCGTTCGACCTGATTCCGCGCGTGATCCCGGCCCACGAGTGGGACGAGATGGAGCGTGGCCTGTGCCAGCGGGTGACCGCGTTGAACCGCTTCATTCACGACGTTTACCACGAGCAGGAGATCATCCGCGCCGGCCACGTGCCGGCCGAGCAGATCCTGAGGAACGCCCAGTTCCGCCCCGAGATGATGGGGGTCGACCTGCCCGGCGGCGTGTATTCGCACATCGCCGGCATCGACATCGTTCGTGCCGCCAACCCCGACGGCAGCGGCAGCTACTACGTGCTGGAAGACAACCTGCGCGTGCCCAGCGGCGTGAGCTACATGCTGGAAGACCGCAAGATGATGATGCGGCTGTTTCCCGAACTGTTCAGCCAGCACCGCGTGGCGCCGGTGGCGCACTACCCCGACATGCTGCTGGAGACGCTGCGCGCCGTGGCGCCGGCCGCGGTGAACGAGCCCATTGTCGTGGTGCTGACACCGGGCATGCACAACAGTGCCTACTTTGAACATGCCTTCCTGGCCCAGCAAATGGGCGTGGAATTGCTGGAAGGGAAGGACCTGTTCGTGAAGGACAACTTCGTGTACATGCGCACCACGCGCGGCCCGAAGCGGGTGGACGTGATCTACCGCCGCGTCGACGACGACTTTCTGGACCCGCACGCGTTTCGGCCCGACTCCACGCTGGGCTGCGCCGGCTTGGCTGGCGCCTACAAGGCCGGCAACGTGACCTTGTCCAATGCCATCGGCACCGGCGTGGCCGACGACAAGTCGATCTACCCGTATGTGCCGAAGATGATCGAGTTCTACCTCGGCGAAAAGCCCATCCTCAACAACGTGCCGACCTACCTGTGCCGCCAGGCCGACGACCTGGCCTATGTGCTGGACCACCTGGGTGAGTTGGTGGTGAAAGAAGTGCACGGCGCGGGTGGCTACGGCATGCTGGTCGGCCCGGCTGCGAGCCGCGAGGAGATCGCCAACTTTCGCGCCGCGCTGCTGGCCAACCCGGCGGGCTACATCGCGCAGCCCACGCTGAGCCTGTCGACTTGCCCCACCTTCGTTGAAAGCGGCATCGCGCCGCGCCACATCGACCTGCGGCCGTTTGTGCTCAGTGGCAAGAGCGTGCAGATGGTGCCGGGCGGCCTGACCCGCGTGGCGCTCAAGGAAGGCTCGCTGGTCGTCAACTCGTCCCAGGGTGGCGGCACCAAGGACACCTGGGTACTCGAGGCCTGAAGCAACAAGAACGGGAGGCTTGATCATGCTGTCGAGAACCGCCGATCACCTTTACTGGATGGCGCGCTACATGGAGCGCGCAGAAAATACCGCCCGCATGCTGGACGTCAACTACCAGACGTCCCTGGTGCCGCAGTCTGCCGCTGTCACCGAGAAGGGCTGGAAGGGCCTGCTCAGCATCAGCGAATTGACGGGCGACTATGAGAAGCGCATCGGCTCGGTCACGGCCCGCAGCGTGATGGACTACATGGTCAGCGACGCGGCCAATGCGTCGAGCATCCGCAGTTGCCTGATGGCCGCGCGCGAAAACGCCCGCGCGGTGCGCGGCGCGCTGACCACCGAGGTGTGGGAAACCCAGAACCAGACCTGGCTGGAGTTCCAACGCATGGTGGCCGACGGCGCGTTCCGCAAAGACCCGGGCACCGGGTTCGAGTGGGTCAAGTTTCGCTCGCACCTGTCGCGCGGCGTCACCATGGGCACCATGCTGCAGGACGAGGCGTTTCACTTCCTTCGGCTCGGCAGCTTTTTGGAGCGGGCCGACAACACCGCGCGGCTGCTCGATGTGAAGTTCCATGCGGTGCAGAGCGAGTACTTCGGCGCGGGCCAGAACCAGAACCAGAACCAGAGCCAGAGCCAGAGCCAGAGCCAGAGCCAGAGCCAGAGCGCGCAAGAAAGCGCCGACGCCGGCAAGGACCTGGAGTTCGACTTCTATCACTGGTCGGCGATCCTGCGCTCCGTGTCCGGCTTCGAGATCTATCGCAAGGTGTACCGCAACGTCATCACCCCGGCGCGGGTGGCCGAGTTGCTGATCCTGCGCGCCGACATGCCCCGCTCGCTGGCGGCCTGCATGGACGAGGTGGTCAGGAACCTGGCGATGGTGGCCAATGAACAGTCGAGCGACACCTTGCGGCTGGCGGGGCGCTTGCGTGCCGACCTTCAATACGGCCGCATCGACGAGATCCTGGCCACCGGCCTGCATGCCTACCTGACGCAGTTTCTCGAACGGATCAGCACACTGGGTTTCGGCGTCAGCCGCGACTTTCTGGTTCCGGTCACGGCTTGAACTTCCCCGGAGCCCATTGAATGTCCATCCATGTCGCGCTGAACCATGTCACCCACTATCGCTACGACCGGCCCATCAACCTGGGCCCGCAGATCGTGCGCTTGCGCCCGGCGCCGCATTCGCGCACGCGAATCCTGAGCTATTCGATGCGCGTGGAGCCGGCCACCCACTTCATCAACTGGCAGCAGGACCCGCAGTCCAACTACCTGGCGCGGCTGGTGTTTCCGGACAAGACCACGTCGTTCCGCATCGAGATCGACCTGGTCGCCGAGATGGCGGTGCTCAACCCGTTCGACTTTTTTCTGGAGCCGTCGGCCGAGAACTTTCCGTTCGAGTACGACGCGGCGCTGGCCAAGGAGTTGGCGCCTTACATGGAGAGGGCGCCGCTGACACCGAAGTTCAGCGCCTACTTGCAGGCCATCCCGCGAGAGAAGAAACACAGCAACGACTTCCTGGTCGCGCTCAATCAGCAACTGCAGAAGGACATCGGCTACCTGATCCGCATGGAACCCGGCGTGCAGACGCCGGAGCAGACGCTGCTCAGCGCCAGTGGTTCGTGCCGCGACACCGGTTGGCTGCTGGTGCAACTGCTGCGCCACCTGGGCCTGGCGGCGCGTTTTGTGTCGGGCTACCTGATTCAACTGAAGAGCGATGTGAAGTCGCTCGACGGCCCCAGCGGCACCGAGGTCGATTTCACCGACCTGCACGCCTGGTGTGAGGTCTACCTGCCGGGCGCCGGCTGGATCGGGCTGGACCCCACGTCGGGCCTGCTGGCCGGCGAAGGCCACATTCCGCTGGCCTGTTCACCCGACCCATCGTCGGCCGCGCCGGTGTCGGGTGCCATCGAAGAATGCGAGACCGAGTTCGAACACCGCATGACGGTCTCGCGCGTGTGGGAAGCGCCGCGCGTGACCTTGCCTTACACCGATGCGCAATGGACCCGCATAGAAAAGCTCGGCCACCAGGTCGACGACGACCTGCGCAACAACGACGTGCGCTTGACGCAAGGCGGCGAGCCCACCTTCGTGTCGGTGGACGACCGCGAGGGCGCCGAGTGGAACACCGAGGCCATGGGCCCGACCAAGCGCCTGCTCAGCGCCGACCTGATGGACAAGCTGCGCGCCAAGTACGGTGAGGGCGGTCTGTTGCACTGCGGCCAGGGCAAGTGGTACCCGGGCGAGCAGCTGCCGCGCTGGTCGCTGAACCTGTTCTGGCGCAATGACCGCGAAGCCTTGTGGACCCACCCCGCGCTGTTCGCCAGCGAGCACGAAAGCCACGGCGTGACCGAGGTCGTTGCGCAGCAATTCCTGGCGGGCGTGGCGCGGCGGCTGGGGCTTGATGCCAAGTACATCTTCCCGGCCCATGAGGACACCTGGTACTACCTGTGGCGCGAACGCAAGCTGCCCACCAACGTGGACCCGTTCGACGCGCGCCTGGCCGACCCGCTGGAGCGTGACCGCATTCGCAAGGTCTTCAGCCAGGGGCTGGACAAGGTGGTGGGGCATGTGCTGCCCGTGGCTCGACATGAATCCCGCCATGAATCGACCCACCCCTCGGGCACACCGCGCTGGCAGAGCGGCGCGTGGTATTTGCGCAGCGAGCGTTGTTACCTGATCCCGGGCGACTCGGCGATGGGCTACCGGCTGCCGCTGGACTCGCAACCCTGGGCGGCCGCTGCCGACATGCCGTGGGTGCAACCCCCCGACCAGACTCAGCCATTCGCGCCGCTGGCGTCGTATCGTCGGCTGCGGTTTCTTGAGCGCGCGCGCGCGGCGATGGGCCCCGAGTCCGCGGCGCGCACCCCAAGCGCGCCGGCCGCCAAGGCGCCGCGCCTTCACGAGTCGGCAGCGGCCATCACCCGCACCGCCTTGTGCGCCGAGCCGCGTGACGGCCGCCTGTACCTGTTCATGCCGCCCACGACCGCGCTGGAGGACTACCTGGAGATCGTTGGCGCGATCGAGGACACCGCGGTCGAGATGAAGCTGCCGGTCATCCTGGAAGGCTACGAGCCGCCCAAGGACCCGCGCCTGGCCACCTTGCGCGTCACGCCGGACCCCGGCGTCATCGAGGTCAACATCCACCCCGCGCACAGCTGGGGCGAGCTGGTCGAGCAGACCACGCACCTGTACAACGCAGCGCACGAAACACGCCTGTCGACCGAGAAGTTCATGCTCGACGGGCGCCACACCGGCACCGGCGGCGGCAATCACTTCGTGCTCGGTGGCGCGACGGTGGCCGACTCGCCGTTCCTGCGCCGGCCCGACCTGCTGGCCAGCATGGTGGCCTACTGGCACAACCACCCGGCCTTGAGCTACCTGTTCTCGGGCATGTTCGTCGGCCCCACCAGCCAGGCGCCGCGTGTGGACGAAGCGCGCAACGACTCGGTCTACGAGTTGGAGTTTGCGTTTGCCGAGCTGCGCCGCGTGACGAAGGAAAACCACGACCACTGCCCACCCTGGCTGATCGACAGAACGATGCGCAACTTGCTGATCGACGTGTCGGGCAACACCCACCGCGCCGAGTTCTGCATCGACAAGATGTACTCACCCGATGGCACGGCGGGCCGCCTGGGCCTGCTCGAGATGCGTGCCTTCGAGATGCCGCCGCATTCGCGCATGAGCCTCACCCAGCAGTTGCTGATGCGCGCGCTGGTGTCGCGCTTCTGGAAGCAGCCCTACCAACCGGCACGGCTGAAGCGCTGGGGCACCGAACTGCACGACCGCTTCATGCTGCCGCACTTCATTTGGCAAGACCTGGGCGACGTGGTCGAGGAACTCAATGCGTTCGGCTACGGCATTCAGGCCGACTGGTTTGCGCCGCACCTGAATTTTCGTTTCCCGCGCCTGGGTGACTTCAGCGCGCGCGACGTGAAGGTCGAGCTTCGATTGGCCCTCGAACCCTGGCATGTGATGGGTGAGGAGGGCGCGGCGGGGGGCACGGCGCGCTACGTCGACTCATCGGTCGAGCGTGTGCAGGTGCATGTCACCGGCCTGGTCGGCGACCGCCATGGGCTCACCTGCAACGGCCGCACGGTGCCGCTGCAGCCCAACGGCAAGGTGGGTGAATTTGTCGGTGCGGTGCGCTACCGCGCCTGGAACCCGCCGACGGCGCTGCACCCCACCATCGACGTGCACGCGCCGCTGGTCTTCGACCTGGTCGACCGCTGGATGAGCCGCTCGATGGGCGGCTGCCAGTACCACGTGGCCCACCCCGGCGGCCTGAGCTACGCCACCTTCCCGGTCAACGCCTTCGAGGCCGAGGCGCGCCGCCTGAACCGCTTCTTCCGTGTCGGCCACACGCCGGGTGTGATGGTGCTGCCCAAGGACGAACCCAATCCGAACTTTCCCTTCACGCTGGACCTGCGGCGGGCGGCGGCATAGAGCGACTGTATAAACGCGGGCATGTTCAGAACGCTCCTCTCCGGCTACTCCGCGCTGCAAGGCCGCTACGACGAGTTGCTCGCCGGGCCGAACGAGTTGCGCCGGCACTGGGACGCCTTCATGCGCTCGCTGGTGGAGCGGCCCGGGGCGGAAGTCGCCGGCACGCTGGCGCTGATGGAGCGCGAGATCCGCGAAAACGGCGTCACCTACAACGTCTACGCCGACCAGCAGGGCGCCGACCGGCCCTGGCAGGTGGACCCGCTGCCCCTGCTGCTGTCGGCCAGCGAATGGGCCGCCATCGAAGCCGGCATCGCGCAGCGGGCCGAGCTGTTGAACCGCGTGCTGGTGGACATTTACGGGTCGCAGGATTTGCTGCGCTCCGGCGCCATTCCGCCTTCGGTCATCTTCGGCCACAGCGGCTTCCTGCACCAGGTGCAGGGCATTCGCCCCCCGGGTGGCATGCACCTGTTCCAGTACGCCGCCGACCTGGCACGCTCGCCCGACGGCCGCTGGTGGGTGGTGAGCGACCGCACGCAGGCGCCCTCGGGCATGGGCTACGCGCTGGAGAACCGGCTGGTGGTCTCGCGCGTGTTCCCGCAGCTGTTCGGCGAGTTGCGCGTGCAGCACCTGGCGTCGTTTTTCGACGCGCTGCGCGAGTCTCTGCTGCGATCGGCGCCGAAGGGCGACGAGCCGCCCCGCGTGGTGCTGCTGACCCCGGGCCCGTACAACGAAACCTATTTCGAACACGCCCTGCTGGCGCGCTACCTCGGCTTCGCGCTCGTCGAAGGCAGCGATCTCACCGCGCGCGACAACTGCGTGTGGATGAAGACGGTGGACGGCTTGAAGCGCGTGCACGCCATCCTGCGCCGCCAGGACGACGACTACTGCGACCCGCTCGAGCTGCGTTCCGACTCGGCCCTGGGCGTGGCCGGCCTGACCGACTGCGCGCGCCGCGGCACCGTGCTGCTGGCCAATGCGCTCGGCTCCGGCGTGCTGGAGTCGGGCGCCTTGCTCGGCTACCTGCCGGCCTTGAGCGAAAGCCTGCTCGGCGAGCCGCTCAAGCTGCCGTCGGTGGCCACCTGGTGGCTGGGCGAGCCGGCTGCGCTGCAAGACGCCTGGACGCGGCTGGACAAGGTGATCATCAAGCCGCTGGACAAGTCGGCGCGCGAGGCGGCGGTGTTCGGCGTCGATCTCTCGGCGGCCGAACGCGCGCGCTTGCATGAACGGGTGGCGGCGCAGCCGCAGCGTTACGTGGCGCAGGAATGGGTTCACGTCTCGCAAGCGCCGGTGCTGGAACGCGGCGAGCGCGAGCGCCTGGCGGCCCGCACCGTGGGCCTGCGCGTCTTTGCCGTGGCCACGCCCGAGGGCTACCGCGTCATGCCCGGCGGCCTCACGCGTGTGGCGGGCGATGGTGATTCGCGCGTCATCGCGATGCAGCGCGGCGGCAGCTCGAAAGACACCTGGGTGTTGTCCGACGCGCCGGTGAACGCGTCGTTCTCGTTGTTGTCCAGCACGGTAAAGCCCGAAGACCTGATCTCGTCGCAGGGCAGCCTGCCCTCGCGCGCCGCCGAGAACCTGTTCTGGTTCGGCCGCTACGGCGAGCGCTGCGATAACACGGCCCGGCTGCTGCGCGTGGCGATTGCCGAAGTGCTGGACGGCACGGCCGAGCGGGCCGATGGCGTGGCGCCATCCTTGCTGCTGGCGGAGCGGCTGGGCCTGGTGAGCTTGTCGGATGACCCGGCCACCGATCTGTTGCGGGCCGCCACGCACCCCGACGAAGCCTTGAGCGAGCGGCTGCGCGAACTCGCGCGGGTGGCCTTCAACTTGCGCGACCGCATGTCGGTGGACAACTGGCGCACCCTCAATCAACTGCACAACGACGCTGTGTTCGAGCAAGTGGCCACGCTGCCCATCGCGCTGGCGTGGCTGCAGCGCGCGGTCACGTCGATGATGACCTTGTCCGGCTTCGTGCTGGACGGCATGACACGCGGTGCCGGCTGGCGCTTCTTGTCGATCGGCCGGCGCATCGAGCGCCTGTCGAACGGGTGCATGGCGTTGCGAACCGCGTGCCACGAGGGCCAGGGACACAAAGCTCAGAGACAGGGGTTGGATTGGCTGCTCGATCTGTGCGACTCGACTGTCACGTACCGCTCGCGCTACTTGGTGGCGCCCGAGTGGATGCCGGTGCTCGACCTGCTGCTGCGCGAAGAGACCAACCCGCGCTCGGTGGCATTCCAGATGAAGGGCTTGAGCGAGTACATCGCCAAGCTCGAAGCGTCGCACGGCCGCTTCGGCAGCGATGTGCTGGCACCCGCGCAGGCCTTGCTGCGCGCGCTGGATCCCGTCGACCTGCATCCCGACAGCACGGCGCTGGCGGCGTGTCTGGATCGTTTGCAGGTCGCAGCCGGCGCGTTGTCCGACGAGCTGTCGCTGAAGTTTTTTTCGCACGCGGTGTCGCGCAGTGTGTTGTCCCGCGTGGCATGAGCAACAAACGGCGACCCGATTGGCGACCATGTTCAGCGACGCCGCGCGCCGCCCCATCATCCCAACCCTGTCCCCCGAGTACAGGGGCGAGGGAGCCCGTACTGGCTCCCATGCCCGCTTGCGGGACAGGGCTGGGGTGAGGGAGGAGCCGTGGCTGAACATGATCGCTGGTCAGGAACGGCGATGAACCCGCGCTACACCGTCGAGCACCTGACGCACTACGCCTACACGGCGCCGGTGTCGCAGTCGTGGCAGCTCGCGCGCCTCACGCCCCGCAGCCTGGCGTGGCAGAAACTGCTGTCGCAGTCGCTGCACATCGATCCCAAGCCGGACGAGCGGCACGACACGCTGGACAGCTTTGGCAACCATGTCACGCACTTCAGCCTGCATGGCGCACACCGTCTGCTGGGCGTGCGCATGCAGTGTCTGGTCGAGGTGGCGCCGCGCCCGGCCGTCGCGGCGCTGCCGCAAACCACGGTGCATTCAGTGCGCGAGGCATTGCGGGCCAACCCGACGCTGGACGATCTGAACCCAGCACGTTTGTCCGAGCCCACCCCGCTGGTCCCCTTCACCGACGCGGCGCGCCGTTATGCGAGTGACGCGCTGGCGCCCGACCGCGACTGGTTCGAGGCCGTCAGCGGTTTGATGAACGCGATCCACGAAGACTTCGAGTTCGATGCCAAAGCCACCACGGTCAGCACCTCGGTCGATGAAGTGCTGCAGCACCGGCGCGGCGTTTGCCAGGACTTCGCGCACCTGATGCTGGCCTGCCTGCGCGGCCACGGCCTGCCGGCGCGCTACGTGTCGGGTTACCTGCTCACCGACCCGCCGGCGGGCCAGCCGCGCATGCTGGGGGTCGACGCGTCGCACGCTTGGGTGGCAGCGTATTCACCCGCCCACGGCTGGGTGGAGTTCGATCCGACCAACGACCAGCTTGCCGATGAACGCTATATCACGCTGGCCTGGGGCGCCGATTTCGCCGACGTGGTGCCGTTGCGTGGCGTCATCCTCGGTGGGGGTGAGCAGAAGCTGGATGTCGAGGTCAGCGTCGTGCCGGCATGAAGGCTTGGCTCACTCTCCCTCTGGGAGAGTGCTGGGGGCGAGGTGGGGCTTTCGAGCCGCATGCAGCGAGCCCACCGAGCGACTCGGGCTTGCAAGCCCGCGTGCGCCCTGCAAGGGAGGGCTATCGAACGGTGCGGCCGTGCAAGGGAAGCGTTCAGCGTTGTGCCGTCGCGGGCAGCGCAAGCCGCACGCCGTAGCGGCTTGCAGGCTTCAGCCCATCGGCGTCGAAGACCTGCCAGCTGCCGGCCTCAGTGACGATCCACACCTCCACCGCGCCGGCCTCAAGAAACAGGCGCGTCTTGAACGCCATTTCGGCGTCGGTGTTGGACGGCGAGCGCACTTCAACGCAAATCTCCGGCGCCTCGGGATACGGCGTGACATCGCCGTGCCGATTGATGAAATCGGCCGAAGCCCAGGCCACGTCCGGCACGCGAACACCTTCGGTTGTGGCGATGGAGCACTCCACCATCGCAGTGCCCGTCGGCAGCTGATCGGCGAGCGCGCGTGCGATGGCCGCCTGTTTCATCCCATGGCGGTTGCTGGCAGGGCTCATCTCGATCACTCCATACGCATTGAGCTCGATCTTGCCTGGCAGGTCGCGCAGCAGCGGGTCGTTGCAGAGTTCGGCCCAGCGCAGGGCGAGTGCTTCGTGCGGAGTGATTTGTCCCATGGCGGTGCTTCGCAAAGACGACGGGAGTCAGTATAGGCGCGTGACACCAGGGCACACGACACGCTGAAGAAGAAGGATGGGCTGGATGTGTCCCCTGCGTTCGTTGTCAACCCAGGAGTCTCATCGGGATCCGCGCACCCTCTCGCGCGCCACCGCCTCACCCAGTTCGATCACTGCCAGCGCGTAGTAGCTGGACCAGTTGTAGCGCGTGATCGCGTAGAAATTGGCGGTGCCCGCCACGAAGCTCGGCGCGGCGTCGCCGTTTTGCAGTTCCACCAGCGCGAGCTGGCCGTCGAAGGACTGGGCGGCCGGGCTCAGGGTCGCGCCGCGCTGCGCAAACTCCTGAGCGCTGAAGCTCGGCACGATATCGGGCACCAGCATGGCTGCGCGTTCGCTCGTCTCGGGCGGTGGCGTCACGTCGAAGCGGGTGGCCATGCCGCGCTGCCAGCCGAATGCCGACAGGTAGTTGGCCACGCTGCCGATCACATCAGCGGCGCTGCTCTGCAGGTCGATCACCCCATCACCATCCAGATCGACGGCGTACTTGTTGATGCTGGACGGCAGGAACTGCGGCATGCCGATGGCGCCGGCGTAGCTGCCCTTCACGACCAAGGGTTCCAGGCCGGCCTTGTGGCACAGCAGCAGAAAGCTTTCGAGCTCATCGCGGAAAAAGGGCGCGCGGTCCTTGCGGCCGGTGGGGAAGTCGAACGCGAGCGTCGCGAGCGCGTCGATGACGCGGAAGTTGCC
>JANNDW010000094.1:0-5687 GCA_031378125.1 Methylibium sp. | reverse complement strand
GTCCTTCGTTGCGCGCCAGCACCATCGCTTCGAGGGCAACGCGGTTGGCCGTGGCCCCCGCCTGAATGCCCATCGGGTGGCCGATGGTCCCGCCACCGAACTGCAGCACCACGTCGTCGCCCAGGTAGGTCAGCAGCTGGTGCATCTGGCCGGCATGGATGCCGCCCGACGCCACCGGCATGACCTTGTTCAGCGAGGCCCAGTCCTGCTCGAAGAACAGGCCCTTCTCCAATTGCATCGGCGTGTGCGTGTCGAGCAGCGTGTCGTAGAAGCCGCGGATCATCATCGGGTCGCCTTCCAGCTTCCCGACCACCGTGCCGGCGTGGATGTGGTCCACACCCGCCATGCGCATCCACTTGCAGATGACGCGGAAGTTCATGCCGTGGTTCTTCTGGCGCGAGTAGGTGCTGTTGCCCGCGCGGTGCAGGTGAAGAATCATGTCGTTCTTGCGCGCCCACAACGCCATGCTCTGGATCGCGGTGTAGCCGATCACCAGATCGATCATGACGATCACGCTGCCCAGGCTCTTGGCGAACTCGGCGCGGGCGTACATCTCTTCCATCGTGCCGGCGGTGACGTTGAGGTAGTGGCCCTTGACCTCGCCGCTGGCCGCGCTCGCCTTGTTGACGGCTTCCATGCAATACAGGAAGCGGTCGCGCCAGTGCATGAAGGGCTGCGAGTTGATGTTCTCGTCGTCCTTCATGAAATCGAGGCCGCCCTTCAGGCCTTCATAGACCACGCGGCCGTAGTTGCGGCCCGACAGGCCGAGCTTCGGCTTGGTGGTGGCGCCGAGCAGCGGCCGGCCGAACTTGTCGAGGCGCTCGCGCTCGACGATGACGCCGGTGGCCGGGCCTTGGAAGGTCTTCAGGTAGGCGACCGGGATGCGCATGTCTTCCAGCCGCAGCGCCTTGACGGCCTTGAAGCCGAAAACGTTGCCGATGATCGACGCGGTGAGGTTGGCGATCGAGCCGCCTTCGAAGAGGTCGATGTCGTAGGCGATGTAGGCGAAGTACTGCGCTTCCGTCTTCGTGCCCGGTCCGGTGTTGGGCACCGCATCGACGCGGTAGGCCTTGGCGCGATAGAGGTCGCAGGCGGTCAGGCGGTCGGTCCAGACCACCGTCCAGGTGGCGGTGGACGACTCGCCGGCGACGGCTGCGGCGCATTCTTCCGAATCGACACCTTCCTGCGGCGTGATGCGGAACATGGCGATGACGTCGGTGTCCTTGGGCACGTAGTCGGGCTGCCAGTAACCCATCTGCTTGTACTTGAGCACACCGGCGCTGTAGCGCTTCTTGGCGTCGGTGATGACGGTGTCCTGAGCGGCTTGGTTCATTCGGTCTCCTTGGGCGTTACGACAGAGGCTTGACGACGAGTGAGCGCGAATGTAGGTTCGCAAAGACTTAAGGAAAAGTCAGACTTTGTTTGCTCATTGATAAGGTTCTCCTGACCTATGAACATCACCTTCCGTCAGCTGCGGGTTTACGCGGAGGTGGCGCAACAGGGCAGCATGGCGCGCGCGGCGGCCACGCTGCACCTGACGCCGCCCGCCGTGTCAATGCAGATCAAGGAGGTCGAAACGCAGGTCGGCCTGGCGCTGTTCCAGCGCCACGGGCGGCAGGTCTCACTCACCACCGCCGGCGAGTACTTCCTGGTTCATGCGCGCCGCCTGCTCGCCGACCTGAAGCAGGCCGACGATGCGATGGCGCGCTTCAAGCGCCTCGACCACGGCCTGCTGACGATCGGCATCGTCAGCACCGCCAAGTACTTCGTGCCGCACTTGCTGGCGCGTTTTCACGAAGAGCACCCGGGCATCGAGGTGCGCCTGCGCGTCGTCGGCAACCGCGAGCAGTTGGTGGTGATGATGGAGGCCGGCGAGGTCGATCTGTCGGTGATGGGCCGGCCGCCGAAGGAAATCGCCACGCGCGCCGAGGCCTTTGCAGCGCACCCGCTGGTCATCGTCGGCCCGCCGGGGCACCCACTGCTCAAGGTCGGCAACGCGCCGGTGTCGGCCCTCGAAGGCTACCCGTTCATCGTCCGCGAGCAGGGTTCCGGCACGCGCACGGCGATGGAGACCTTCTTCGCCGAACACCGCTTCGAGCCGCGCATCACGATGGAAATGTCGAGCAACGAAACCATCAAGCAGGCGGTGATGGCCGGCATGGGCTTGTCGTTCATGTCGTTGCACACGATGGGGCTCGAAGTACGCAGCGGCTTGCTGCACGTGCTCGACATCGCCGGCACGCCGGTGATGCGGATGTGGAACGTGGTCCACCTGCAATCGAAGCTGCTGTCACCGGCGGCCGAGGCCTTTCGCTACTTCATCATCGAGCGCGGCGAGGCGCATTTGCTGGCGCATGATGAGCCGCTGTTGCGGCGCGACGCGCTGGCGGGCCAATCCGCGAGCGAGCGCACCAAGGCCGGTGATGTCACGCAAGGCACTGATGCCGGATCGCATTCGGTGGCATCGAGTTGACTGTTGGCGATCGACCGAAAGGGTTTGCCGGTCGAACAGGTTCGAACGTCGGGCACCCCGCGAAGGCGGTGCTCGATTCAGCGCACCGAACATGCGCGATGTGAACGCATAGAGCGATCAGGCGTGCGGACCGTTCGGCACTTCGTCGCTCCGGGTCACCGCATCATGGACGTGGACGAACTGGTGCGCAAACCGCGTCTCATGGCTCACATGGTCCCCAAGGTGATACTGCGGTATGTCAAGTGCGGTGCCGTACCGTTGCTTCAGATTGGCCAGGACGTACTCTGGCGCAATCAGGCCAATGATGTTGTCGTAGGCGCGCCGATCTAGGTCTGATCTTCTTGGCAGGCCGCTCTCAACTTCCCAGCCCTCGCCAACGAACCGATCCAAGAAGGTGTCGACTTCTGCAGGGTGAGCGTCAAATCTCGATTGCAGCGCATCGGCAACGGCCTCTCGGCCACTCACGCGCTGCCACATCCAGTAGAGGGCTGGTGCGTCCTTCGGCTCGGTAAAGTAAAGGGGTTCTGCATCGCTGGCGGCGCGAATGCGACCTGCCAGGATGTCTTTCAACTCAAGCTCAATCGCCTCGGAAAGTAGCCTGTCTTCCTCAGGCTTGTCGGTTGAATGCATGAGCCATCGGAAGCATTCAAAGCCGAAAGCTAGTGGGCGGGACTCGCGGATGACTGCGCGTGCCTCGCGCTCGCGGACATCGCCCTGCTGCAAGTGCCGCAGCACGTCCAGGATCAGGATGGCCCCTTGCATGCGCGTGCCGCCCATCTCCATCGGACCACGCTCAACGGGAAGCAGGTCGCCGTTGTGCGCGATTGCGCGGCCAACGGCGGCAGCCTCATCTTGGGTTAGATCATCGACCTTTGTTCGTAGCAGGCGGATGAGCCGGGGCATAGCGCGGCGCTCTACGAACTGCTCAAGCTGCTCTCGCGCGGTGTCTGACTCCGCCACCACAAGGGCATCGATGACAGCTCGAACGCGCATATCGGGAATGTCACCGTCGGGCACGCCATAGGCAAAGAATCTTGGGAAGTACTGGGTGGCGCACGCCTTTTGGTCGGCTGCCCAGATCTTGTCCCACTCGTGGCCGTAGATCATGTTCCCGGTCCTCGGGAACAAGGGCTTCAACAAGCGGTCCTTGACTTGGGCCCGGTCTGCTTGTGTTGAGTTTGGAATGCAGCTATCGAGCAGCTCGTCGAGCGCGGAGATGCCGCGATCCAACCCGTGCCGCCGTTGCTCTTGCTCGCCATGCAGGAATAGGTCGGGGTTGGCTCGAATCGCCGAGTAGAGTTTTGGGTAGAAGACACGGATGCCCTCGATGAGCATCAGGTCCGCAATGTCGACCTCGCCTTTGAGGAGTGGTAGTGAGAAAGTCAGGGCGTTCGTATACAGCTTCGCAAGCCTTGGAGTTTCGAGCTTCGGCTCCAGCCCGTCTACGAAGTGCCGTACAAAGGCGTCCACCCTTTCCTGCTTGATCGAGATATCCGCCTGCTTCAAAGCAGCATTTACGCCTTCGAACGTCAGCTCTCGAAGGCTGATCTTGTCCGGGGGAGGCAAGTGCAGTGGTACTTGGATGATCTTCTCAAGAAAACTTCGGCCGGCCTCCGCGCTACCCGCGCCATAGCGCTGTCCCAAGGCCGCCGACACGACGTCGTCATCGAAGGCCAGCACATAGCAGGTGTGCTTGAAGCTAGCGGACAGTTTGACGAGCTTGAAAATCGAGTGCGTCTCATCGCGATCCAGCCGGTCGATGTCGTCTATCAAGACGACGACACGCTTGCCGCTTTCCGCCAATAGTGCTTCGATGCGCGCCTTCAGCTCGTCAAGGCCGATACTCGACAGCGAGTCGCCGAGGCCCTTTGCAGCCTCACCTGGCTTGATTTCGACAACGCCTCCAAGCGAAACGGAGGCGAGTGACAGCACCGCGCCGTATCTCTGCAGCAATGCGCCAGCCTTCTCTTTGAAGTTGGGCAGCTTCTTGCCCAGCGCATCTGCCAGCGTCGCAAAGAAACCGCGTAGTACCAGCTCCTCGGATGCGAAGTGCCATGGGTTGAAGCGGATGGTTATGACGTGCTGATGACTGTCCAACGACTCTTGCATCATCTCGAGCACCGATGTCTTGCCATCGCCCCACGGCGCGAACAGGCCGATGACAATGCTCGACGGGTCCGTTCGCTTTGCGATGGTGTCGGCGATTCTCTGGGCGAACGGCGCACGGTTGAATCGGTCTTGTGCCGACCGCTCAATGGGCTGGTCGGACAGGTATTGATGGGGATCGGCAGAGTCTGCGGCCTCAACATCGGGCCACGTTCGCGCCGCCGCACCTTCAAGCTTCGCTCCCGACCTGCCGTCAGTTGTGTTGGCGGACTTGGTCAATCCCAGCGCTGTGAGAAGGCGACTGATCATTGGCTTCCTTGAGACTGAAGAACTCTTCGAGCTTCACGAAGCGGCCACTGGTCGAGGTGGTTTCGAGACCTTCCGCTCGGTGGTGTCAATGCGACAACAGCCCTCGGTCTCGGTCGAGTCGCGACTACTTTTAGAAAAAGCTACGCATCTGATAGTGCCATAGCGGCCAACGATCGCTCCTGGATCTCGCCAACGTCGACGTCGGCATTCGGGCGCCAAAGACACCGTGTTGGACTACGTTTGGGTCGATCTCATGCATCCGGTGCGACGGGTCGAACCAGTCCGGCAATCAGTCAGCCCCCGCTGAGCGCCAACACAACGGCCACATCGTCGTCCGGCTGCAGCGCATGCTGCAGTTCGCGCACGCCGAGGCCGTTGACGAAGATGCGCATGTTGGGCCGCAGCAGGTTCTGCTCATCGACCACACGAAAGCGCAGTCCGGGATAGCGGCGATCGAGGTCCGCGAACAGCTCGTCGAGCGTGCTGCCCGCGGCCTCGACATGCGACTCGCGCGTGTACGAGCGCAGCGCCCCGGGGATCAGCACCTTCATCAGCCCGTCTCCGACACGTCCGATCCGCGACCGCGGTTCATGCGAGCTCGGCCACTTCCACGGCGTAGATCTCCGGCAGATGGCGCGCGATGTTCGACCAGCGCGCCCCTTCGTCGCGGCCGATCCACAACTCGCCGCTGGTGGTGCCGAGGTACAGCGCCGGCGTGGCCTGTGCGTCCGCCGTCATCGCCTGGCGCTTCACGGTCCACCAGGCCTGGCTCTCGGGCAGGCCCTGGTCCAGCCGTTGC
>JANNDW010000075.1:0-3013 GCA_031378125.1 Methylibium sp. | reverse complement strand
GGCATCGTGCACCGCGACATCAAGCCGGCCAACATCATGCTGGCCGACAGCGGGCAGGTGAAGGTGATGGACTTCGGCATTGCCCGCGCGCTGGACAGCCAAGAGCAGCTGACGCGGCACGGGCAAGTGGCCGGCACCGCCAGGGCGATGGCGCCCGAGCAGATCCGCGGCGCACAAGCCGACGTGCGCTCCGACATCTATTCGCTCGGCATCGTGTTGTACACGCTGCTGGCGGGCCGCCCGCCGTTCGATGGCCAGGGCGACCACGCGCTGATGCTGGCCCAGCTGGAACAAGCGCCGCCGCCGCTGCACACGTTGATCGACAACGTACCGCCGAAGCTGGAAGCCGCGGTCATGCGGGCGCTGGAAAAGGATCCCGCGGCCCGCTTCCAGAACGTGGCGGCATTCGCGCGGGCGATTGATGCGTGCCTGGCCGAACTGGCCGCAGCGGCGCCGCCGGGCGTGGATCGGCTCGACGCGCAGACCTCGTCGAGAACCGTCATCAACCCGGTGCTGCAAGGCGTGCAGCGGTTGCCGAGTTCCGGCGCGGACGGTCAAAGCGCGCAAGACGCGGGCGGGTCGCGGCGCAAGTGGCCTTGGTTGCCTGCCGGGGCGGCGGCGTTGGCCGTGGTCGCGCTCGGGTTGGGTGCGCTTTTGTGGCCGCCGGATCCGAAGCCGACAGTCCCTCACGAGACCGTCTCGACCCCGACCGCGACTGCGACCCTGACCGCGACCGCGACCGCGACTGCGACCCCGACCGTCCCGACCCCGACCGTCGATGCCGTCAAGCCGCGAACCTTGGCGATCATCCGCCTGCCTTCGGACGGCCCGGCCGCATCGCCCGGCGGTACAGCCGAAGTCGGCGCGGCCGGACCCGCTGCCCTGCATCGCTTCAAACCCGGCGAGCGCATCCGGCTGCGGATCACGCCCAGCCAGGACGCGCATGTCTACTGCTACTTGCAGAACGAGACCCGCCGCGTCATTCGGTTCTATCCGAACCGCTTCAATCCGAGCGCCCTGGTGCGGGCGGATGCGCCGCTGGAGATCCCCGGCGCGATGCGCTTCGAGCTGTTTGCGAACAGCCTCGGGGTGCCCGAGACGATTGCCTGCTTTGCGAGCGAGCGCGACGTGGCCGGCAGCTTGCCCCCATCGGTGGTCGGCGACGATCTCACCGAGTTGCCTGCGGCGTCACTCGACGAGGTGCGCCAGGCGTTTGCGCGCGCGGCCGCCGACGGGCTGGCCGAGGGTCGATTCCAGATCAATTTCAAGTGAACAGAAAAATAGTTTGAACGCTGGCGCGGCAAGGGTGCAACTCAATACACGAGAAGCACACGTGCTCTCAAGCCAAAGTCTCCAGTCCTTTCAACTATCTTTTAGGAACACTGAAATGAACATCAAAGACCTCTCCCAAGCCGAAGAACTCGCCCGTGAAGAGCAAGCCGCTGTGCGCGGCGGCGCCAGCAACACCGTCATCGCCCTGATGGCCGGCTCCACGCTGCTGAACGGCCCCACCGGCGCCAGCATCGGCAGCCCGGTCGTGCAATCGAACCCGCAATCGCAGACCATCACCCCGACGGCAACCGATGTCGACATCGACACCAAGGTCGCCAACGTGCTGCAGTCGGCGAACGTCCTGCTGGGCCAGTTCTAAGCCCTCCACCCACTCATCCACCATTTAGGAAAACCATCATGAACATCAAAGACCTCGAACTGAGCAAGGAACTGAGCGCTGACGAACAAGCCGCAGTGCGCGGCGGCGCCGACAACACCGTCATCGCCCTGATGACCGGCTCTGCGCTGGTGAACGGCGGCACCGGCGTCAGCGTCGGCAGCCCGGTCGTGCAAGCGAACCCGCAATCGCAGACCATCACCCCGACGGCGACGAATGTCGAACTCGACTCCAAGATCGCCAACGTGCTGCAGTCGGCGAACGTCCTGCTGGGCCAGTTCTGAGCGCAAGCGCAAAGCCGTGCGCGGCGCAAGCCGTGCACGGCCCCACTCACCCCACCCTCAGGAGAACTCTCATGAACATCAAAGACCTCGAACGCGAACACGAAATGAGCCGTGAAGAGCAAGCCGCCGTGTGCGGCGGCGCGACGAACGACGTGCTGGCCCTGATGTCTGGCTCGACGCTGTTGAACGGCCCTACCGGTGTGAGCATCGGCAGCCCGGTCATCCAGGTCAACCCGCAGATCCAGACCATCGTCCCCACGGCGACGGACATCAACCTCGACCTCAACATCGCCAACGTGTTGCAGTCGGCGAACGTCCTGCTGGGCCAGAGCTGATGGCCAGTGTTGCCGCCCCGCAGCGCAAGCTGCGCGGCGACACGCTCGAAGACGAGCGAGGCGGCACCGGGTGAACCTCACCCTCGGTGCCGCCCCGTTTTTTTGCATTGCACAACCCAAGCCAACGAGAACTGCCATGATCACCATCACCGACCTCCCCCTCAGTCGCGCTCTGGACGTCAAAGCCATGTCGTCGTTGCGGGGCGCAGGCGGCGCGCCTTGGGTCTACGCTTTCCGGCCCTTCGTCGAGCCGGTTGCCAGCGTCGGCTCGGCGGTCAACTACTTCCAGATCAACAACAACTACACCTACATCGACAAGCTGGTCAACCAGACCACGATCCTCAACATCGAGAACTCGGGCGACAACGCCAACCTGACCGCCGTGTTGCTCGGCAGCCAGGGCGCCTGAGGCGCGAGCGCGCAGGCCGCACCGACCACCGAACACCGCGGTCGACATGAACCCTGCTGAGCCTCGTGCCGATGGCGCGGGCAGCGCGAGCGAGTTCCACTGGACATCGGCCTCATGTTCGCACCCCGGCTGGGTGCGCGAGGTCAATGAAGACGCCTGCCTCGAACAACCCCACTGCAACGTCTGGGCCGTCGCCGACGGCATGGGCGGCCACACCTTGGGCGAGTTCGCGAGCCGCCTGGCCATCAGGAGCTTGATGGACCTGGTGGACCTGGTGGACCCGTCCAAAGCGGCGGCAAGCCTGGAAGCGCTCGTC
>JANNDW010000068.1:0-8917 GCA_031378125.1 Methylibium sp. | reverse complement strand
CGAACTGCGGCTGCATCTCCGAGCGCTGGTACTCCAGCTCCAGCGGGTAGATGCCCTGCCACGCCTTCTTGTATTCGGTGCTGATCACGTCCACCAGGCGCGTGATGATGCGGTTCTCGGTGGGCGAAAAGTCGCGCCCTTCGATGCGGGTGTGGTACTTGCCGGCGCCGCCGAAGAGGGCGTCGATCACCGCGAACACCAGCGGCGGGTCGCACACGATCAGCCCCGAGCCGCGCAACGGACGAACCGCCACGATGTTGAAGTTGGTCGGCACCACGATCTCGCGCAGGAAGGCGCTGTACTTGTGCACCTTGATGCTGCCGATCGACACCTCCGGGCTCTTGCGAATGAAGTTGAAGAGCCCCAGGCGGATGTTGCGCGAAAAGTGCTCGTTGATGATCTCCAGCGTGGGCATGCGCCCGCGCACGACGCGTTCCTGGCTGGCCAGGTCGCAGTTGCGCACGCCGTCTTGTGGAGTCTGGACTTCCTCGGCCGGCGGGCTTTCGTCGGTGATGCCCTGCAGCAGGGCATCGACTTCATCTTGCGAGAGGATTTGCGGGCTCATGAATGTCCGGCCGCTTACTGAATGATGAAGTTCGAGAAGTGAACGTTCGTGATCGGGTTGTGCACCGGCGGTTTTTTCTTTTTCTTCTTGCCGGCCTTTGCAGGGGCTTCGCCGGCCGCGTCGTCTCCCTTCGGTTGGGGCGCGGCTTGCGCGTCGGCGACCGGGTCGACGTCGATTCCCATCGGGCGAGCGGCTTCGCGCATGATCTCGCCGGCCAGCGCTTCCTTGCCGCTGCGCTGCAGCAGCTCCGCGGAGGTCTTGTGCGCGAGCACCATCAAAATGCCGTTGCGGATGGCGGGCATGTAGACCTTCATCTCGTCGGCAAACTTGGCATCGTCAACTTGCAGGGTCACGCCGATCTGGGCAAAGCGGTCCGCGTCGGTGTCAGCCAGGTTCACCACGAAAGCGTCCAGCGGCACGTAGGTGGGCGCCGTCCGGTGGCCGCCCTTGGCGGCCTGGGCGGCTGGGTGCGCCGGCGCCGCGTCTTCGCCTTCTTCTTCCGCTGCGGCCGCCGCTGCGGCATCGGCTTTTTTCTTCATCATGAAGTAGCCGCCGCCCCCAGCGCTCAACAAGACCAGCGTCGCAACGACGATGATGATGATGAGTTTCTTCTTGCTCTTTTTCGGGGGTGCGCTTTCGGCAACGGCTTCTGCGGCAGCGGCAGCGGACATGGTCACTCCTGGTGTGCGTGGCACTCGGGGCCGTGGCAGGAGTTGCCAGGGCGAAGGGTGCGGAGTGATTATGAAAACCGGCCCGTCAGCGCAAGCGCCGATAAGCGAGGCTTTTTGGGGTCAGTCCAGCGTGCCTGTGCCGGCCCCAAAGCGTCAGGCGTAGAGGTCGATGCCGCCCTGCGCGGCGCGCAGCGTGGTGCGCCGGGCTTCCGGGGTCTGCCCAGCGGGCGCCGTGGTGGAACCTGCGTTGCTCGCGCGACTGCCGGGCGCCGCATGCGGGTTCGGATCCTGGCGCTGCCCGCCGGCATGCTGCGAGACGCCGCCGCCGGTCAGCGTCAGGCCGGCGTCGCGCAAGGCCGACGCCAGTTCGGGCATGCCCGATTCGATGAGCTGCCGGGTCAGCGCCGAATCGGCCCCGAAGTTGACCTGGGCCTGCTGGCCGTCGAGCACGATCTGGATCGACACCGGCCCCATTTCGGCCGGGTTCAGGTGCAGCTCGGCCTGTTGCACCCCGGCGCGCGCCAGCAAGCTCAACTGCACGCCGAGCGCGGCCCGAAATTCTGCCGCTGTGCTGAATGCGGCGGGGGTGGCAAGGTTGACCGTGGCCACTTCGCCGGCCCTGCCCGCATGCGCGGCAGGGTTGCCAGGGCCCGCGATCGCAGGCGTTGCAAGCGCCGGTTCCGAAGGCGCGGCCTCACGCAACTCAGGTGAGGTTCGAACCGTCTCGGCCAGCACCGCCGCGGCCTGGGCCTGCTGCCACGTGCCTGCCGCCGGGTCGGTGTGGGCCAGCGCGGGGGGGTCGTGCGCAGCAGTCCGCGTTGCACTGTGGCCTGGCTCCGTCAGTGCCGCAAGGTGAGTGGTCGCGCCGGCCCGGCGCGCTTGGCTTGCGTCGTCGGGTGCAAGGTGTTCGGGCTGCGTGGCGGTGTCGGCGATCTGCTTGGCCGGCTCGACGGGCGGCACTGCCAGCGCCAGCGTGACCGCGGTGATGGACGGGCCGCTCGGCGGCACCGGTGGGTCCAGTGGCGAGCTGAAGCCCGCCATGTCGTTGACAGCGGGGTCGGTGGTTTCGGCCTTGGCAGGCTGTTCTTGCTCGACCCGGGTGTCGGTGTTCGGCTCGGCGGCCTCGGCTGGTGCTTCGGCCTTTCTGGCAACGGCTGCATGCGCCGCGCGGGATGCCTGAACGTTTGCAGCGGCGGCCGGCCCGGAGCCCTGCTGAGCGCGGTTTGCCGAGGGTGGCCGGGGCGGTGAAGGGGGTTTGTCTGTTGCGGCAGGGCTTGTGCGGTCCTGAGCCCGGGTCTCGCGCAATTTTTCCAGATGGCGCGCAAACGGGGTGTCGCCATTCGCGGCCACGCCGCGGCTCGGCGGGTTGGCAAGGGGCGCCGGCGCGACCGCGGCAACCAAGGAAGGTGGCATGAACGTCTGCATCGCCATCAATTCCTAGCGCGTGGCCATGAAGTCCATGCCCAGCGGCATGCTGCGCACGATGCGGGCGGCCATTTCGTCGAAGTGTCTTTGCTCGCGTCGTTCGCCGCTCAGGCGGATCTCGCGGCTGCGCCGCTCGATGAGCTTGCCGACCGAGGCGACGCGCAGTTCGCACTCGCGCCAGCTTCTCAGCGCCGCGTCCTTGGCCGCGGTGGCGGTTTGCGCGGCACGCTGCTGCTGGTCGACGGCCTGGGACAGGCGCGCCATGAACTCGTGATAGCAGCGCACCAGCGCCATCTCGCCGCCCCGGCTGAACTGTTCGTTCCAGCGCGCCTCGTAGTCGCGCCGGTAGCCGACCAGCTGTTGGAGTTGCGCCGTCGATGCCGTTTCGGTTCGTGTGGCCAGCTCGCAGGCGGCCAGGGCGGAGTCGCGATCGGTCTCGGCGTGTTTCAGAAGCAGGAGCAGTGTTTGCATGGGTCGGGGTGCGGAGTCGAAGCGTGGTCTTCAAGCTTGGTGTAAAGCGTGGTGTATAGCGTTGAGAAAAGGGCGCGCTGTCAAAGCCCGATCACGCCATGCAGCGCTTGGATGCTGTGGTCCAGCCCGGCCGGCTGGTGCATGCCTTGCTGCAGCAGCGTGGCCATGGGTTCGTGCAGGCGAACGGCGCTGTCCAGTTCGGCGTCGTTGCCGGGGCTGTAGGCGCCCAGCTGGATCAGGTCGCGCGCCTTGTGGTACTTGGCGTGCAGTTGGCGGAAGCGGCGCGCCGCTTCGATGTGCTCTTGGGTGGCCACGTTGGTCATCACGCGCGAGATCGATTTCTCCACGTCGATGGCCGGGTAGTGGCCGGCCTCGGCCAGCTCGCGGGTGAGCACGATGTGGCCGTCCAGAATGCCGCGCGCCGCATCGGCGATCGGGTCTTGCTGGTCGTCGCCTTCGGACAGCACGGTGTAGAACGCGGTGATGGAGCCACCGCCGCGGGTGCCGTTGCCGCTGCGTTCGACCAGTTGCGGCAGCTTGGCAAAGCAGCTCGGCGGGTAGCCTTTGGTGGCCGGCGGCTCGCCGATGGCCAACGCGATCTCGCGTTGCGCCATCGCGTAGCGGGTGAGTGAATCCATCAGCAGCAGCACATGCTGGCCGCGGTCGCGGAACTCCTCGGCGATGGCCGTGGCGTAGTTGGCGCCTTGCATGCGCACCAGCGGCGGCGCGTCGGCCGGAGCGGCCACCACGACCGAGCGGCGAATGCCTTCTTCACCCAGGATGTCCTCGATGAATTCCTTGACCTCGCGGCCACGTTCGCCGATCAAACCGACCACGATCACGTCGGCCTCGGTGTAGCGCGCCATCATGCCCAGCAGCACCGATTTGCCCACGCCGGTGCCGGAAAACAGGCCGATGCGCTGGCCGCGGCCGACCGTCAACATGGCATTGATGGCACGCACGCCGGTGTCCAGCGGGCGGCGCACCGGGTCGCGGTCCATCGCGTTGATGGGGCGGCGGATCAGCGGCGTGTTGTGCACCGAGGTCAACGGCCCGAGCCGGTCCATCGGCACGCCGTGGGCATCGACCACGCGGCCGAGCAGGCCGTCGCCGACCGGCAGGTGCAGGGTGCGGTCTTCGTAGCGCCGCCACGGGTGTCTTAGCGCGCCCAGCCGCGGCGGCGCCACCGGCCAGCTGCGCGGCACGACTCTTGCGCCGCTCACCAGCCCATGCACGTCGCCGGTGGGCATCAGGTAGGCGCGATCGCCCGAGAAGCCCACCACCTCGGCCAGCACCGAAGCCTGGCCCGGCATGCGCACTTCGCACACCGAGCCCACCGGCAGGCGCAGCCCGGCCGCTTCGAGCACCAGGCCGGCCACGCGCACCAGCAGGCCCTGGGCCTGCAGCGGCTGCGGCTCGGCCGCCTGCGTGCGCATGTCGCTGAAATAGCGTTGCCATTTCTCGCTGCGCTCGCTGCGCTCCGGCGGCGCGGCACGTTCGGCACGTGCCAGCACTTCGGTTTCGATGGCGGAGCTGATCATGTCGTGTCGTCCCGGGTTGCCTGCGGCGCCGGTGCCAGCGCGGGTGCCAGGCCGGGGGAGGTGTCTTCCCAGGCTTCATCATTGCCCAGCGACGCTGTGCAACGGCTCCAGCGCGCCTGCAGCGTGGCGTCCAGCACGCCGATGTCCGACTCCACCAGGCAACCGCCGCGTTTGATGGCCGGGTCGGCAATCAAGCGCGCACCGCGCGCGGCCAGCACGTCGGCCGCACCTTGTGCCACCAGGGACAAGTCGTCGGGGTGCACGCGCAGCGTGATGTGGCGCGCGCTGAGCAGCAGCGACTCGGTGGCTTCACGCGCCACGGCCTGCACCAACTCGGGCCGCACACTGAGTTCGGTGCGAACGATCTGGCGCGCCAGCTGGGTGGCCGTGACGGCCAGGCAGCCCGCCATGTCTTGCTCCACTGCGTCGAGCTGGGCGCCGATGGATTGCAGCAGCGCACCGATCTGCGCCGTCATCTGGCCGGCCAGGCTTTGCTTGAAACTTTCCAGCGCCACCAGCCCGTCGCGGTAGCCGTCCTGGTAGCCGGACTGGCGCGCCGCGCGCAGCTGGGCCGCGCTGCCCTCGGCCACGTGGGGCGGGCCGGCGTCCTGGTCGGTCGCACGGCGCAGGCCGGCATGGGCATTGGGTTGATCGCCGCCGGCCAGCGTGGCCGGGTTCCAGGCCGCAAAGGAGCTCAACTCCTCGCGCGGTATGAAGCGGCTGTAGGGCGACGGCTTGGGCGCGCCGGACGGCGGCGGGGCGTTTTTCATGGCGCGGCGCAATCAAACAAAGTCATCGCCGCCACCGCCGCCCAGCACGATCTGGCCTTCGTCGGCCAGGCGGCGCACGATCTTGAGCATTTCCTTCTGCTCGGCCTCGACTTCAGAGAGGCGCACCGGCCCGCGCGATTCGAGGTCTTCGCGCAGCGTTTCGGCGGCCCGCTTGGACATGTTCTTGAGGATCTTCTCGCGCATCTCCGGCGTGGCGCCCTTCAGTGCCACGACCAGCGATTCAGACTGCACTTCTTTCAGCAGGGCCTGGATGCCGGAGTCCTCGAGCTTGTCCAGGTCGTCGAAGGTGAACATGTTGTCCATGATCTTCTGCGCCAGGTCGGCGTCGGCTTCGCGGATGTAGTCGAGCACCGCGGTTTCGCTGGCGCCGCCGAGCATGTTGATGATCTCGGCCGCCGTCTTGACGCCGCCCAGCGAGGCCTTGCGCATCTTCTCGCCGCCGGCCAGCACCTTGCTCATGACTTCGTTCAGGTCTTTCAGGGCACTGGGCTGGATGCCGTCGAGCGTGGCAATGCGCACCAGCACCTCGTTGCGCTGGCGCTCCGCGAAGAGCTTGAGGATGGCGCTGGCCTGGTCGTGGTCGAGGTGGACCAGGATCGCGGCCACGATCTGCGGGTGTTCGTTGCGCAGCAGTTCGGCCACCGAGCCCGGGTCCATCCACTTCAGGCTTTCGATGCCAGAGATGTCACTGCCTTGCAGGATGCGGTCGAGCAGCAGATTGGCCTTGTCTTCGCCCAGGGCCTTGCGCAGCACGTTCTTCACATACTCGTCGTTGTCGGCCACCAGGATGCTCTGGTCGGCAGCCACGGCGGTGAAGCGCTCGAGCACGCCGTCGACCTTCTCGTGCGACACCGCCTTCATCTTGGCGATGGTCTCGCCCAGGCGCTGCACTTCCTTGGGCGCCAGGTGGCGGAAGACCTCGGCGGCCTCCTCCTCTCCCAACGACATCAGCAGGATGGCGGCGTCTTCAAGGCCGGCCTCGTTCATGGCGGAGCTCATCAGGCGTCTCCTTTCACCCATTCGCTCACGATGCCGGCCACCGCCGCCGGATTCTGCTTGGCCACGGCGCGGGCCGTGTCCAGGAGCTCGGTGCTGCGCGGCGCGGGCAGGGCCATGGGCGCGCGCTCGGGCGGCGCAGGTTTCTGGACGTCATCCGCCACCAGGTTCACGCTGGCGCTGCGGGGCGGATCGGCCATCACCACCTTCATGGCCGGGCGCACCAGGCTGAACAGGATCACCAGGGCCACCAGCGCGAGGGCGGCCGGCGCGGCGCTGGCGCGCAGCAGGTCGGTCAGCCACTCCTGCTGCCACAGCGGCACGGGCTCGGGCTTGCTCAGGCTCTCGACGCGGAAGGGCGCGTTGATCAGCTTGACGGAGTCGCCCCGCTCCTTGGAGAAGCCGATGCTCTCCTGCACCAGGGCCGTGAGCTTCTCGATCTCGTCGCCGGTCAGCGGCGTGCTGGTGCTCTTGCCGTTGGCGGCGGTGGTGACGCGGTGATTGACGACCACGGCGGCTGCCAGGCGCTTGACGCTGCCGGTGGCGTTGCGCGTCACGCGCACCGTCTTGTCGACTTCGTAATTGGTGACGTTGTCGCGGCGCTGGTTGCCGCCGCTGGCCGTGCCGCCCGCGGCAGTTTGCAGGGGCTGCGAGGCACCGGTGAGCGGTGCCGTGGCCGGAATCGGCGGCTGGTTCGAGGTGGCGCCGGGCACGCCGCTGGGCGTGGCCTGCGCCGCATTGCCAGCTTCCGACATTTGCAGGCTGCGCACAGCAGCCGGCTCGCCGCCCTGGTTCGGCTTGAACGATTCGGAGGTGGCTTCGGTCTGCGAGAAATCGATGTCGGCCGCTACGGTGGCGCGCAGGTTGTCTCGGCCCACCACCGGCTCGAGGATCTCGATGACGCGCTTGACATAGCTGGCCTCAACCTGCGCCAGGTACTGGAGTTGCTGCGCATCCAGGCCCTGGCCGGAAACGGCCTCGGTCGGCCCCGACAGCAGGGCGCCCGTCTGGTCGAGCACGCTGACCGCCTTGGCATTCATCTCGGGCACCGAGGCCGAGACCAGGTGCACGATGCCGGCGATCTGGGTGCGGTCGAGCGTGCGGCCCGGATGCAGCGTGAGCAGCACCGAGGCCGAGGGTTTCTGTTGTTCGCGGAAGAAACCGTTCTGGTTCGGCAGCGCCAGGTGCACGCGCGCGGCCTGCACCGAGCCGAGGGCGCCGATGGAGCGCGTGAGTTCGCCCTCCAGGCCGCGCTGGAAGGTCAGGCGTTCCTGGAACTGGGTCTGGCCGAAGCGCGCGTTGTCCATCAACTCGAAGCCGACCACACTGCCCTTGGGCAGGCCGGCCGACGCCAGCTTGAGGCGGGCATCGTGCACTTGCGACGACGGCACCAGGATGGCGTTGCCGCCATCGGCGTGGCGGTAGGGGATGTTCATCTGCGACAGCTGCGCAATGATGGCGCCGCCGTCTTTCTCGCTCAGGTTGGCGTACAGCACCTTGTAGTCGCCCTTGTTGCCCCACAGGGCCAGGGCGATGGCCACGGCGGCCAGGCCAGCCACACCGGCGCCGAGCATCAGCTTGGCCTTGGCCGGGATGGCCGCGAAGCCCGTGGCGGGCGGCGCGGTGCCGAGCGGGGTTCCGACTTGTGCGAGGGCGTTGTCCATGTGCGGGGCGGGTCTCAAAGCAGCGCAGGCGGGTCGTCATGGCCTGCAGGGATGGGGGCCATTGTTCGGCAGGGCGCGGCGAATCTATAGCGCGAACAGTCGGGCAAAGCGGCGTCAGTTCAACCCACCGTGCGCAGGCCCTGCGACCTACAGTCACGCATGCCCCGAGCCACGGCAGTGCGTGCCGTCACTCGTCGGGCGTGACAGGAGTCACAGACCATGGACAGCGTTCGACTCAAGCCCTTCGACTTCGCCCAGGCCGTGGCCCGCGCGGGTCTGCAGACTAACGGCCAGCCGCTGGTGGCGCGATCCGACACCGTCGAAGGCGGTGGCTTTGCGGCGGCGATGACGCAGGCCTTGAAGGCGGTCAGCGCGCAGCAGGGCGAAGCGTCTCGCTTGCAGCGCGAGGTGCAGCTCGACAACCCCACCGTCAGCCTCGAGCAGACCATGGTCGCGATGCAGAAGGGCCAGCTCGGCTTCCAGGCGGCACTGCAAGTGCGCAATCAGTTCGTGCGGGCTTACACCGACATCATGAACATGCAGGTGTGAGGTCGCACGGCGAGATGCTGGCGGCTGTGGGCCGCTGGGCTTTGCCACTGTTGGGCGCCCAAACGGGCTCACTTTGATCGTCTCTTTCTATGTGTGCCACGCTGCCGGGTCCCGGCCCGGCGGCCGGGTAACTTTCATTTGCAGGGCCAAATGAAAGTCACGGCGGTTTCAAGACTGAAGTGCAACACTCATTGTGAGCAAGAGGAGTCGTTGCATGACAAGAAGGTACGAGCAACTCGGCGCC
>JANNDW010000060.1:0-9990 GCA_031378125.1 Methylibium sp. | reverse complement strand
GCCCACCAGAGCGACCACATCTTCAAGGCCTGCGGGCTGCCGGTGTTCTTCCCGAGCAGCGTGCAGGACATCCTCGACATGGGCCTGCATGCCTTCGCGATGAGCCGCTTCGCCGGCGTGTGGAGCGGCATGAAGACGATCCAGGAAATCGTCGAATCGTCGAGCAGCGTGTTCGTCGACCCGGACCGAGTCGACATCGTGATTCCGCAAGACTTCCAGATGCCCGAAGGCGGCCTGCACATCCGCTGGCCCGACGGCGCGCTCGACCAGGAGGCGCGGCTGTTCGACCACAAGTGGTACGCGGCGCTGGCCTACGTGCGCGCCAACAAGCTGAACCACAACGTCATTGCCACCGCGCACGACCGCTTCGGCCTGATCGCCAGCGGCAAGGCCTACAACGACACGCGCCAGGCGCTGGTCGACCTGGGGCTGGACGACGACGCCTGCCGCAAGCTGGGCATCCGTCTGCACAAGGTCAACGTGGTGTGGCCGCTCGAGGCCACCATCACGCGTGATTTCGCGCAGGGCCTGCAAGAAATTCTGGTGGTCGAAGAGAAGCGCCAGGTCATCGAGTACCAGGTCAAGGAGGAGCTGTACAACTGGCGCGCCGACGTGCGGCCCAACGTGCTGGGCAAGTTCGACGAGGCCGAAGGCGATGCCACCGGCGGCGAGTGGTCGCAGCCCAACCCGGGCAGCAACTGGCTGCTGCGCGCGCAGGCCGATCTGACGCCGGCGATCATTGCCAGGGCCATCGCCAAGCGGCTGAAAAAGCTCGGCGTCGACGCCGACACGGCCGACCGCATGGACGCACGCATTGCACTGATCGACGCCAAGGAACGCAGCATGACGGTGCTGAATGCCGACGGCATCAAGGTCACCGACGCGGCAGGCGAGCGCACACCCTTTTTCTGCAGCGGCTGCCCGCACAACACCAGCACCCGCGTGCCCGAAGGCTCGCGCGCGGTGGCCGGCATTGGCTGCCACTACATGGCGGTGTGGATGGACCGCAGCACCGTCACCTTCAGCCAGATGGGCGGCGAAGGCGTGTCGTGGGTGGGGCAGCAGGCCTTCACGACCGACAAGCACATCTTTGCCAACCTGGGTGACGGCACCTACTTTCACTCCGGCTTGCTGGCGGTGCGCCAGAGCATTGCGGCCAAGGTCAACATCACCTACAAGATCTTGTTCAACGACGCGGTCGCAATGACCGGCGGCCAGCCGGTGGACGGCACCTTGCGTGTGCCGGAGATGTCGCGCGAGCTGGACGCCGAGGGCGCGACCAAGATCGTCGTCGTCACCGACGAGCCCGAAAAATACGACGCCGTGAAAGCGCGCCTGGCGCCGGGTGTCACGGTGCACCACCGCGACGAACTGGACACGATCCAGAAGCAGCTGCGCGACATTGAAGGCTGCACCGTCATCATCTACGACCAGACCTGCGCCACCGAAAAGCGCCGCCGCCGCAAGCGCGGCACGCTGGTGGAGCCGTCCAAGCGCGTGATCATCAACGAGCTGGTGTGCGAGGGCTGCGGTGACTGTTCGGTGCAAAGTAATTGCCTCAGCGTCGAGCCGGTGGAGAGCGAGTTCGGCCGCAAGCGCCGCATCAACCAGAACACCTGCAACAAGGACTACTCGTGCGTGAAGGGCTTCTGCCCGAGCTTCGTCACGGTCGAGGGCGGGCAGCTCAAGAGCGCCAAGAAGGCCAGCAAAGAGCGGCCCAGTCCGTTCAGCTTGGCCGCGTTGCCTGAGCCCGCGCTGCCGCTGGCTGAAAAGCCCTGGGGCGTGGTGGTGGGCGGCGTCGGCGGCACCGGCGTCATCACCATTGGCCAACTGCTGGGCATGGCGGCGCACCTCGAAGGCAAGGGCATCGTCACCCAAGACGCCGGTGGCCTGGCGCAAAAGGGTGGCGCCACCTGGAGCCACATCCAGATTGCGAACCGCATGGATGCCATCAACACCACCAAGGTCGGCACGGCCGAGGCCGACCTGGTGATCGGCTGCGATCCCATCGTCACCGCCAACAAGGCGACCTTGGCGGTGATGCGCGAAGGCCGCACCTACGTGGCGCTGAACACCCACGGCACGCCCACCGCAGCGTTCGTCACCAACCCGAACTGGCAGTTTCCGGCGGCGAACTGCGACGCGGCCATCGTCGCAGCGGTGGGCGCCGGCCACATCGGTGCGGTGGATGCAGACCAGCTGGCGGTGCAGCTGATCGGCGACTCGCTATACACCAACCCGCTGCTGCTGGGCTTTGCCTGGCAAAAGGGCCGCGTGCCGCTGAGCCTGCAAGCGTTGATGCGCGCCATCGAACTGAACGGCGTGCAGGTGGACAACAACAAGGCGGCGTTCGAATGGGGCCGGCGGGCGGCGCACGATCTCGCCTCCGTCCAGGCTCTGCTCAAACCGGCGCAGGTGATTGAGTTCGTCAAGCGCGGCGGCAATGTCGACGACATGGTGGCCAAGCGAGTGGCGTTTTTGACGGGCTACCAGGACGCCGCCTACGCGGGCACCTACAAAGCCTTCGTCGACAAGGTGCGTTCGGCCGAAGCCCCGCTGGGCACGACCAGGCTTTCTGAAGCGGTCGCGCGCTACCTGTTCAAGCTGATGGCCTACAAAGACGAGTACGAGGTGGCGCGGCTGCACACCGACACGGCCTTCCTGGACAAAATAGCCTCGCAGTTCGAAGGCGACTACAAGCTCCACTACCACTTGGCCCCGCCGCTGATCGCGAAGAAAAACGACCAGGGCGAACTGGTGAAGCAATCCTTCGGCCCATGGATGCTGACGGCCTTCAAGCTGCTGGCCAAGCTAAAAGGCCTGCGCGGCACGGCGCTCGATGTGTTCGGCAAAACCGAAGAGCGGAAGATGGAACGCGCGTTGATCGGCGAGTACCGTGATTGCATCGAGGCGATGTTGCCGTCACTGTCGCCCGCGAACCTGAGCCTCGCGGTCGAGATTGCCCGTGTCCCCGAAGACATTCGCGGCTACGGCCACGTGAAGGAGCGGCATTTGTTGGCCGCGCGGCCGAAGTGGGCGAAGTTGATGGCCGATTGGCGCGCGGGGGGGCAGAAGCAGGCCGCATGATTTGGGAGTGTCTGCATTTCCCAAGAACTCCAGTGCGCTCACTCGGGGCTACAACAAATTTCAAACGTTGACTCGAAAAGCATTCCGATGCTGAAGACCGCTTTGTTCTTCTGGGTCTGAGCAGTGCACTTCGATTGCTGCTGGTGTGTCACTGCTATCGGAGCGAAGGCGGCGTCATTCGCATCATCTCGGCCCGCAAGGCAATTGCCAAGGAATCCAGGTCTTACCCATGGAGGTGCCACATACGCAAAGAGTACGACTTCTCGGCTGCACAGAAGAACCCCTACTCAGCACAGCTCAAGAAGCAAATCACCCTTCGGCCGGACGAAGAGTCCATCACGTACTTCAAGACAATCTCTGAAGACGTTGGCATTCCGTATCAGAGCCTGATCAATCTGTATTTGCGAGACTGCGCGGCTTCACATCACAAGCTGAATCTCAACTGGAAGTAGGCGGCCCTCGTCTCGCCGGGTTGTGGACAGGCTTGTGCAGAGGCTGTGTGCCGCTTGTGGAAATGCTGTGAACTCATTTGAAACAGGGTACGCCCCATGAAGACCCAGGTCGCCATCATCGGTGCCGGCCCCGCCGGTTTGTTGCTCGGCGCCTTGCTGCACAAGGCTGGCATCGCCAACATCATCGTCGAGCAGCGCAGCGCCGACTATGTGCTGGGCCGCATTCGCGCCGGCGTGCTGGAGCAAGGCACGGTGGAATTGCTGGACCAGGCCGGCGCGGGTGAGCGCATGCACCGCGAGGGCCTGGTGCACGGCGGCGTGGAGTTGTGCTTCGGCGGAGCGCGGCATCGCATTGACCTGCACCAACTCACCGGCGGCAAGAACGTGATGGTCTACGGCCAGACCGAGGTCACGCGCGACCTGATGCAGGCGCGCGGCTCCGCTGGCCTGAGCACGGTGTACGACGCCGAACAGGTCAGCTTGCACGGCTTCGACGGTACGCAAGCGCAGGTGCAATACCGCAAAGACGGCGTGGTGCGGACGCTGGATTGCGAGTTCATCGCCGGCTGCGACGGCTACCACGGTGTCAGCCGCGCCAGCGTGCCCATTGGCGCGATCCAGACCTTCGAGCGGGTCTATTCGTTCGGCTGGCTGGGCGTGTTGTCGGACACACCGCCGGTGTCGCACGAGTTGATCTACTCCAACCACGAACGTGGCTTTGCGCTGTGCAGCATGCGCTCGATGCAGCGCAGCCGCTATTACGTGCAGTGTTCGCTGGACGACAAGGTGGCGCAGTGGAGCGACGCCGCTTTCTGGGACGAGTTGCGCCGGCGCCTGGACCCGGCCGCGGCCGAGACGCTGGTCACCGGAGCGTCGATTGAAAAGAGCATCGCCCCGCTGCGCAGCTTCGTGGCCGAGCCGATGCGTTTTGGCCGCCTGTTCCTGGCCGGCGACGCGGCGCACATCGTGCCCCCCACCGGCGCCAAGGGCCTGAACCTGGCGGCCGCCGACGTGGGCACCCTGGCGCGTGCGCTGGCCGAACACTACACAGAGAAGAGCGGCGCCGGCATGGCCGCCTACTCGCAGCGCTGCTTGCGCCGCATCTGGCGCGCCGAGCGCTTTTCATGGTGGCTCACGTCGCTGATGCACAAGTTCCCCGACACCGGCCAATTCGGCCAGCGCATGCAGGCCGCCGAACTCGACTATCTGGTGCACTCGACCGCCGCCTCGACGGCGATGGCCGAAAACTACGTCGGTTTGCCGGTGGAGTTTTGAGGCCCGGCGTCAGCGCAGCCGCAGTGCGTTGATCCGATCCAACTTGGCCGAATAGAGCGCCTTGTCGCCACCGGTCGTGCTGTTCTCCCTGGCGATGAGCAGGTGCTTGCGTGCCTGCGCCGTGTCGCCCAGCTTCAGATTTGCAACCGCCAGCCAGAAATGAAACTCGTGGTGGTAGGCCGCGCGTTTCAATTCCTTGTTGAACAGATCGCGCGCCGCCTCGAAGTTGCCTGCCTGCAGTGCGGCCAGTCCCAGGTCGAAAAAGTGGAACGGCGGGTGCGGTTCGATCTGCGCCAGCCGCTGCGACAGCAGCGCCGCCTCCGCCGTCTGCCCCAGGTTGCCCAGCACGCGCGCCAGGTTGGACATGGCCACGGTGTTTTCCGGTTCGCGCTCCAGCACATGCCGCAGCATCTGCGCCGCCTGCTGCGGATTGCCGTGACGCAGATAAATCACCCCCAGCGTGTTGTAGGCGCTCAGGAACGCGGGCGACTGCCGGATCGCCTCGCTCGCCCAGCCATAGGCATCGTCCAGGCGCCCTTGCGCCAGCGCTTCGGCGGCGCGGTTGTTCATGTACATCGCGATGACGGTGGCCTCGGTGATGACGCGCACGCGCTGGCCACGCACCTCTTCCGGCGGCAGGAAGTCCACCGTCCACGCCCGGTCCGTGTCCACGCCGATTCGGGCGTCGGTCGCTCTGTGTTCCAGGGCCAGGTTCACATGCCCGCTGGAAAAATAGAGGTTGCCGCTGCGCGTCCAGGTGGAATCGGTGTACACGCTTTGGTAGCGCACCGGCAAGCTCAGGTGCTTGGCGAATGCCGCGGTCATGATCACCAGCGACAGGCAATTGCCAGAGCGCGCCTCGAAGGCTTCTGAAGCGTTGCGCGTCCGAACCGAGTCGTATTCCAGCCTGAGCTGGTTCTTGCTGTACAGCGCTTCGAGCAAACCCCGCTGCGAGCCCTTGGAGCGCAAGTGGCCGGCGATCTCGGTGTCGACATAGCGCTTCATCGCATCGCTGAGCGCAAAGACGTCGTCGGCCCGCGCCCGCTCCGATGGGGCGGCGAACAAATGGTCCTCGAACAAATGCGCAGGCGGCTGCGCCACCGGCGCGCTGGCGCAGCCGCTGAGCAGCAGGCACAACAGCAGGGCGACCCGGGTCTTCATGCAGCCTCCTCCTCCAAAGCGCACTCTGATCCTGTTTCGTGTCAACCGCAAGGGGGCTGGCGCAGGGCCTGCCCGGCTTGCGGCGCCAGCCCCCATTCGCCGGCCGGCCGCTCCACAACCCGCCCGCCGTGCCGCAGTTTCAGCAAGTGCGCCAGCAGCGAGCGCCGGGCCATCGCGTGCAAGTGGGCCGGCACATCGGCATACACGCTGGCGAGCAACGTGTCGATGCTGGCCGAGCCGCGATCGGGCACGGCACTCAGCACCTTGGCCTCGCGTTTGAGCCGGTGCTCGATGATGCGCTGCATCGCCAACGCGGGCTCGGCCATCAGGAAGCCGTGGCCGGGAGCCAGCCAGTCCAGCGCCAGTGTTTTCAACTCACCCAGCGAATGCAGGTAGGCCGCCATGTCGCCGTCCGGCGGGTTGATGACCACGGTGGAGCCCTGCATCACGTGGTCGCCGGTGAACAGCATGCGCTCCTGTTCCAGCAGGTAGCACAGGTGGTTGCCGGCGTGGCCGGGGGTGTGGATGACCCGCAGGCTCGTGTCAGCGGGCAACTGAAAGACTTCACCGCCGCGCAGCGCCACATCGGGCGCGAAGTCGGCGTCCTGCCACTCGGCATGCAGCGGCGCCATGCCCAGCAACTGCGCGCCAGTCCGGCTTTTTAGCGCCACCGCGGCGGGCGAATGGTCCTTGTGGGTGTGGGTCACGAAGATCCAGCGAATCGCCCCCGGCGCGCCGTCCAGAATGGCCTGCACATGCGCCTCGATGGCCGGGCCGGGGTCGATGACGGCCCATTCGTTGCTCGCGCCGCCGCCCAGCAGATAGGTGTTGGTGCCCGGGCCGGTCATCATGCTGCCGTTGGGCGCGGTGATGCGGATCAGCCGCGTCGACAGGCGCACCGCGGGCCCCGGCGCCAGTTCGTAGCTCGCCGTGCCGTGGCCCTGCGGGTCCAGGCGGCCCAGTTCGGCCCACGCGGGTTCGTCCGGCGCCACCGGGCGCAGGCCCCGGCTGCCGGTGCCCAGGTGCGGCATCCAACGAGGCACCTCTCGCGCCGCACGGGCATGTGCCATCACCGCGTTGACGCTGCCGAGCTGCTGCAAGGTCTGCAGTGTCTTCAGCGTGGGCAGCACCAGCTTCAGCGAACCCGCCTGCGCCAGCGCATCGGCGGGCGTGATCCACAGGCGATCGACGGTTTCGCTGTCGTCGTGCGAGGCGACTTGCAGCGCTGGTGCCTGGGCAACGAAGAAGTGCGTGTCGTAGCGCTTGGGTACGCCCGGCGGCGTGAGCCAGTGGCTGAAGTGGGCCAGCCGGTCCGCCGCCAGACGCAGACCGAACCGTTCACACAAGGCCGTCAGCGACAGCTCGCCACGATTGAGCGCCGGCCGCAGCGCGGCAATGTCGTCGAGCATGGTTGGTGTCAACGCGGCGCTTTCGGGGCCGCAGGCAAACAGCAGGCCGGCTTCTTCAAGGCACTCGCGCATCGCCGCGACAAAGAAGTCCAGCCCGCCGGATGCCAGCCCCAGCCGGGCGCTGGCCTGTGCGTCGTCCAGGCCGGTGCAAAAGGCATGCGCGCTGCGGTCCGCCGCGTCGACCAGGCCGCCGGGAAACACGCAGGCACCGCTGTGAATGTCACCCACCCGCGCGGTGCGGCGCATCAGCAGCACCTGCATGCCGGCATCACCGTCGCGCAGCACCACCACGGTGGCGGCGCGCCGTATCGCCGCGCCCGGAGTGGGTTGCCATTGCGCAGAGGGAATCGAGTCGCTCATTCGGGCGGGGTCCACAGACAAACGGGCGGGCCCAGGACGGGTGTCCAGGCGCGGCCGGAAACTCGGCAGGGTGGCTCGCGAGCGTAGCGCAGGAGGGGGCGGCAGCGCCACGGCAGGGTGAATGGGCCTTGCAGGGGCTGGACGCGCACCAAGTCTGCTGTCACGATCAGGTGCGGGTGCTCGACGGTGTCTTGCGCGAATGGCAGGCCGACAAGCGGCCCGGCCCGCCGAGGTTGCGAGCCCAGCGCCTGCGCTGTTCAAGACAACTCGTCGGGCGGCCGGGCCGAACCCTGTTTTGAAAGACGCTGGTACGCCGCCGCAGAGGTATCGAAACATGACGAAAGCGATGGATTCGCGTCGAGGGCAAGGCGCAAACCGCAGCGATACCTCTGGGTATCGCGAGGATTTGCAACGCCGCCATCGGCGCGAAGACGCGCTTTCGTGTTTCGATATCTCTGTGGCGGCGTACTGGGAGTTGCCGTGAGCCATCAACACGCGGTCCGAGGGGTTCGGCGCTCAGCCATCATCGTCGGGTTTGTCGGCGTGTTGTCGTTTGTCAGCGGGTGCTCAGCGGTGGCGCCTGCCGCGCCGGGGCCGAGGCCGCAGGAATGGGCGAGTCCGGTGGCGGCAGGTCCAGGGCTGCCCAATCTGCATCGCGTCAACGCATTCCTGTATCGCTCAGCGCAGCCGACGAAAGAGGGCTTTGAGTTTCTGAACACACAGGCACGCCTTGCGAACCCGGTTCTTCCGGTGAGAACCGTTCTCTCGCTGCGAGCCTTCAACGATGACGCTGCGCTCGTTCCGGCATCGCCGGCATTGCGGCTCGAACAGATTCGGTTCAAGACCTGGCACCCCGAGGACGAGGACGTGGTCAAGTTCCTGCGCATTGCCAGCACGCCCGCGCTGCAACCTGTGCTCGTGCATTGCCAGCACGGCTCGGACCGCACCGGGACGATGGTGGCCATCCATCGGATCGCCTTCGAAGGCTGGACCCAGGCTCAGGCGACCGACGAGATGATCAACGGCGGCTTTGGCTTTCACCCGATGTGGCAAAACTTGCTTCGCTACATCGAGGCGCTGGACGTTGACGCCATCAAAGCCGAGGCCGCCCGGCAAGGGCCCTGGCAATAGCCACCAAACGCTGTGCATCGTCCCGCGCACTCCTGGCTCCGCCGGCCGCCTGCTTCTTCTATTTTCCAGGGTCGTTTCAGGTCATGTTCCTGCGCTGTTTCTCGACCATGCCCCTGAGCCACACCACGCTGTCTGCGATCACCTTCAATGCCCTGCTCGGTTGCGGGGTCATGGCGGGCCTGTTCTTCGCGTTCTCGAACTTCGTCATGCGGGCGCTTTCGCGGCTGCCGCCGAGCGGCGCGGTTGCGGCGATGAACGCCATCAACGTCGAGATCGTCAACCCGCTGTTCCTGTTTCTCTTTGTCGGCACGCCCGCCGCCTGCCTGTTTCTGGTGATTCACGCTGTCTTGTGGGCGAAGGCCGCCGGGACGGTCTTTCTGCTCTCGGGAGGTATCGTGTACCTGGTTGGCACGCTCGGGGTCACCGCCGTGTTCAACGTCCCTCGCAACAACGCCCTGGCCCGCGTTGACCCAGCCGGCCCGGCCGCCGCGGACGCCTGGCGCGAGTTCGTTGGCCCGTGGCTTGGGTGGAACCATGTCAGGTCGGTTGCCAGCCTTCTCGCGGCCGTGCTTCTGGGCTGTGGGTTTGCCGAGCTGTCGGCCGCTGTGCGATAGCGTCGTGGGTTGTCTATCCCGAGGTCCTGCCATGCTGCCACTCCGATTCAAGCCGATCGCCGCCGTTGCGTTTGGGGCCTGCCTGGTGGTGTGTGGCGGCGCCGGCGCCAACCCATTTCCCGAGGCCGACCTGGCCAACGGACGGGAGCTCCATCACAGCAAGCGCTGCGTTGCTTGCCACACCGAAAAGACCCAGCGCGACGAGGCCTTCATCTACCTGCGCGACGACCGCAAAGTGCGCACGCTGTTCGACCTGCGCCGCTATGTGAGCCTGTGCAACATGGAGCTCAAGCTGGAACTGTTTCCCGAAGACGAACGCGATGTCGCGGCGTATTTGAACCAGCAGTTCTACAAGCTCACGCGGTGAGCGTGGCGGCCGGCGCCGGCGCCGGCGGGCCACGGCCCGGGGTGGCCTGGCATAAACACCAATGTCCATATTCCCGGACGCGCCGATGTTGTCACGCAAACAAGCGCTGGCGCCGACTCGGGATGCATGGACGG
>JANNDW010000013.1:0-2221 GCA_031378125.1 Methylibium sp. | reverse complement strand
GTCTGGACGACGTTCTCGATGCGCGCCTCGATCTCTGGCTTGCCATCGAGGTCCACGCGTCGGAAACGGATGCCCGTGCCTGGCGGCGCAGGCAAAAAGCTCATGTTGACCCGGTTGCCGCTGTGGAGCCCCACCCCTGCGTAACTCACACTCTGGCGGAAAGTCTGTTGCTGAGACACGGCGCGATTAGAACGGCGGTCCATCTCCTTGGCAAGCGGCGATGTGGTTCGGGCGCATCCTGACACCAAGGTTCTACCGTTTGGAAGCGGAAGTGGTTTGAGATGAGAGGGAAAAGTTTTTGCTAGACACAAAGCCCCTGTTCTGGCTTACTCCACTGGGATGAAAGCTCTCCGCTCCACCGAACTCGCCACCGCTCGCGCGCTCACCGTCCGCGTCGCCCACCCCCACGAGGCCGCGGCCTTCGATGCCCAACTGGCCGACCACCATTACCTCGGCGCCGGCCGGCCGGTGGGCGATTACCTCCGCCAACTCGTCGAGCGGGACGGCCACGCCGTCGCGCTCCTGGTCTGGGGGCCCAGTTGTTACGCGCTCAAGGATCGCGATCTCTGGATCAGCTGGAGCGCCTTGCAACGCGTCGAGCGCTTGAAGCTCGTCGTGCAAAACCGCCGCTTCCTCCTGCTCTCGGCCAAGGGCCAGTCGCCCAACCTGGCTTCGCAATGCCTGGGTGCGGCCTTGCGCGCGCTGCCCGGGCAATGGCGCGAACACTTCGGCTACCGTCCGCTCCTGGCCGAGAGCTTCACCGATCCGGAGGCTTATGCCGGCACCTGTTACAAGGCCAGCAACTGGCAACCCGTCGGCTTCAGCGCCGGGTACCGCCGGCACCGCGCCGATTTCTACCTCGCCCACGAGCGGCCCAAAAAACTCTGGCTGCGCGAACTCTCGCCCCAGGCGCGCACCCAGCTGCGCGCCCCGCAGGTGCCGGAGGATTGCCGCCCGGCTCTGGCCGCGGCACCCGCGGGCGTGCTGCCCGTCACCCAGCCGCAGATGAAGTCCCTCCTGGACGTGTTCCGCCAGGCGCCCGATCCGCGCGACACCAACACCCAATACCGCACCGGCCCCGTGCTCACGCTCCTGGCCATGGCCCTGCTGGCGGGGCGGCGCGACATCGCCGAGATCGCCCGCTTCGCCACCAGCCTGACCCAGCCCCAACGCCGCCACCTGGGCCTGCCCCGCAAGCAGGGCACGCGCGCCTTTCACAAAGTCCCCGGCTACGGCGTCTTCTACGCCCTGCTCACCCGCATGGATCCGGAGCCCTTCGCCGCACTCCTGACCGGCTGGCTCCAGAGCCGCGCCGGCACGTTGCCGCAAGCCCTGGCCATGGACGGCAAAATGATCCGCGATCACCTCGGCCTGCTCACTCTCGCGCAGCACGAGGACGGCGCCCCGCAGGCGCTGGCCCTTTACGATCAAAAGGAAGGCACCCCGCGCTGCGAACAAACCGCCGCCACCGCGCTGCTCGAGCGCCAGCCCGCCCTTGATGGGAAAATCATCACCGCCGATGCGTTGCACTGCCAGCGTGCGACCGCGCGCATCATCGTGGAAAAAGGTGGCGACTATCTCGTGCAGATCAAAGGCAACCAGCCGGACCTGTTGAAGAAAGCCCGAGCCTTGGACGCCCTGGCCGGCACCCCCTTTTTGTCCAGACCGAAAGCGGGCACGGCCGCGTTGAAGAGCGCAGCCTCCACGCCTTCTCCATCGAACCGCTGAGCGCCGACTTCCCCTTTGCCCGCAGCCTGATCGTGGTGCGCAGCCAGCGGACGATCAAAAAGACCGGCCAGACCAGCACCGAAAGCCGTTACTACCTGTCGAGCCGCGCGCCCGGCGACCACCGCGCTGAACAATGGCTGGGCTTGATTCGTGGGCACTGGGCCGGAGTGGAAGTGCGCAACCACTGGCGACGAGACGCGGTGCTGGGCGAGGATGCTTCGCGCAGCCGCCACGCCAACCTGCTGGCCAACGTGGCCTTAATCCGCAGCACGCTGCTGGCGCTCCTGGCCGAACACCACCCCGACCAACCCCTGCCCGAACTCCTGGAGCATTTCCACTCCCGCCCCACCCGCTGCCTCAACCTCCTCAACTCGTGAACTCAAGTTCATACAGAAAGACCCTGGATGCAGGGGAGATTGGGGGCGCGGCCGGGAAAAGCCGCGGACGCAAAGCTGCTCCCGCCCGACGCGCAGATGAGCGGTCGTTGCAGGTC
>JANNDW010000199.1:0-1550 GCA_031378125.1 Methylibium sp. | reverse complement strand
ATCAAGCACGATCTCGCGTTTGCCGAAGCCGTGCTGAACGAAGACCACCACGGCCTGGAGAAGGTCAAGGACCGCATCCTCGAATACCTTGCGGTGCAGCAGCGTGTGGACAAGGTGAAGGCGCCCATCCTGTGCTTGGTCGGCCCCCCGGGAGTCGGCAAGACCTCTCTCGGCCAGAGCGTGGCGCGCGCCACCGGCCGCAAGTTCGTTCGCATGGCGCTGGGCGGGGTGCGCGATGAAGCCGAGATTCGCGGCCACCGGCGTACCTACATCGGCTCGATGCCGGGCAAGGTGCTGCAAAGCCTGAGCAAGATCGGCACGCGCAATCCGCTGTTCCTGCTCGACGAGATCGACAAGCTGGGCATGGACTTTCGCGGCGACCCGTCGAGCGCGCTGCTCGAGGTGCTGGACCCGGAACAGAACCACACCTTCAGTGACCACTACGTCGAGGTCGATTTCGACCTGTCCGACACGATGTTCATCGCCACGTCGAACTCGATGAACATTCCGCCGGCCTTGCTGGACCGGATGGAAGTGATTCGCCTGTCGGGCTACACCGAAGAAGAAAAGACCAACATCGCGTTGCGCTACCTGCTGCCCAAGCAGGCCAAGAATAATGGCGTCAAGCCCGAGGAAATGGAAGTCACCGAGTCGGCCGTGCGCGGCATCATTCGGTACTACACGCGTGAAGCCGGGGTGCGTTCGCTGGAGCGCGAAATTTCCAAGATCTGCCGCAAGGTGGTCAAGTCGATCCAGCTCAAGCAAGTGACCGGCAAGGTCGTGGTGGTCGAAGACAACCTGAACGACTTTCTGGGCGTGCGGCGTTTCGACTACGGCCAGGCCGAGAAGAAGAACCAGGTGGGCCAGGTGGTGGGCCTGGCGTGGACCGAGGTGGGCGGCGATCTGCTGACCATCGAGGCCGCGGTGATGCCCGGCAAAGGCCAGATCATCCGCACCGGCCAGCTTGGCGATGTGATGAAGGAATCGGTCGAGGCCGCGCGTTCCGTGGTGCGCAGCCGCGCGCGTCGACTGGGCATCAAGGACGAAATGTTCGAGAAGCGCGATGTGCACATCCATGTGCCCGATGGCGCAACGCCGAAGGATGGGCCGAGCGCTGGCGCTGCGATGACCACCGCCTTCGTCTCGGCGCTCACCGGAATTCCGGTGCGAGCCGATGTCGCAATGACCGGCGAGATCACGCTGCGCGGTGAAGTGACTGGGATCGGCGGGTTGAAAGAAAAGCTTCTTGCGGCCCACCGGGGCGGCATCAAGATCGTCATGATTCCTGAAGAGAACGTCAAGGACCTCCAGGAAATTCCAGAGAACGTCAAGAACAACCTGGAAATCGTGCCGGTGCGCTGGATCGATCGGGTGCTCGAAGTGGCGCTCGAAACCTTGCCTCAGCCGTTGCCGGAAGACGAGCCTCCAAAGACCGAGCCGGTCGCCCAACCCGCCGCTCCGGCGGCGGGCGCTGACTTGCTCACGCATTGATGCGGGGCCGGTGAGAGGCCGGTCCTCGGGCCGGTTTTTCGATCTACAATGCGGGCTTC
>JANNDW010000471.1:0-11673 GCA_031378125.1 Methylibium sp. | reverse complement strand
GCTCCAGCGGATAGTTGCTGCGCGCCCCCGCCAGCGTGCTGGCCGCCAGCACCACCGCCACAAAACACAGCACCATGTCGGCCACCATCGCGGTAAACGCCGCTACCGATACGTGGTGCCGAAATACCATGAACATGTTGGACCCCGTTCCGCCAATCAACGCTGAACCAACCCGAGCGGAGCATTCCTCTCGGGCGCTCAAGCGCTCGGCTATTTACTAACAGGATTATTGGGAAGTAACCGCTTGACACCATCCCACAAACAGGGGAGAGCCAATCTGTTTGGCGACGCATTTCCGTGTCGCAGTTGACGCTCGGGCTGAACTTACATTGATATGCAGAGTGAGAGGTTCAATTGACGTTGGCGCACCCGGAGTCTCAGAGACTGCTGTCGATTGTCTCGACGCCCCAGAACGCCTCATCCAACAGTCATGTGCCACACGGACAAGAAGCTGGCGCCCGCGGCAAACAAACGGGGGCATGCGATCGGCGTTGCGGCTGCCAAGCGCCCGCGGCAAAGCCGGGGTGCTTGTGATGTAAGCCGCTCGAAGCGGCTTAACCGCGAACCGACGATAGCGTTAAAAAGTTGCGTACCCCTGACTTCACACTCGCGCCACCCGAAGGGGTCGGTGTTATCGTCATTTTCGGCTGTTAGATCGTGAATCGGTGCTGAGTTGTTGCAACCGTATGTCCTTGAACTGGGCGTGCTGTTCTTGCCCCAAGACTTCGTCTGAGACACCAAGCGGTATGGCAGTCACCCATGATCGGGAATGACCTCAATCATCTTGGTTCGCGACATCTGGTTAGCCAACACAAAAAAACGTGCTCAAGTCAAAACTACCTATCGCGGCTCACGCGCGAATTCCCTCTCTGCGAAGCAGCGCTGTGTCGCGATTGAGCCGTCCGTGCGACGTTTTGTGGATCGGCCATGCCGTGAACGCGGTACCGCAGTGACTGACGCTGCGCCCATAGTCATCGACTCGTATGCTCTCTCGCCGACCCAGGCGGGCATGCTGTATCACGCAATCAGCGAAGCGCGCACCGGCGTCGACATCGAGCAAATTGTCATCACGCTGCGTGAGCACATCGACGAATCTCTGTTTGTTCGCGCCTGGGGCGAAGTGGTGCAGCGCCATGCCATTTTGCGCACGCGCTTTCGTTGGGAAGGCATCCCCGAGTTTCAGCAAGAAGTCGTCGGGTACGCCAGGCTTCCGGTCACAAGTGTTGACTGGAGTCTGCTTGAAACGGCGGAGCAGCAAAGGCAAATGGCGGCGCAGCTCGCCGCGGACCGGCGGGAAGACTTTGACCTCACCCTTGCGCCCGCGATGCGTCTATTCATCGCACGTACGGGCTCTGATGCCTGTCAAGTCATCTGGACATTCCACCACGCCTTGTTGGACGGCCGTTCGTTCCCTGGCGTGTTGCGCGAGGTCTTTGACATCTACGCAGCGTTGCAACGCGGAGAAACGGCGTTGCTCCCCGAGCCTCGCGCGTACCGCGAGTACATCGATTGGCATCGGTCTTTGGATCTGAGCGGCGCAGAGGCGCATTGGCGCGAAGCGCTGCGCGGCTTCCATGCTGCGACTCCCTTCAGTGTGGATGTGGCCGGGTCCGCCATGGCACCCACGACGCCCGCTGGCGAGCCTGGCGGTGCGAGGCAGGCGCGTCTTTCAAGGCAGGTGACGGCGGCACTGCGCGGCAGGGCCAACGACACCGGAGTGACGGTAAACACCTTGCTTCAGGCCGCCTGGGCGTTGCTGCTGCATCGCTACAGCGGTGAATCCGACATTGTGTTCGGTGCCACGCGAGCCGGCCGCACCACAGGCTTGGGCAGCGGCGAGGGTTTGGTGGGTTTGTTCATCAACACCTTGCCGATACGGGTCAACGTCGACGGCGATTTGGACGTCGTGGCTTGGTTGCGCGCTCTGCGCGAGCAGCAGCTACGGATGCGCCCCTTCGAGCATGCGCCTCTGGTGAAGGTGCAATCGTGGAGTTCGGTCGCGCGCGGCAAGCCCTTGTTCGAGAGCCTCGTGGTCTACGACCATGACTCGCTCGATTCGCGCCTGCGCGCGCTCGGTGGCGCCTGGGAAACGCGGCACTTCGAATACATCGGGCAGACCAACTACCCGCTCGCGGTGATCGCCTACGGTGATGACGAGATGCTGGTGCGGCTCGAATACTCGCGCCAGCGGTTTTCCAGCGATGCTGTCGAGCGGATGCTGGGTCACCTGATGGCGCTGCTGGAGGGCTTGGCGCGCGGCGAAGCAAAGCAGCTCAAAGAACTGACGATGCTGACGGCGCAGGAGCGTGCCGCGTTGTTGACCAGTTTGGACGCCACGCGCACCTACCCGAACGGGCCCGCTCTGCACGAACAATTCGAGTTGCAGGTTGAACGCACACCCGATGCCATCGCGCTGGTCGCCTACGGTGCCGACGAAGCTCGTTTTGAGTTGAGCTATTCCGAGCTGAACCGGCGTGCCAACCGTGTCGCCCACCAGTTGCGTGCGCTCGGCGTCGTGCCCAACCAGCTCGTGGGCCTGCGGACCGAGCGCAATGCCGAACTCGTGATCGGCATCCTGGCCATCCTCAAGTCCGGCGGCGCTTACCTGCCGCTGGACCCGGTGTACCCGAAGGACCGGGTCGCCTTCATGCTCGAGGACTCATGCGTTGCCATCGTCCTGACCCAAACGAAGCTGATGGCCGACCTGGCCGGCATCAAAGCCACCGTCATCTGCCTGGACGAGCCCCTGGCTGCCGGCCCCGCGGCCGACGCCAACCTGCCTGCGGCCAGCGGCGCCGACGATCTGGCCTACGTCATCTACACCTCCGGCTCGACCGGCAAGCCCAAGGGGGTGCGCATCACGCACCAAAACGTCTGGCGGCTGTTTGCCGCGACAGACCAATGGTACGGCTTCGACGACCGCGATGTCTGGCCCCTGTTTCATTCCTACGCCTTCGACGTCTCGGTGTGGGAGTTCTGGGGTGCCTACCTGCATGGCGGGCGGCTCGTCGTCGTGCCGTATTGGGTCAGCCGCTCACCGGAGGCGTTCCGCGAACTGGTCGTGCGAGAGCGCGTGACGGTGCTCAACCAGACACCCTCGGCCTTTCAGCAATACCTGCAGGCCGAGCTGGCCCAGCCGCCCGCCGACCACACGCTGCGCTTCATCATCTTTGCCGGCGAAGCCTTGGAACTGCAGAGCCTGCGCCCCTGGTTTGAGCGCTACGGCGACACCAAGCCCGTGTTGGTCAACAAGTACGGCATCACCGAGACCACGGTGCATGTGACCTACCGGCCCATCACGCTGGCCGACCTGGACGCCGGTGCCGGCAGCGTCATCGGGGTGCCGATGCTCGACCTGAAGATCTACATCCTGGACCCGCAGGGCGAGCCCGTGCCCATTGGCGTGCCCGGAGAGATGTATGTCTCGGGGCCTGGTGTCGGGCTGGGCTACCTCAACCGCCCCGAACTCAGCGCCCAGCGCTTTTTACACGACCCCTTCGATGCCACCCCGAGCGCGCGCATGTACCGCAGTGGCGATCTGGCGCGGCGCCTTGAAAACGGGGACATCGAGTACCTGGGCCGCATGGACCAGCAGGTCAAGATTCGGGGCTTTCGCATCGAGCTCGGCGAGATCGAGGCGCTGATTGCGCAGCACGCGCAAGTGCGCCAGGTTGCGGTGATTGCGCGCGAAGACGTTGCAGGCGACAAGCGGCTGGTGGCGTATCTTGTGGCCGACGGCCAGCAAGGCGAAGTCGTCGAACAGTTGCGCGAGCGCATCCGCGCCGTGATGCCCGACTACATGATGCCGGCACACTTCGTATTCCTGCCGGCGCTGCCCTTGACGCAGAACGGCAAGCTCGATCGCCGCGCCCTGCCCGTGCCCACGGTGTCGCGCAGCGAGAGCGACAAACCCTTCATCGCTCCGCGCAACCACCATGAGCAGGTGATCGCCGATGTGTGGAAGGCGGTGCTGCGCGTCGACCGGATCAGCGTCGACGATCACTTCTTTGAACTTGGCGGCGATTCGATTCTCAGCATCCAGGTCATCGCGCGTTGCCGGCAGCAGGGCCTCAAACTGACGCCCAGGGACTTGTTCAGCCGGCCGACGATCGCCCAGTTGGCAGAAGTCGTGGGTACAGCGCCCGCTGGTGTGAAAGCCTCTTCCGAGCCGGCCACCGGCGAGGTGGCTCTGACGCCGATTCAGCATTGGTTCTTCGATCAGCAGTTTGCCGATCCGCAGTATTGGAACCAGGCGTTCCTGTTCCAGGTGCCTTCGGACCTTGATCTGCAAGCGCTCGAAGTCGCATTGCGCCAGCTGCTGTCGCGTCACGACGCGCTGGGCATGCGCTACGGGCAAGACGCCGCCGGCCATTGGATTCAACAGTACGGCGCGGACGAATCGAATTTGCGCGTGGTGCAAATTGACTTGTCGGGCGTTGCCAGCCAAGACCAACCCGCGGCCATCGAGCGGCATGCCGCCGCTGAGCAGGCAAGCTTCAACCTGGCGACCGGTCGTTTGTTTCGGGCCGTCCACTTCAAGCTCGGCGCCGATGTGCGCGGGCGCCTGCTGATCGCCATCCACCACCTGGTGGTGGACGGCGTTTCGTGGCGTGTGTTGCGTGAGGATCTTGAATCCCTGTATTTCGCGGCGGCCGGCGGCTCACCGCCCCCCATTCCGGAGAAGACGAGTTCGCTGCAAACCTGGGCGACGGCTCTGCACGATCATGCGCAGAGCGCCGCAGTGCGAAGCACCTTCGAGCATTGGCACGCGCTCGCCAACAAGCCCGTGCTGGTCCTGCCGCACCATGCAGCCGGACAGCCGCCCTGTGTGACAACGGGAATGCTCGTCACCCGCCTGTCGCGCGACGAGACGCGCGCGCTCTTGCAACACCTCCCGGGTGTGTTCAAGACGCAGATCAACGACGCCTTGCTGACGGGGCTCGCACTCGCGCTTCAGCGCTGGACGGGAGGCAAGACCCTGAGGATCGATCTCGAAGGGCACGGGCGTGAGCACTTCGCCGACGGCGTTGATGTGTCGCGCACGGTTGGCTGGTTCACGACGCTGTTTCCGGTCGCGCTCGACATTGACCCAGGCATGGACGCCGTCGACACCTTGCTGGCGGTCAAGGATGAGCTGCGGCGAATTCCGGAACGGGGCTTGAGCTACGGGCTGCTGCGCTACTTGTCAAGCGACGCGGCCCTGCGCGACGCTCTGGCCGGCATTCCACCCTCGCCTGTGTTGTTCAACTACCTTGGCCAGTTTGATGCGGTGGTTGCCGATTCGGCGCTGTTCAGCTTCGCCAGTGAATCGACGGGGCCGTGGCGCAGTTCGCGGTCACGCCGAACACATGCCCTCGAGGTCGTCGCTGTCGTGCGTGACGGGCAACTGGAGATCGCCTGGCACCATGACGCAGACACTCACCATGAGGCGTCCATCGCACAGGTCGCCGACGGCATGGTGGCGGCTTTGCAGGAACTCATTGCCAATGCGCACCCCTCGCGCCGCCGCGCGCTGGTGCCTGCGGACTTTCCGCTGGCCAGGCTCGACGCCGCAACGTTGGCACGGCTGACGGCTCGGTATCCGCAACTCGAGGACGTCTATCCGCTCACGCCCATGCAGCGCTTGTTCTTCGCCATGGAGTCGTCGCAGTCCAAGCTTGGCTTCGAGCAGTGGCACTTCCGCCTGGATGGCCCGGTCGACACCACGTTGCTGCGGCGCGCCATCGAACACGTGATCGAGCGACATGCCATGCTGCGCACGGCCTTCGTCGGCGACGCTGGCGCCGAGCCTTTGCAGGTCGTGTCGGAGGGCGCGCCGCTGCCATGGTCCGAAGAGGATTGGCGCGCAGTTTCCGAGGCCGACCAAGCCGAACGCATTGCCGTGTTGCTGGCGTCAGACGCGAGCGCCGGGTTCGATCTCTCTTGCGCGCCGTTGATGCGGGTGGCGCTGCGGCGCATCGCGGACGAATCATTTCAGTTCGTCTGGAGTACGCATCACCTGTGCATCGACGGCTGGTCGTGGCCCATTGTTTTCAGAGACGTGTCGCGCGCCTATGCTGCACTCGAGTCGGGCGAAGCGTTGGCGCGCGGGGAAGCCATCTCGTTCAAGAGCTATGTCAAGTGGCTCGGCGAATCCGCGCCACGCTCGGAGGACTTTTGGAAGCAGCAGCTCACTGAGTTTTCCGCACCGACGCCATTCCTGTTGAGCGGGCCGACCACGGTTCCCGACTCGAAGGATTCCGGCGAGCCGTTTGCCGAGGTCGTCACCAGCCTGCCAGCCGCAACCACGAACATGCTGCAAGCATTGGCGCGCGGATCGCACGTGACCTTGAGTGCGATGTTCAACGGTGCGTGGGCGCTGCTGCTGGCGCACTACAGCGGTGCCAAGAGCGTCGTTTTTGGCGCCGCGTTTTCGGGCCGGCCGCCCGAAATCGACGGCATCGAGTCACTCGTTGGGACCTGCGTCAACAACGTGCCGGTGCGCCTGAATGTCGAGCCTTCGAGCACGCTCAAGTCCTGGCTCGTCGAGATTCAACGCCAGCAGTTCGAACTGGCTCAGCATCAGTACGCGCCGCTTGAACAGATTCAACAATGGGCCGAGATTCCGTGGCGACATCGGCTGTTCGACAGTCTCGTCGTGTTCCAGAATTACCAGGTCGACGTGGACGCACGCAGCCTCGGCGCGCACGTTCGCAGTACCTTGATTGCCGCGCCCGAAGCAACCAACTACGTATTGACTCTGGCAGTGTCCGTCGAGCAGCAGCTGCGAGTTCGTTTGATCTACAAGCCGAGTGCGCTGGCGCACGCAGACGTTGTTCAGTTCGCCGCCGACCTTGCGGCGGTCTTGACCGCAATGGCATCGGCCAATCCTGTGACGGTTGACGATGCCTTGCGTGTGCTTCCACCGGCCTCGCGCGGGAAGGCCAATGAAGTCGCGCTGACCAGGTCGGCGGCGCGCCGCAGCCCGTATTCGGCTCCCTCGAGCGATGCGGAGCGTGACATTGCGACCGTCTGGCAGGAGCTTTTCGGTGTCGACCGCGTGTCTCTGGACGACAACTTTTTCGATCTTGGCGGGCATTCGATGCTGTTGGTGCAGGCGCATGCCCGGCTGAAGGCCAGATTGCGGCCCGATTTGCCCATCGTCGCCCTGCTGCAATACCCGACCGTGCGTTCGCTCGCTCGCCACCTGAGCGGCGCTGCCGAAGGCGACAGGGAAATGGCAGCGAATGCCACCATGGAGCGGGCCCGTAAACAACGCGAAGCGCAAATGCGCCAACGCAATTTGGGTGGAAGGCGGTAGTCGAGATTGAATTACTCAGACGCTTACGATCCCCTCGAGGGCATTGCCATTGTCGGCATGGCGGGCCGCTTTCCGGGCGCACGCAACGTTGCCGAGTTGTGGCAAAACCTGTTGGCGGGGCGCGAAACCATCGATCACTTCACTGCGGATGAGTTGGAGCCCTCGTACGCCGAAGACATGGAGGCGCGCTCGGACCCGAACTACGTGCGCGCTCGCGGCGTGCTTTCGGATGCCGACAAATTCGACGAGCAGTTTTTCGGCTTCAGCCCGAAGGAAGCTGCAGTGCTCGATCCGCAGCAACGGCTGTTTTTGGAGGCCGCATGGGAAGCGCTTGAGCACGCCGGCCACGATCCGAAAGCGTTCAGTGGGCCGATCGGCGTGTTTGCCGGTGCGACGAGCAACAGCTACTACTTGAACAACCTGCTGTCCAGGCGCGACGTCACCGACCTGGTCGGTTTGCTGACAACGCAAATGGCAAACCAGAATCACTATGTCGCCACGCGCGTGGCCTACAAGTTAGATCTGAAAGGCCCGGCGCTCAACATCCAGACGGCGTGTTCAACGTCACTGGTCGCGGTTTGCACGGCAGTGCAAAGCCTGCAAACCTACCAGTGCGATATGGCACTGGCCGGCGGCGTCTCCGTGCAAGTGCCGCAAAAACGTGGCTATCTGTACCAGGAGGGCTCGATCCTCTCGCCCGATGGCCATTGCCGCGCCTTCGACCACGACGCCGGCGGCACGGTGTTCAGCAACGGGCTCGGAATCGTCGTTTTGCGGCGGCTGCGCGATGCGCTCGCGGATGGCGACACGATCTACGCCGTCATCAAGGGCGCCGCGCTCAACAACGATGGCAGTTCCAAGGTCAGTTTCACATCCCCCAGCGTCGACGGCCACGCCCAGGTGATCGCCATGGCGCAAGCACTCGGCGGGATCGACCCCAGCACGATCTCCTACATCGAGGCACACGGCACCGGCACGGCGCTCGGCGACCCGGTCGAGATGGCGGGCCTGACCCAGGCGTTTCGCGCGGGTGGGGCAACCGGCAACGGCTTTTGCGCCATCGGGTCATTGAAGACCAACATCGGCCACCTCGACGCTGCGGCGGGGGTTGCGGGCCTGATCAAGGCCTCCCTGGCATTGCATTTCAAGACCTTGCCCGCGAGCCTGAACTACCGCTCACCGAACCCCAGGCTCGACATCGAGAACACGCCGTTTTTCGTGAACGCCACGCGGCGCGAATGGCCTTCCGGTGCGACTGCGCGCCGCGCGGGCGTCAGCTCGTTCGGCGTCGGCGGCACCAATGCGCATGTGGTGCTGGAAGAAGCGCCGCTGCGCGAGGAGCGCACAGACGTTGCGCGCCGTCCGGAGCAGCTGTTGCTGATTTCGGCCCGCGACGCTGACGCCCTGGAGCGCGCGGCCGGGCAATTGAAGGCGCATCTCGAACACAGTGAGAGCATCGATCTCGCCGACCTTGCCTACACCTTGCAGGTCGGGCGCCGGGGCTTCAGCCACCGGCGTTCGATCGTCTGCCGCAATCGCGACGATGCCATTGCCCTGCTGCAAGCCGCTGATCTAAAGCGCGTGCACCAGTCGAGCCACACTTCGAGCGATATCGGTGTGGGTTTCATGTTCCCCGGGCAAGGGGCGCAGTACGTCAACATGGGGCGCACGCTTTACGAATCGGAACCCCGGTTCCGCGCAGAGATCGACGCTTGTGCAGCCACGCTCAAACCCTTGCTGGGTGTCGATTTGCGTGACGTGTTGTACCCGGATGCCGGGCGAAGCGCTCAAGCGCAGGAGCAACTCACCCAAACGGCGATCACGCAGCCGGCATTGTTTGCCGTTGAATATGCGCTGGCGCAGCTGTGGCTCTCTTGGGGCATCACGCCCAGGGTCATGATCGGGCACAGCGTCGGGGAGTACGTGGCCGCATGCGTGGGCGGCACGTTCACGCGCGACGACGCGCTGGCATTGCTTGCGCAGCGCGCGCGCCTGATGCAAGAAATGCCGTCCGGCGCGATGCTTGCCGTGCGCATATCAGCGCAGAAGCTGAGCGGCGATCTGGGCCCACGCACGTCGATCGCGGCGTTGAACGCGCCGAACCTGACGGTGGTTTCCGGTGACCACGAGGCCATTGCAGAGCTCGCCGCGACCCTGACTGCAAAGGGTGTTGCGAGCCGCTTGCTGCCCACCTCGCATGCCTTCCATTCGCCGATGATGGAACCCATCGTTGCGCAGTTCATGGCGTTGGTGAAGAACACGCCGCGCCAGGCGCCGACACTGCATTGGGTTTCCAGCCTGACCGGCACAACCATCACCGATGACGAGGCCACCGACCCCGCCTACTGGGCCCAGCAGCTGCGCCAGCCGGTGCGTTTCATGGACGGCATCGGCCAGCTCATCGATGCGCAGCTCGCGCTCATCGAGGTGGGGCCAGGCCAGGCCCTGACCAGCCTGGCGCGCCAGCACGGCAATCGCAACGCGGAACAGCTCATCGTCACTTCGCTGCACCCCGGGCAAGAATTCAGTGCGGATTTCGAGTACCTGCTGGCAGCGGCCGGCCAACTCTGGACCCGCGGCGTGGCCCTCGACTGGCCGCGCTTGCATGCGGGCGCGTTGCGCCAGCGAGTGGCGCTGCCCACCTATCCGTTCTCGCGCCAACGACGCTGGGTCGACCCTGCGCCGCAACGCCCGGCGGCGGGTGCGCCCGAGCTGGTCGCTGCCCTGAGCGGCGCCAATGGCATTGCTCGCGAACCGAATGCGGCCGCCCTGCTTGTGCCGGACGCGCAGTCTTTATCGATTCCTCAAGCTTCTGTTGAAAACACCATGACTGAAAACCGTGCCGCCACGCTCACTGCGCGCCTGCAAACCCTGTTCGCGGACCTCTCCGGAATCGACGCTGCCGCGTTGACCCCCACCGCAGGCTTCCTCGAACTGGGTCTGGATTCGTTGTTCCTCACGCAGGCCAGCAACGCCATCCAGAAGCAGTTCGGCGCAAAGGTTCCGATCCGTGTGTTGCTCGAGGACTGCTCAACCCTCGCTGCGCTGGCAGCGCGTCTTGATGCGCTGCTGCCACCGGACGCACAACCGTCGCCCGACGCGGCCCGCGCGCCGGCGGCTTCCGCCGCTGCACAGGCGGCCGTTTTGCTGCCCGCGGTCAGCATGCCGGCGCTCGCCGCCGGCATCGCAAACACCCCGCAGACTGCGCTGGCGGGCGTTTTCGCGCAACAGCTTGCCATCATCTCGCGGCAACTTGAAATGCTTGGCGCAGGAACGGTCAGCGTGCCGTCAATGCAAGCGCCGGTGCACCCGTCGCCAGTCACCCTCCTCACGGCGACGGCACCGGTTGTTTCCGCTCCGGCCGTCACTGCCATGTCGACCGCAGCGCATGCTGCGCCTGCGCCCGTCGCCGCGTTCGGCCCATACCGTCCCCCAGCCAGGGGGCCGACCGGCGGGTTGACTGCGCTGCAGGAAAGCAACCTCAAGGACTTCATCGAGCGCTACAACCGCAAGACCGCGGGCTCGAAAAAGGCCGCGGCCGCGAACCGCGCCCACCTTGCCGACCCGCGCTCGGTGGCGGGCTTTCGAATGGCCTGGAAGGAGATGGTGTACCCCATCCTTTCCGTGCGTTCGGCGGGTTCGAAAATTTGGGACACCGATGGCAACGAGTACGTTGACCTGACGAACGGCTTCGGCATGACGTTCTTCGGGCACAACCCCGAGTTCATCCGAGACGCCGTCAAGGCACAGCTGGACACCGGCTTCGAGATCGGCCCGCAATCGCCGCTGGCCGGCGAAGTCGCGAAGATGGTGTGCGACATGGTGGGCATGGAGCGCGCGGCGTTTTGCAGTACCGGCTCGGAAGCGGTCACTGCCGCGATTCGCGTGGCGCGCACGGTTTCCGGCCGCGACAAGATCGTCATGTTCACGGGTGCGTACCACGGCATCTTCGACGAAGTGCTGGTTCGGCCGACGAAGTCCGGCACCGAAACCCGTGCCACACCGATCGCGCCGGGCATTCCACCAGCCATGGCCGACAACATCCTGGTGCTCGAATACGGCGTGCCCGAAACGCTGCGCACCATCAAATCGATGGGTTCGCAAATCGCCGCGGTGCTGGTCGAGCCGGTGCAGAGCCGCCGGCCCGAGTTTCAGCCGCGCGAGTTCCTGCATGAATTGCGCAAGATCACGGCAGACAGCGACACGGCGTTGGTCTTCGACGAAGTGGTGACGGGCTTTCGAGTCCACCCAGGTGGTGCGCAAGCCCTGTTCGGGGTGCGTGCCGACCTGGCCACCTATGGCAAGGTGATCGGCGGCGGTTTGCCGATCGGCGTCATCACGGGCAGCGCCAAGTACATGGACGCACTCGATGG
>JANNDW010000190.1:0-1990 GCA_031378125.1 Methylibium sp. | reverse complement strand
CGACGACGCGCGGCAGTCGAGCGAAAACAACAAGGCCGAACGCGCTCAGCAAACAAAACCAGCGACAGCACCGTCGAACACCCTGTCGCGCCGCGACAATCACAGGACAACTGAACCTTGCGCGACAAACAACGCTAACCCGAATGGCACTTACTTAGGCCGCCAGTCGTGACCATGGATCTCGACGTTGCGTCGAGCACGCGCACGCGGAACCTTCAACCATGGGTACGGTTTAGGTCTGCGCTTTCGCATTCGGGGCTCGATGCGCCCAGGCCGATACCCGACGCTGCATTGCGCGATCAGCGTGAACAGCCGCCCACCGTCGTTCGTCGCTGACAGACCGCGAGTAGTCCACTCTGTCCATAGTTGCACCGTGTGCTTGAAGCTCAGGCAGCGTGGATCTACGCCTGCATTGCAGGCGGCCTGCGCCATGATCAGTCGGATGACGTTGTACGCCAGCAGGTGGACCCACAGTTGTTTCTCGTTCATGTCCGGCGTCTGGCAGTTCAGCACGTCCATGCCCATGGTCGTCTTGAGATTGCGCAGATCGAGTTCGACGTTCCAGCGCCGAGCGTACAGCGTTGAGAGCTCGAGCTTGCTGACCTGCCGATGGTCAAGCAGCGTCGTGACCAGCACGCGGCGCGCGACTTTGACTTCGCGCAGCGTCAGTTCGCTTGGGAAGCCTGCGTATTGCTCGGACGTCATCCACTCTGGGCACGCTGCAGGCTTGGGCCAACGCACGAGATGCTCGCGTGTGCCCAGCGACTGGCCACGGCGAAAGTCGGTGATGCGCGCACCGTTCTGTTCGAACAACACGTCCACACCGGCGGCCAGCAGCGTGGCGATCAGGAAATAGTTGCAGTACAGAGCATCGGCCAGCATCACATCGCCAAGCGAGAAACTCTCGAGCACCGCGCGCACCAAGCCAAGCTCGCCGCTGCCTTTGCCACGGTGTGGCCCGACCGCCATGTCGAGTGCCGCACCGGTGGCCAGGCAAATCACCATCACCAGTCGAGCCAGCGGAAAACCTACGCCGGCCGCTTGAGTGCTGGGCTGCGGATAACGCGCCTGATTCTCCGGCGTATCCGGCATCGAGATCCCCGTGCCGTCGACCAACTTCACCGCGCGCCCGCGCCAACGCCATTGCGCCAGCGCCTTCTCGCTGAGCAGACGGCCTGTTGCACGCGCCAGCGTGCTGACCATCGCAGTAGGTAGACGTTGGCGCGCCCGGCAATACCCGCCGGTGCGAACGCTGCACGCGCCGAGCCCTTCGGCAGCGCGCTGTGCGGCCCAGCCGTTGACTGCCTTCTGGCACGAGTGATCCGCCTGCAACACTTGGCGCATGAACATCGACAACGTCACCGTCGGCGGATACAACCGTTCGCGATGCTCAGGTAGCAGAGCTTCAGTCGTCTCGAGCAACTCAGGGCTCGTCAAAACGTTGAAGAACTCCACCGCCTGAGTCGACCTGCCGCGGCGTCCAATGTCGCGTCGGTGTTGGTGCAAAGCGCTTCGTTCGTTACGATCCATGGCGGCTGACCTTCGGAGAGATGGAGTGGGTGCTTCGTAACAACCATCCTATCTAGCCTTGGGTCAGCCACTCCAATTTCGTCTGCCTACTCAAGTGCTTACGCCCATGCCGTCAATCGCATGCGGCTTAAGTAAGTGCCATTCGGACTGAATGTGGACGTCGATGTTGTTGCGTATGCGGGCGTCCATGCCGGGCTTGAGGCGTTGGCCAGCGTAGACGCCCGACCGAGCCGGGCGCGCGCACGAAGCGCCCGTACTCGATACGGCCTCGCGCCGCCGGCTCTGTTTGCCGTGCGCTCGCGGTTCGCGGTGTTCGCGGTCCTCGCTGTGTTCGCCAAGACCGTTTCAGCGTCGATACACCCCTTCGACGCCGACGACTTGATGCGGCCTCGCCAAACTCAGATCCATCGCTGAGCTCGATTCTGACTATCAGCCTCCCGCACGCGCGCGGATGTTCTCG
>JANNDW010000184.1:0-13986 GCA_031378125.1 Methylibium sp. | reverse complement strand
GGAATCATTGCTGTCGGTGGCTTGATGATTGATCTTGGCAGGTTCTTTGGAATGTTCGACAGTGTGGCAAGGATCGACTCGCCTGCCACCTGTAAACCTTGTCAGGCTGCGGCCGAGGGGACCGGGGTCGAAGCGTCGCGTGGGCGCAATTGGGGTTGAGGGGCAGAATGCTTCAAAGTGGATTCACGTCGGTGTTGCAAAGCCGCAATCGAGACGAGTTGCAGTCCGAGGTCGTCGGTTTCGCGAACCGGCTGGGTTTCGACACCGTGACAGCAACCCTCGTGATCGACCATTTTCTCGGCGACGCGGAGTTCATCACGGTCGACAATACGCCACAGGCCTATCGAGATGCGTTCACGCGACCGGAAAACGGGCGCCGGGATCCAGTTTCTCAGCATTGCAAGCGCCAGAGCGTGCCCATTATTTGGGATCAAAGCACCTATATCCGGGACGGGCAAGGCGACAAGTGGGAAGAGCAAGCGCGATTCGGATACCGAAACGGCATCGCCTTAGCACTTCACATGCCGGAGGGCCGGCATTTCATGCTGGGAGTCGACCGTGACCAGCCTGTGCCGCCAGACCCGGGCGAACTGACACGCCTGGTCGCCGATCTTCAATTGTTTGCGGTCCATGCCCACGAGGCCGCATTGCGCATCCTGATTCCAGCGCCGGCCGTGGCTGGCGTGCCCTCGTTGACCCCGCGCGAGCTCGAAACACTTCGCTGGACGATGGAAGGCAAGACAGCGTGGGAGGTTGGCACCTTGCTGGGCATCAGCGAAAGAACGGCTGTGCTGCATGTCAACAACGCAATGCACAAACTGGGTTGCGTCAACAAGCACCAGGCCGTGCTCAGGGCCTTGCGTCTTGGCTTGATTCGCTGAGCGTTGCCTTTTTGCGGGCGCCCGGCGCGAGTCTGGGGCTGCCCGTCGTACCTATCCTGTAAGAACTGACAGTTACGCCGCCGCGTGGGGTTTGCTGGAATGCTATTTGCACGCGACCGACGTGCAAGTCCACAACCCAGGAGCACTCCATGAAGCAACTTCGCCAACCCGCACCCACTCCTTCAATCAGCAAGCCAGCGCATACAGCGAAGGCCGGTAAGACGGCGCCGATTCCGTTGAAGGAAGCCGCGCTGAGACAAGTTGCGGGAGGCTTGAGAGTGGTTGTCATGTCCTCACCGAACGGGACTTGGTGACTTCGGGAACCGGGGTTCAGGGCCTTCTCTGGCCACTCCAGAACTCTCCTCGTGGCCGATCTGTTCCGCCCGGAAACGCTTGAACACCGAAACCGTGACGGGCTGGGCAGCATTCGGCTGACTCGGCCTGTTTCGTTCGCTCTTCTCACGGCCCTGGTGCTCGTAACGCTTGTTTGCGTTGTGAGCTTTTTGGTGCTGGGCGAATACACCCGCAAGGCGCGGGTCGCTGGCTATCTGGTTCCCGATCGCGGAGTGATTCGGCTGGTGGCACCGCAGTCGGCCAGCGTGCTCGAAAGCCATGTGACCGAGGGCCGCGCGGTTCGTCAAGGCGATGTGCTGTTCGTCCTCGCCGTCGACCAGGCCACGCCGACCGGAGACACCCAACTCGCGGTGAAAAACAGCCTGGCGGCGCGCGAGCGCAGTCTTCAGGGTGCTTCGCTTCAGCGGCAACAGCTGGAGCAAGCCAGGCTGGCGGCGCTGGACCGCCAGATCGAACAAATGGGCCGGGAGCTGGCGCAAATGGGCGCCGAGGCCGAGCTTCAGGGCCAGCGCTTGACGCTCGCTCAGCAGGCGCAATTGCGCCTCGAGTCATTGCGGCTGGAGAACTTTGTCTCCGCGGCGCAAGTCCAGGCCAAGGCAGAAGAGGTGCTGGCAATTCGTGCGCAGGCTCAAGGGCTGGAGCGCCAACGCGCCGTGCATCAGCGTGAGATCGGCGGCCTGCAAGCCCAACGGCGCGAAATCCCTTTGCTATCGCAGACGGCGCAAGGTGAGATCGAACGCGATCTGGCCACGCTCGCCCAGCAGACTGCGGAGACCGAAGCGGGTCGGCGCATTGTCTTGCGCGCCCCGCAGGATGGCATCGTGACGGCGGTGCTGGCGGAGGTGGGCCACGCTGTCAACATGTCCTCCGCACTGGCCAGCCTGCTGCCTGCCAATGCGAAGTTGCAAGCGCACCTTTTCGCCCCGTCCAGCGCGGTCGGATTTGTGCGCCCCGATCAGGCGGTGCTGCTGCGCTACCAGGCCTTCCCGTATCAGAAGTTTGGTCACCACGCCGGGCGGGTGGTGCAGGTGTCTCGCTCGCCGTTGCAGGCTGCCGAGATGGCCGGCCTGGCGCTGCCCGGTTCTGGAACCAACACGCCCGAGCCGCTTTACCGCATCACCGTCACGCTGGACGAGCAAACCGTCTCGGCGTATGGCCAGGCCCAGCCGCTGGCAGCGGGTATGCAACTGGATGCCGATGTGCAGCTCGACAGGCGCCGCCTGATCGAGTGGATCTTCGAGCCGGTGCTGGGCGTCGCGGGCCGGGTGTGAGCGCCACGCTGCTGGACGCACTGCGGCTCGGTCTGGGCGGTCGCCGCCTGCCGATGCTGCTGCAAACCGAAGCCGGCGAATGCGGTTTGGCGTGCCTGGCCATGGTGGCCGCGCACCACGGTCACCGCAGCGATCTGCCGACCTTGCGCCAGCGCTTTTCGCTGTCGCTCAAAGGGACGACGCTGGCCGACCTGGTTCGCATGGCGGGCCAGTTGCAGCTCAATCCCCGTGCGCTGCGGGCCGAGATGGAACACCTGCCCGACCTGCAACTGCCTTGCGTGCTGCACTGGGACCTGAATCACTTCGTCGTGCTCAAGGAGGTCCGGCGCGGGGTGGCGGTGATCCACGACCCCGCGCGAGGCGTGCGCCGAATGCCGCTTGCCGAGCTGTCCCGGCATTTCACCGGTGTGGTGCTGGAGCTGACGCCGCAGCTCGATTTCAATCCACGCATCGAACGCCAGTCCGTCACGCTGCGACAGCTGTTGGGGCGGGTGACGGGGCTGAAGCGCTCGCTGCTGCAGATTTTCACGCTCGCTCTGGCGCTCGAGGCGTTCCTGCTGCTATCGCCGTTTTTCATGCAGTGGGTGGTAGACAGTGTGCTGGTCAGCGCCGATCGCGACCTGCTGATCACGCTGGGCATCGGCTTCGGCCTGCTGGTGCTCATCCAGGTGGGCACGGGCGCGATCCGCTCCTGGGCAGTGCTGCACCTGTCGAGCACCTTGAACCTGCAATGGCTTGGCAATGTGTTTGCGCATCTGATGCGCCTGCCGGTGAGCTGGTTCGAGAAGCGCCACACCGGCGACGTGATGGCGCGCTTCGGCGCGGTTCAGCAGATTCAGCAGACCCTGACCACCAGCTTCGTCGAGGCGGTTCTGGATGGTTTGCTGGTGGTGGTCACGCTGGTGATGATGCTCGTCTACAGCGGCCTGCTCACCGGCATCGCACTCAGCAGCGTTGCCGTGTATGCGGTGCTGCGGTGGGCCTTCTTTCGCCCGCTGCGCGACGCGACCGAAGAAGCCATCATCCATGACGCCAAGCGCTCCAGCCATTTCCTCGAGTCGCTGCGCGGCGTGCAATCGATCAAGCTCTTCAACCGGCAGGAAGACCGCCAGGCGCGCTTCATGAACCTGGTGGTCGATGCGATGAACGCGAATATCGCGACCCGCAAACTGGACCTGATGTTCGGCGTGCTGCACAAGCTGGTGTTCGGCCTGGAGCGAATCGCCATTCTGTGGGTGGGCGCACTGCTGGTGTTGGACAAAAGCTTTTCAGTCGGCATGTTGTTCGCCTTCATTGCCTACAAAGAGCAGTTCGCCCAACGCATCAGCGGGCTCATCGACAAGTGGGTCGAGGTCAAGATGCTCAAGCTGCAAGGCGAGCGCCTGGCCGACATCGTGCTCACCGCGCCCGAGGCCGAACCCGTGGCTGTGCGCCGGCGCGAAGACCTGCCCGCCAGGCTGGAACTCAAAGGCGTGAGCTTTGCGTATTCGGATGCCGAGCCCGAGGTCCTGCGCAACCTGAGCCTGAGCATCGAGCCGGGTGAGTCGATCGCCATCGTCGGCCCGTCGGGCTGCGGCAAGACCACCTTGCTCAAACTGATGCTGGGCATCCACGCGCCCTTGTCCGGCGAGATCTTGGTGGCCGGCATTCCGCTGCGGCAACTGGGCATGCGGGCCTGGCGCGACATGATCGGCACCGTGATGCAAGACGACCAGCTGTTCGCGGGGTCGATCACCGACAACATCAGCTTCTTCGATCCGCAGCCTGATTCCGCTTGGGTCGAGCAGTGCGCGCAAATCGCCGCCGTGCACGACGAGATCAACGCCATGCCGATGGCTTATCACACGCTGATTGGCGACATGGGCGCCAGCATCTCCGGCGGCCAGAAGCAGCGCATCTTGCTGGCCCGCGCGCTGTACAAGCGGCCGAGCGTCCTGTTCCTCGACGAAGCCACCAGCGCGCTGGACGTGGACCACGAGCGTGAGGTCAACCAGGCCATCCGAGCCTTGCAGCTGACCCGGATCATCGTGGCGCACCGGCCCGAAACCATTGCGTCGGCGAGCCGGGTGGTGGTGCTCCACGAGGGCCGTGTGGCGCAGGATTTGCGCACCGTCGCCGGGGTCTCCACCCACTTGCGGTGACGATGCTCGCGAGGGGCTGCAACGCAGCTGCCCCTACACTCGATGGATGAATGTTCTGGGCATCGAATCATCGTGCGACGAGACCGGCGTTGCGCTGGTGCAGGCCGGCGGCGGCACGCCCAGACTCATGGCTCACGCGCTGCACAGCCAGATCGCCATGCACCAGGCGTATGGCGGCGTGGTGCCCGAGCTGGCCTCGCGCGACCACGTTCGGCGTGTGCTGCCGCTGACAACACAAGTCCTGGCGCAAGCGCGGGCAACGCTTGAAGACATCGACGTGGTGGCCTACACCCGCGGCCCGGGTCTGGCGGGTGCTTTGCTGGTGGGCGCGGGCGTGGCGTGTTCGCTGGCCGCGGCGCTGGGGCGGCCCGTGATCGGCATTCACCACCTTGAGGGCCACTTGTTGTCGCCGTTTCTTTCCGCCGATCCGCCCGAGTTTCCGTTCGTGGCGTTGCTGGTGTCGGGCGGGCACACGCAGTTGATGCGGGTGAATGCGGTGGCCAGCTACACATTGCTGGGCGAATCGATCGACGACGCCGCCGGCGAGGCGTTCGACAAGTCCGCCAAGCTGATGGGCCTGGGCTACCCGGGCGGCCCCGCGCTGGCGCGTCTGGCCGAGTTCGGGGATGCCAGCACGTTCGCGCTGCCGCGGCCGCTGCTGCACAGCGGTAACCTCGATTTTTCGTTCGCTGGTTTGAAAACCGCCGTTCGCACGCAGTTGCTGAAGCTGGGCAGCAATGTGTGCGAGCAGGACAAGGCGCACCTGGCCGCGTCGACCCAGCAGGCGATCGTGGATGTGCTGGTGCGCAAGTCACTGCAGGCGCTGCGCGACACCGGCCTTGCGCGCATCGTGGTGGCCGGCGGCGTGGGGGCAAATGCGCGCTTGCGCGAGCAGCTGAACCTTGAGTGCACGAAGCGCAACGTGCAGGTGCACTATCCCGAGCTGTCGCTGTGCACCGACAACGGCGCCATGATCGCCTTGGCCGCGGCGATGCGCCTGCAGCACGACGCCACGCAGGCCAAGGCAGACTATGGTTTCAGCGTGCTTCCGCGCTGGCCACTGGCGACCACGTGAGGAGTCAAACGTTCATGCGAACCGCCATCGAACAACTGCCCGGCTCGAAGATTCGGGAAGTTGCCAATGCCGGCTTGGGCCGCAGCGATGTGCTGGCATTCTGGTTCGGCGAAAGCGACGAACCCACGCCGCAGTTCATTCGCGATGCGGCCACTCGTTCGATCAACGCCGGCGAGACCTTCTACTCGCACAACCTCGGGCTGCCCGAGTTGCGCCAGGCCTTGTCGGGCTACATCGGCGGCCTGCACCGACCCGTGGCGTGGCAACGCATCGCGGTCACGTCGTCGGGTGTCAATGCGCTGATGCTGGCCATGCAGGCCCTGGCCGGGCCCGCGGACGAGGTGGTTGCGGTCGTGCCGGTCTGGCCCAACCTCACGGCACAACCCGTCATCCTGGGGGCGCAGGTCAAGCGTGTGTCGCTGAAGGTGCAAGGCGGCGCATGGCGGCTCGACCTGGACGCGCTGCTGCGGGCCGTGACGGAGCGCAGCCGCGTGCTGCTGATCAACGCGCCGAACAATCCAACCGGCTGGACCTTGAGCCGCGCCGAGCAGCAGGCGATCCTTGCGCATTGCCGCCGCACCGGCACCTGGATCATTGCCGACGAGGTCTACGAGCGCATCTATTTTGGGGCTGATGCCGCCGAGGCACCGGCCTGCGCCCCCAGCTTTCTGGACCTTGCCGAGCCCGATGATCGCCTGGTCGTGGCGCACAGCTTTTCCAAGAGCTTCCTGATGACGGGCTGGCGGCTGGGCTGGTTGGTCGCCCCCGACATGCTGATGGATGGGTTGGGCAAGCTGATCGAGTTCAACACCTCGTGTGCGCCGGTGTTTGTGCAGCGCGCCGGATTGGCCGGCTTGCAGGGCGCGGCGAGCTTTGTGCCCGGGTTGGTGCAGCGGCTGCGAACCTGCCGCGACACGCTGCTGCCGCGACTGTCGGCCCTGCCAGGTGTTCAGGTCGCAACGCCCGAAGGCGGCATGTACGCGTTCTTTCGCATCGATGGGCAAGACGATTCGCTGGCGTTCGCGAAGCGCCTGGTGACGCAGGCCGGCCTGGGCCTGGCCCCCGGTGTGGCTTTCGGGCCGGAGGGAGAAGGCTGGCTGCGCTGGTGTTTTGCGTCCAAGGACCCTGGGCGCCTGATCGAGGGCGTGGAACGGCTGGCGCGGGTGCTCCGGCTATAATCGACAGGTTTTGTAGGCTGCAAGGCGGCAGAACAGGCACGGCGCAGGTCGGTTTCACCGGCGACCGCAAGTGAAAGCAATCGGAACCGCGGCATTCCCGACCCCATTGACGGCGGGCTGGCTCGGTTTCATTCCACAGGAAATCGAAAGCAATGACCGCAACCACCCTCCACAAGGCCGAGATCGTCAAGGCCAACGCACGCAGCGCCAGCGACACCGGTTCGCCGGAAGTGCAAGTCGCGCTGCTGACCGACCGCATCAACGAGCTGACCCCCCACTTCAAGACCCACTTGAAGGACCACCACGGTCGCCGCGGCTTGCTGAAGATGGTCAACAAGCGCAAGAGCTTGCTGGCCTACCTGAAAGACCGCGACGCGGAGCGGTACACCACGCTGATCCAGAAACTGGGCCTGCGAAAATAATTGGCAAATCGAGCATGAGAGCCTGTCTGGACATCGCCAGCACAGGCTTTCTGTGTTTGGGTCATTCGTTTGGGTTATTCGTTTAGGTCATTCGTTTAGGTCATTATTTTGTGTCGTTCATTTGGAGCAAAGACACGCCGGCGCCGCTGTGTCATTCCACCGATGTTCTCCTCCAGAGCAGCGTTGGAATGGCATCCCGCCGACGAGCCTGAGTTCCGGGTCTGGGGTGCCGCCCTGAAGGCGCCCGTCATCCACCGGAGAGAGACGCATGAGCATGTTCAATAAAATCACCAAGACCTTCCAATGGGGTCAGCACACCGTCACACTTGAAACCGGCGAGATCGCCCGCCAGGCCGGCGGCGCCGTCATCGTCAACATCGAAGACACCGTGGTGCTGGCCACGGTGGTCGCCGCGAAAAACGCCAAGCCGGGGCAGGATTTTTTCCCGCTGACGGTGGACTACATCGAGAAGACCTACGCCGCCGGCAAGATCCCCGGCAGCTTTTTCAAACGCGAAGGCCGCCCCAGTGAGCTGGAGACGCTGACCTCGCGCCTGATCGACCGGCCGCTGCGCCCGCTGTTCCCGGAAGGCTTTTACAACGAAGTTCAGGTGGTGGTGCATGTCCTGTCGCTGAACCCGGAAGTCTCGGCCGACATTGCCGCGCTGATCGGCTCGAGCGCGGCGCTGGCCATCTCCGGCATCCCGTTCAACGGCCCGATCGGCGCGGCACGCGTGGGCTACGTCAACGGCCAGTACGTGCTGAACCCGGGCAAGACGCAGTTGCTCGAATCGAAGATGGACCTGATCGTCGCCGGCACCGAAGCGGCCGTCCTGATGGTCGAGTCTGAAGCCCAACAACTGAGCGAAGAGATCATGCTCGGCGGCATCGTGTTCGGCCATCAGCAGGGCATCATTGCGATCAACGCGATCCACGAGCTGGTGCGCGACGCCGGCAAGCCGGCCTGGGACTGGGTGGCTCCAGTCAAAGACGAAGCTTTCATCGCCAAGGTGGTGGCGCTTGCCGAACAACCGCTGCGTGACGCCTACCAGATCCGCTCCAAACAAGCCCGCACTCACGCCACGCGCGCCGTGACCGCCGCGACCGCGGCGTCCCTGCAGGGCGAGGGCGCGGTGGTCGACAAGGTCCATCTTGACAACGTGCTGTTCGACATCGAAGCGCGCATCGTGCGCAGCCAGATCCTGTCGGGCGAGCCGCGCATCGACGGGCGCGACACGCGCACGGTGCGGCAGATCGAAATCCGCAACAGCGTGTTGCCGCGCGCCCACGGCTCGGCGCTGTTCACCCGCGGTGAAACCCAGGCGCTGGTGGCAGCCACCTTGGGCACGGCGCGCGACTCCCAGCGCATCGACGCGCTGGCCGGCGAGTTCACCGAGCACTTCATGTTGCACTACAACATGCCCCCGTTCGCGACCGGCGAAACCGGCCGTGTGGGCACGCCCAAGCGCCGCGAAATCGGCCACGGCCGGCTGGCCAAGCGCGCGCTGGTTGCGGTGCTGCCGAGCCAGGCCGAGTTCCCGTACTCGATGCGTGTGGTGTCCGAGATCACCGAGTCGAACGGCTCATCGTCGATGGCCTCGGTGTGCGGCGGCTGCCTGGCCTTGATGGACGCCGGTGTGCCGCTGAAGGCGCACGTGGCCGGCATCGCCATGGGCCTCATCAAGGACGGCAGCCGTTTCGCGGTGCTGACCGACATCCTGGGTGACGAAGATCACCTCGGTGACATGGACTTCAAGGTGGCCGGCACCACGGGCGGCATCACCGCATTGCAGATGGACATCAAGATCCAGGGCATCACCAAGGAAATCATGCAGGTCGCATTGGCACAAGCCAAGGAAGCGCGGCTGCACATCCTGTCCAAGATGGTCGAGGCCATGGGCGGCGCCAAGACCGAGGTCTCGCAATTCGCACCGCGCCTGTACACGATGAAGATCAACCCCGAGAAGATCCGCGACGTGATCGGCAAGGGCGGCTCGACGATCCGTGCGCTGACCGAAGAAACCGGCACCACCATCGACATCGGCGAAGACGGCACGATCACCATCGCGTCGACCGACGGCGACAAGGCGGCCCATGCCAAGAAGCGCATCGAAGAGATCACCGCCGAGGTGGAAGTGGGCAAGGTCTACGAAGGCCCGATCACCAAGATCCTGGACTTCGGCGCGCTGGTGAACCTGATGCCCGGCAAGGACGGTCTGCTGCACATCAGCCAGATCGCCCACCAGCGGGTCGAAAAGGTCACCGACTTCCTGAAGGAAGGCCAGATCGTCAAGGTCAAGGTGATGGAGACCGATGAGAAGGGCAGAGTCAAGCTGTCGATGAAGGCCTTGATCGATCGTGACGCGCAGCCTGCGCATCACGAATAAGCCGCCATCCCAGGCCACCGCGCCGTTCGGTCAGAGGCTCTCATGAAAGCAATCGAGATCAAGTCTTTCGGCGCACCCGAAGTGCTGTGCCCGACCGAGCGGCCAGACCCGATTGCCGGGGCGAACGAGGTGTTGATCCGGGTTGCCGCCGCCGGGGTCAACCGCCCCGACGTGCTGCAGCGCAAGGGCCTGTACCCGGTGCCGCCGGGGGCTTCGGACTTGCCCGGGCTGGAAGTGGCCGGCGCGATCGTGCAAGGCGACGTGGGCGCGCTGGCCGCTGCCGGTTTCAGAGTTGGCGACCGCGTTTGTGCGCTCGTGGCCGGCGGTGGCTACGCCGAGCTTTGTGTTGCCCCGATCGCGCAATGCCTGCCGGTGCCGGCAGGCTTGAGCGACATCGAAGCGGCCAGCCTGCCCGAGACCTTCTTCACCGTCTGGTCGAATGTGTTCGACCGTGCCCGCCTGCAACCGGGCGAGACACTGTTGATCCAGGGCGGCACCAGCGGCATTGGCGTCACGGCGATTCAAATGGCCAAGGCCGCGGGCGCGACGGTGATCGCCACCGCGGGCAGCGACGACAAGTGCGCGGCCTGTTTGCGCCTGGGTGCGGACCACGCCATCAACTACCGCCAGAACGACTTCGTTGAAGAAGTCCAGCGCATCACCGAGCGTCGCGGTGTCGACGTGATTCTCGACATGGTGGCGGGCGCTTACGTGGCGCGTGAACTGAAGTGCCTGGCCGAGGATGGCCGCCTGGTCATCATCGCGGTGCAAGGTGGCGTGGAAGCACAGATCGACGCCGGCATGGTGTTGCGGCGCCGCTTGACCCTCTCCGGCTCGACACTGCGGCCGCGTCCCATCGCGTTCAAGGCGGCAATCGCCCAGGCGCTGCGCGCCAAGGTGTGGCCCTGGCTGGAGTCAGGTCGCATCAAGCCGGTGATCCACCAGGTCTTCCCGGCCGCACTTGCCGCGCAGGCGCATGCGCTGATGGAATCGAATCAGCACATCGGCAAGCTGGTGCTGGTGTGGTGACGGCAAAAGAAGGGTTGGCCATGTCGCGTCGAAAGTTGGTGGTCGGCAACTGGAAGATGAACGGCAACCTGGCGGCCAACGCCGAGTTGCTGGCGGCGCTGAAGGCTGCCAGCCCGTGGAGCGCCGAAGTGGCGCTGTGCCCGCCGTTCCCCTACCTCTCCGAGGTGGTGCTGTCCTTGCAGGGCAGCGGCATGGCTTGGGGTGCGCAGGACTGTTCGGCACATGAGTCGGGTGCTTACACCGGCGAGGTGTCGGCGCTCATGCTGGCCGAGTTCGGTTGCCGCTACGTCATCACCGGCCACTCTGAACGCCGCGCGCTGCATGCTGAAAGCGACCAGCGGGTGGCCGACAAAGCCAAGACCGCACTGGCCCATGGCCTGACGCCGATCGTCTGCGTCGGCGAAACCCTGGCTGAGCGTGAGGCAGGCCAAACCGATGCGGTGGTCAAACGCCAGTTGTCCGCCGTGATTCATACGCTGGCGCATTGCATCTCCCAAGTGGTGGTGGCCTACGAGCCGGTCTGGGCGATCGGCACCGGCAGAACCGCCACACCCGAGCAGGCGCAGGCCGTTCATGCGGTCCTCAGAGCGCAATTGATGGCGGCCACGCAAAAGGCCGCCGAGATGAAGATTCTTTACGGCGGCAGCGTCAAGGCGGACAACGCCGCGACGCTTTTCTCGCTGCCCGATGTCGATGGTGGGCTGATCGGCGGCGCTTCGCTGAAGGCGGCTGATTTCAGCGCCATCTGCCGCGCGGCGGCCTGATGACAGCCCCCACTTCGCTACGCTTATGCCCCCCAACGGGGCGCTCAGCCGCCTTGGGGCGGCCCGGCGTCGCCTGGGCCCTGCCTCAAAATTTCCGGAGTTGAAAGAATGAATTTGTTGTTGAACCTGTTGGTGGCTGCGCAGATCCTGTCGGCGCTGGTGATGATCGGGTTGGTGTTGATCCAGCATGGCAAGGGCGCCGACATGGGCGCTTCGTTTGGCAGTGGTGCTTCGGGCAGCCTGTTTGGAGCGACCGGCAGTGCGAACTTCCTGTCCCGCTCGACGGCAGTCTGCGCGGCGGTGTTCTTCGTGTGCACCTTGACGCTGGCCTACACGTCCAACGACCGTTCGGGCGGGTCCACGGGCAGCGTGCTCGACCGGCCGGCATCTTCCGCACCCGCTGCGAGCGTGCCCGCCACCGGTGCGGCGCAAATTCCTGCTGCGGCGAGCGCTCCGGCGGTTGCTGCCAGCGCTGCGGCAATCGCCGCGCCCACGGTGCCGGCCGCGCCGCCCGCGTCTTCCGGCGCCGCGGCCGTTCCGGTCAAGTAAAGACCCCGTCCGAGAGCCTCATTTCGCAGGGCATCAGCGCTCTGCCGCCATGCAGCGGCCGCACAGGGAGCGCCTTCCTTTGTGGTTAGAATTCAAGGCTGTTTGGAGCGCAAATCCTCAAGCGATCCAGACACGGTTCTCGTGTGCCGCCGACGTGGTGAAATTGGTAGACACGCTATCTTGAGGGGGTAGTGGCGAAAGCTGTGCGAGTTCGAGTCTCGCCGTCGGCACCAGGTATTTTCCTTGAGCGTCATCCGCTTCGGTTCAACGTGAACCGCCGTGGTAAAGCGCGATCTTCGCGTCAACCTGCCGACCATGAATCTGGAACCTTACCTGCCCGTCATTTTGTTCATCCTGGTTGGTGTGGGGGTGGGCGTGGCGCCTCAGGCGCTCGGATTCCTGCTCGGCCCGCATCGGCCCGACACGGCCAAGAACTCCCCTTATGAATGCGGCTTCGAGGCATTTGAAGACGCGCGCATGAAGTTCGATGTGCGCTACTACCTCGTGGCCATCCTGTTCATTTTGTTCGACCTGGAGATTGCGTTTCTCTTCCCGTGGGCGGTTGCGCTGCGTGAAATCGGCGCTGCCGGCTTCTGGGCCATGATGGTCTTCCTCGGCATCCTTGTGGTGGGCTTTGTCTACGAATGGCAAAAGGGTGCGCTCGATTGGGAATGACCGTGCCGATGACAAATGCGATGACGAAAGCGATGACGAACGCAACCACGAAAGCGAGCCATGGGCATTGAAGGCGTACTCAAGGAAGGCTTCGTCACCACCAGTCTGGACACGGTGATCAACTGGTCCAAGACCGGGTCGCTCTGGCCGATGACCTTTGGGCTGGCCTGTTGCGCGGTGGAAATGATTCACGCCGGCGCGGCACGCTACGACATCGACCGCTTCGGCATGCTGTTTCGTCCCAGCCCGCGCCAGAGCGACCTGATGATCGTGGCGGGCACGCTGTGCAACAAGATGGCGCCTGCGCTGCGCAAGGTCTACGACCAGATGGCCGAGCCGCGCTGGGTGTTGTCGATGGGCTCCTGCGCCAATGGCGGGGGCTACTACCACTACAGCTACTCGGTGGTTCGCGGCTGCGACCGCATTGTGCCGGTCGATGTGTATGTGCCCGGCTGCCCGCCGACCGCGGAGGCATTGCTCTACGGCATCCTTCAGTTGCAGGCCAAGATTCGCCGTGAAACCACCATCGCCCGGTAAGCACTGCCCATGAAACTCGATACCTTGCAGGCGGCGCTGGAATCCGTTCTCGGAGCGCGATTGAAGGCGATGGTGCGCGACCTGGGCGAGCTCACCATCACCGTCGCGGCGGCTGACTACACCTCGGTGGCGCTGAGCCTGCGCGACCATCCGGAGTTGTGCTTCGAACAACTGGTTGATCTGTGCGGTGTCGACTATTCGAGCTACAAGGACCGTCCTTGGGAAGGTTTGCGATACGGCGTTGTCTCGCACCTGCTGTCCATCAGCAAGAACTGGCGGGTTCGCGTGAAGGTGTTCTGCCCGGATGATGAGTTGCCCGTGGTGGCATCGTTGACCGAAGTGTGGAGTTCGTGCAACTGGTTCGAGCGCGAGGCCTTCGACCTGTTCGGCATCATCTTCGAAGGCCACCTGGACCTGCGCCGCATCCTCACCGACTACGGCTTCATCGGGCATCCGTTCCGCAAGGACTTTCCGGTTTCCGGGCATGTCGAGATGCGCTACGACCCCGAGAAAAAGCGCGTGATCTACCAGCCGGTGACGATCGAGCCGCGCGAAGTCACGCCGCGCATCATCCGTGAAGACAACTATGGCGGCCGGCACTGAAGCCCCCGCCTGGACTCGCACCCTTCATGGCTGACATCAAGAACTACACCCTCAACTTCGGCCCGCAGCACCCGGCGGCGCACGGTGTGCTGCGGCTGGTGCTCGAACTCGACGGCGAGGT
>JANNDW010000427.1:0-14913 GCA_031378125.1 Methylibium sp. | reverse complement strand
CCTGGCGCCCGCGATCGCCAAGCTGCTGTGGCGCCGGCGTTTGACAAGCGTCAGCTGGCGCTCGCTCGCTGGGTGGGCCACTGGCAGCTCGGTGCTGGCGCTGATCGCGGGCTTGGTTGTTTTTGGCCGTGACGGCAGGGTCGCGACCTATGGCCTGATGGTGCTTGGCAGCGCGCTGGGGCTGTGGTGGGCGGGCTTCAGGGGCCGCGGCTGAAGGTCTTCAACACGGCGGCTCAAGGCCGGACCGCAGCCTGATGCAATGGGGCAGGACAGGCCTGACATGAGCCGCTTCGGTGCGCAATTGCATAGGCAGGCGCGCACCGAAGGCGGCTCAGAGCGCGCTGCGGCCGTCGCCACCAAGCAGCACTTCGGCGCGCAGCGAATGCGGGTTGGCCTCGGTGATGGTCACGTCCACCATGTGGCCGACCAGCCGGGCCTGGCCTTTGAAGTTGACGGTGCGATTGCACTCGGTGCGCCCCATCAACTCGGCCGGGTCTTTGCGCGATGGACCTTCGACCAGGATGCGTTGCACCGTGCCAACGCGCGACAGGCTGATGCGCTTGGCGCTGTCATCGACGACCTTTTTCAAGTGATGCAAACGCCCGAGCTTGACCGCCGGCGTAGTGCCATCCGCAAGGGACGCCGCCGGCGTACCGGGCCGCGGGCTGTAGACGAAGCTGAAGCTGTCGTCGAAGCCCACGTCGTCGATCAACTTCATCATCTTGCCGAAATCGTCCTCGGTTTCGCCTGGGAATCCGACGATGAAATCGCTGGACAGGCTGATGTCGGGCCGCACGGCGCGCAGCTTGCGGATCGTGCTCTTGTATTCCATGGCCGTGTAGCCGCGCTTCATGGCCATCAGGATACGGTCGCTGCCATGCTGCACCGGCAGATGTAAATGGTCCGCCAGCTTCGGCACGGTTGCGTAAACGTCGATCAGGCGCTGGGTAAATTCGTTCGGGTGGCTGGTGGTGAAGCGCAGCCGCTCGATCCCCGGAATATCGGCCACGTACTCGATCAGCAGCGCAAAGTCGGCGATCTCGCCCCCGCCCTTCGCCTCGGGGCCCATGCGGCCACGGTAGGCGTTGACGTTTTGGCCCAGCAGCGTCACTTCCTTGACGCCCTGCTCGGCCAGGCCGGCCACTTCGACCAGCACGTCATCGAAGGGGCGCGACATTTCTTCTCCGCGGGTATACGGCACCACGCAGTAGCTGCAGTATTTTGAGCAACCCTCCATGATGGAGACGAAGGCGCTGGCGCCTTGCACGCGCGCGGGCGGCAGGTTGTCGAACTTCTCGATCTCGGGGAAGCTGATGTCCACCTGGGGGCGCTGCTGCTCCCGGCGCCGGTCGAGCAACTCAGGCAGGCGGTGCAGGGTCTGCGGGCCGAATACGAGGTCGACATACGGCGCGCGCTGGATGATCGCCGCGCCTTCCTGGCTGGCCACGCAACCCCCGACGCCGATCAACACGCCCTTGGCCTTGAGGTGCTTCACCCGGCCCAGATCGCTGAAGACTTTCTCCTGCGCCTTTTCACGCACCGAGCAGGTGTTGAACAGGATCAGGTCGGCCTGCTCCACATCGGTGGTGGGTTCGTAGCCAAGGGCCGCCCGCAACACATCGGCCATCTTGTCCGAGTCGTACTCGTTCATCTGGCAGCCGAAGGTCTTGATGAACACTTTCTTGGGGTTCATCGGCGCCTCCACTACGGCTTGGTCCAGGCCTGGGCCGTGGCGTCGAACAACCAGCTCTGGGCTTCCGCAGGGGTCGCGGGCCAGGGCTTCTTCGCGAGCTCTTCGGGGCGCAGGATCCACACGTCCATCACGGCGCCTTGGCCGTCCAGCGTGTAGTGGACCCACAGCTTGGCGCCAGCCAATGCGCCGGACAGCTCCAGCATGTTGTTCTGCCCGCGGATGCGAGAGCCCGGCGCAAGCATCGCCGGCGCGCCGCCCAGCCGCACCTCCGGTGGATTGACGAAGATCATCTCGCCGCGCAAGGCCTTCTGGGGAAACTGGCGTTGTACCTGGGCCGCGGCCGGTGCAGCGAAGCACGCGGCGGCCAATGCAGCAATGACACAGCGAAACATGGTGTTCATCCAGTGGCTGTTGGCAGGGAGGCGGACCGACCCCGATACGAAAGGAATTGTGCGGAGATGTCTGGTGGCGCTTCAGGGATTCGAACCCCGGACCTGCGGATTATGATTCCGTCGCTCTAACCGACTGAGCTAAAGCGCCACAGTCTCAAATTATATCGTCGGTGTGAGTGATCTCTCTTGTGTGCGCCACTCGCAATGCGCGGTGTCCAGGCAAGCCCGTCCCCTCGCGCACGACCCGAGACCGTTATCCGCATGTTCAGCTTCTTCAAGAAAAAGCCACCGCCCGATGCGCCGCCAGCGCCTGCGCAGATGGAGCGGGCCGTTCCCGCCGCCGCACCCGCTGCTCTCGTTGAGGCCGCCGAGGCCGCCGACATCGAGCGAGGCGGTTGGCTGTCCAGGCTGCGCAGTGGCCTGAGCAAAACGGGCAGCAGCATCGCGCAGGTGTTCACCGGCGCCAAGATCGACGACGCGCTGTATGAGGAGCTTGAAACCGCGTTGTTGATGGCCGACACCGGCGCCCGGGCCGCCGAGTTCCTGCTGGTCGATCTGAAACGGCGCGTCAAAGCAGCGGGCGCAACCGACCCCGCCGCCGTGAAGAGCCTGTTGACCGACGCCCTGGCCGACTTGCTGCGACCGCTGGAGAAGCCATTGCGCGTGGGCGAACATCGGCCCACGGTAATGATGGTGGTCGGCGTCAACGGGGCTGGCAAGACCACCAGTATCGGCAAGCTGACACGGCATTTGGCCGCTGCACAACAAAAGGTGCTGCTGGCCGCCGCGGACACATTTCGGGCGGCGGCACGGGAGCAGCTGGCCGTTTGGGCCGGGCGCAACCGGGTCGAGATCGTCAGCCAGGAGGGCGGCGACCCCGCGGCGGTGACCTTCGACGCGGTGGTGGCGGGCAAGGCCCGTGGCTGCGACGTCGTCATTGCCGACACCGCCGGCCGCCTGACGACCCAGCTGCACTTGATGGAAGAGTTGAAGAAGATCCGCCGCGTCATCGGCAAGGCGATGCCCGGCGCGCCGCACGAGGTGCTGCTGGTGGTGGATGGCAACACCGGCCAGAACGCGCTGAGCCAGGTGCAGTTGTTCGACGAGGCCCTGCAACTCACCGGCCTGATCATCACCAAGCTCGATGGCACGGCCAAGGGAGGCGTGCTCGCGGCGGTGGCGCTGTGGTCGCGGTCACGGCCGAGTCCGGTGCCGGTTTATTTTATCGGCGTGGGCGAGAAACTCGAAGACCTGCAAACCTTCGACGCACGAGAGTTTGCGGTGGCATTGCTGAGCTGAGTGGGCCCCCCAGTCGCTGCGCTCCTGCCCCCGAGGGGCGCCGCCTGGCTTGGGGCGGCCCGGCGCTCAGGCCGGGGTGCGCTGCGGTCGCCCGTGCGGGTGCGCAGGCGGGTGCGTCAGCGCTTTGCGGGCGCGTGCGGCTTCGCCGGCTGGAGCGGTGCCGGCCCGGAACCGAGGTCGTCATACCAGGTCGGTGGCGGCTCCCCCTCTTCGCGCAAATCATCCCCTCTGGAGTCGCGCTTCGTATCGTCGAACTCATCGGAATCGACGCCTTGCGATGGTTCGGCCGGCGCGACCGCCGCTGTCGCGGCCACGGCCGCAGCCACTGCCGCCGCGGCAAGTTGCACCTCGGCTTGCGGTCCGAGGACCGAGGTTCGCGCGGCCTCGATCGACGGCAGCGCGTTTTCAACCCAGACGAAGCAGCGCACATCGGCCGCTTTCAGCACCCGGATCATGCGTTGGTGGCGCAGCCGCGCCCGCTCGGTCGGCGCGCCGCCAGGGGCTTCGACGACGATCACCGCCAGCGGCTGCGTCGCGGTATCGCACACCACCAGGTCGGCGCACAACTGCCCCACGCGGCGCAGCCACTCGGCATGCGAGTAGCGGGTCGGTACGCGCAGGAAGCGCGACAGAGGCACCTGCGCAAGGATGAGGTGGTCGGGAAATGCGCGCAGCAAGGTGCTGTGCGCCAGGCGTTCCTGCGAGGTCAGGATGCGCGTAACACTCGGCGGCCACGCGGTCAGCGTGTCCAGGCGATCCGACGTGTCCGCATCGGTGCCATCGACGCCGCGCCTGCGCAGCCACCACCACGCCAGCACCAACAGAACAACAAGCAGGACTGCCACGATCACCGATGAATTCTTCACAACATCTCCTGGTCGGAACGGGCTGTACCGTGCAGGGCCCTGCCCACACCATGCCGCGGCCGCGCGCTAGAGCCTCAGCGCGGGCCGCTCATGCCCTTCATCGCGCCCATGCGCTTCATCATCTTCATCATGCCCCCGCCCTTCATTTTCTTCATCATGTCGCGCATCTGCTCGAACTGTTTGATCAATCGGTTCACCTCCTGAACCTGCACGCCCGAGCCCATCGCGATGCGGCGCTTGCGTGTGGCCTTCAGCAGATCGGGTTTGCGGCGCTCCTGCGGCGTCATCGAGCAGATGATGCCCTCCATGCGGCGCACATCGCGCTCGGCGCGGTCCATGCCGGCCTGCCCCAAGTTGGCGGCATTGCCCATCATCTGGGCGGGCAGCTTGTCCATCAGGCTCGACAGACCGCCCATCTTCTTCATCTGCGAGATCTGCGACAGGAAGTCGTTCAGGTCGAAGGCGTCGCCGGACTTGACCTTGTCGGCGAGCTTTTGCGCCGCCACCATGTCGACGCCCTTTTGCACCTCTTCGACCAGGGCCACGATGTCGCCCATGCCGAGCACGCGGCCGGCATGGCGCTGCGCGTCGAAGACTTCCAGCCCGTCGAGCTTTTCGGAGGTGCCCGCAAACTTGATTGGCGCGCCGGTGACCTGCCGAACCGACAGCGCCGCGCCGCCGCGCGAGTCGCCGTCCATCTTGGTCAGCACGATGCCGGTGATCGCTACAGCCTCCTTGAACGCCCGGGCGGTGTTGATCGCGTCCTGGCCCTGCATCGCGTCGACCACGAACAGCGTTTCCACCGGCTTGAGCGCCGTGTGCAGCTCGGAGATCTCGGCCATCAAGGCCGCATCGATCGCCAGCCGGCCGGCGGTATCGACCAGCAACACGTCGAAGTAGTGCTTGCGGGCATGGTCCAGCGCGGCCAACGCAATCGCCAGGGGCTGGTCGTTGGCGCTGGAAGGAAACCATTCGGCGCCCGCCTGCCGGGTCACGGTCTTCAGCTGCTCGATCGCCGCGGGGCGATACACGTCGGCCGAGACCGTGAGCACCTTCTTCTTGCGCTTTTCGATCAGATGTTTGGCGAGCTTGGCGGTGGTCGTCGTCTTGCCCGCACCTTGCAGGCCAGCCATCAAGATCACCGCCGGCGGCTGGGTCGCCAGGTTGATCTCGGCCACGCCCCCGATGTCATTGCCAGCCATGGTGGCGGCGAGCTCGCGGTTGACGATGCCCACCAGCGTCTGGCCGGGCGACAGCGAAGCCGCCACTTCGGCGCCCAGGGCCCGTTCCTTCACGCGGGCGATGAAGTCGCGCACCACGGGCAAGGCCACATCGGCCTCGAGCAGCGCCATGCGAACCTCGCGCAGCATGTCCTGCACGTTGGTTTCGGTGATGCGGGCCTGGCCGCGCATCGTCTTGACAAGCCGGCTCAGCCGGTCGGTGAGGGTGGAAGCCATTTGGGGAGTGGTCGCGATCCGAGGGCGGGCCGAGAACGGGCAGGCGCGAAAGTACACTGCGAAATTGATTCTATCGTTCGATTTCAACATGACCACCGCCATCACTACCTCGTATGTGCTGGGCCTGCCCGGCCTGCTGGCGATCGCCGGCTATGGGATTGCGGCGCTGCCGGGCCAGGGTGGTTCCGAACGGCTGCGCGTGGCGTTGCTGGCGGGCTGGTTGATGCATGCGGTGGCCATCGTCGTGGACATTGGCGGGCTGGGCAGCGCATCGACGGGCGCGCGTTTCGGCTTCGCGCCGGCCTTGTCGGTGACGCTGTGGCTGGTGCTGGCGGTGTACGGCGTGGAGAGCCGCTTTGTGCCGCTGCCCAACGCGCGCCGGGTGCTGGCGTGCCTCGGCGCTCTGGCGGTGGCAGTGGCCCTGGCCTACCCCGGCGAGTTGCGTCCGCAGGCGTCATCGCGCTGGGCGCCGCTGCACTGGATGCTGGGCATCGCGTCATACGGCCTGTTCGGCGCCGCCGTGTTGCACGGCGTCTTGCTAAACCGCGCCGAACGCCTGATGCGCGGCGGCCGCGCGGCCGCCGCGGCGCCGGGCACGGGGGTTCCGCTGTTGCGCCTGGAGAGGCTCACGTTCCGATTTGTCGGGGCCGGCTTCGTCGTGCTGTCGGCAGCGATCCTGCTCGGTGCCTGGTTCGCCAGTCCCTGGCGTTGGGATCACAAGACGCTGCTGTCGGTGCTGGGCTGGGCGGTCTTCGCCAGCCTGCTGGGTGGACGGCAGCTGTTTGGATGGCGCGGCCGCAGAGCCACCCGTTGGCTTTACGCGGGCGCAGCGCTGTTGTTGCTGGCGTATGTGGGTTCGCGCTTTGTCTTCGAGGTGCTGCTGCACCGCGGGCCCGGCGCTTGAGATGACAAGACCATGAAGTTCGCGCTGTTGCTGCTGGCGATCTTGGCCTTGCTTTGGCTGCTGCGCGGCGCGCGGCGCCGGGTGCCGCCACCGGCGGACCCGCCGCCGCGATCGTCGGCCCCGCAGCAAATCCTGGCGTGTGCGCACTGCGGCGTGCACCTGCCGCGGGACGAGGCGCTGCCCGGCCGTGGCGGCGTGTTTTGCGGCGATGCGCATCGCAAGGCTTTTGAACTGGCCCACCCCGATTCATGACCACGTCGCCAAGCGAGACCGAGCGCCGTTTGGGTGAGCGGCGCGGCGCGCGGCGCGCGCTGTCGGCCGATGAATCCTGGTTCGAGGGGTTCGAGTCCGCGGCCGACCCGGCCCATTCGAGCGCGCCCGCGCCGGCCGATGAAGAGCCCACGGCCATCGAACCGGATTGGTTGGACACCGAGATGGCAGAGGCCGACTCCCGCTTTGCGGCCAACCAGCGGACACGGGCCGAGAACTCGGAGCACTCCAATTTCGCGCGGCTTTACCGCACCTTCATCGGCGCTCGCGCCGTGCTCGGCGTGGCCCTGGTGGGCACGCTGGGCGTCGTCACGCTGTTCGGTGTGCGCCCCAGCCTGTTTGTGGTGATGGTGAGCGTGACCTATGCCGGGTTGGCCATCGGCATGTGGCTGGTGCCGCGCTTCTGGCGCGCCGCGGGGCCTCAGTCCCTGGCCCGGTTGCGCAGCCCGCAGTGGATGGCCACCATCGGTGCGGACCTGGTGTGTTTCACGCTGCTGCACTTGCTGGCGCCAGGTGCCAACTTGAACTACGTTGCGCTGCTGGTGATGCCGGTGCTGATGGCCAGCGTGCTCACGCCCCGCACGATGGCGCTGGCCACGGTGGCCGGCATCTCGCTGGCCTTGCTCGGCGCGGCCTGGCTGGCGGCGCTGTCCGGCGGTGACATCACCGCCCTGATGACCCAGGCCGGGCTGGCCGGCAGCGGCTTCTTTATTCTGACCGTGCTGGTGGGCGAACTGGCTGGGCGGCTGGCGCGTGAGGAGATCACCTCCCGCGGCAGCCTGAAACTGGCGCGCCAGCAAGCCCAGCTGAACCGCCTGGTCATCGAGGAGATGCAAGACGGCGTGCTGGTGGTCGACCGGCGCGGCCGCGTGCGTGCCGCCAACCCGGCGGCGCGCCGTTTGATGTGGGCCAGCGGCATGTGTCGACCCGCGCCATTTCAGATGCGTGGCGTGGCGGCCTGGGAGGCGCTGGTGAAAACAGCGGAACGCGCATTCGTCGACGCCGCCTGGCCCGAAGCCGGTCGCGACGTGCTGCTGGCGTTTGCGCCGGATTTGAGCCGCACCTTGCGCGTGCGCATTCGGTTCACCCGCAAACCGGAGCCGCAGGCGGGCGAGGAGTTTTGCGTGATGTTTCTGGAGGACGTGCGCATCCTGCAGGCTCGAAGCCGGCAGGAAAAACTGGCGGCCATGGGCCGCGTGTCGGCCGGGGTGGCGCACGAAATCCGCAACCCCTTGGCGGCGATCGCGCAGGCCAACGCGCTGCTGGCCGAAGACGCGCGCGACCCGGGCCAGCGACAGTTGATGCAAATGGTGACCGACAACGTGCAGCGGCTCAAGCGCATCGTCGACGATGTGATGGCAGTGGCCCCGGGGCAAGTGCACGACGTGCATGCGATCGACGCGACGGCCCAGGTCGCCGCCGTGTGCCGGGAATGGGCGCTCGCGGCAGGCCTGGGGTTTGGCGAACAGGGGCAGTTGCAGTTGCACTTGCCCGGCGAACCACTCGGTGTGCTGTTCGACGCCGAGCACTTGAGGCGCGTGTTGGTCAACCTGCTGGACAACGCGCGCCGCCATGCCAGCCAGGCCATGGGGGCGATCGAGGTGCGCCTGGATTCGCGTGACGAGACGCGCGTCTTTCTGAGCGTTTCGAGCGATGGCGCTTCGATTCCCGCCGATGTGGAGCGTTACCTTTTCGAACCTTTCTTTTCCACCCGCAGCCGCGGCACCGGGCTGGGCTTGTACATTTGCCGCGAGCTGTGTGAACGCTATGGCGCGAGCATCGATTTCCGCCTGCGCCGGGCCGGCGGAACCGACCGCAACGAGTTCTTTGTCGCCCTGCGCCGAAGCGTTCTCAGCGCCACGGAGATCCGCGTGCACGCCACCCCATGACCAACGCCTCCCACTTCAGTTTGCTTGTCATCGACGACGAGCCTGACCTGCGCACGCTGTATGAGCTAACGCTGTTGCGCGAGGGTTACGACGTCGAGACCGCCGGTACCGTTGAGCAGGCGACGCTGCATTTGAAGGATCGCACCTACAGCGCCATCATCACCGACATGCGGCTGCCCGACGGCACCGGGCTGGACCTGCTGCATTGGCTGGAAGAGACGGGGCGGCGCGAGAAAGCGATCGTCATCACTGCCTACGGTTCGGCGGAGAACGCGGTCCAGGCCTTGCAAGCCGGCGCCTACGACTACCTGACCAAACCGGTGGATCTGCGCCAGTTTCGAGCCGTGATCGCCTCCGCGCTCGGGCGCGGCGGCATGGCGGTGCCGACCATGGACCCGAGCAGCCTGCCTTCCGAGCATGGTGTGGCCCCGCTGCCGCGTGCGACGCCGTCCGCGCCGTCGGCGCCATCCGCGCCCGCTGCACCGATGAGCCAGGCCTTGGCGCGCATGGCGGGCCGATCGGCCACGATGGAGCAGGTGCGCGGCCTGGTTGAAAAGGTGGCGCGCAGCATGGCGCCAGTGCTGGTCCATGGCGAGTCGGGCACCGGCAAGGAGCTCGTGGCCCGCGCCATCCACGAGGTGAGTGTGCGCAGCCTGCAACCTTTCATTGCGGTGAACTGCAGCGCCATTCCCGAGCACCTGCTTGAGGCCGAATTCTTTGGCTATCGCAAAGGCGCCTTCACCGGCGCGGCAGAAGACCGCGAGGGCTTCTTCCAGGCCGCCAACGGCGGTACGCTGTTCCTCGACGAGATTGGCGAGTTGCCCCTGGCCATGCAGTCCAAGTTGCTGCGCGCGATCCAGGAACGCCTGGTGCGCCCGGTGGGTGCGGTCAGCGAACTTCCGGTCAACGTGCGCTTGCTCAGCGCAACGCACAGAGATCTGGGGGCCGATGTGCAGTCGGGCCGCTTCCGGCAGGATTTGTTCTACCGCCTGAACGTGATCCAGATCCGCGTGCCGCCGCTGCGCGAGCGGATTGGCGACCTGCCCGACATTTGCGCACACGTGCTCGCCCGACTGGCCCGTGACGCCGGCATTGCGCCGCCCCCGCGCCTGACGCGTCAGGCCCTGGTGCACCTGGCCCGCTACCCGTTTCTGGGCAATGTGCGTGAGCTGGAGAACTTGTTGCACCGCGCGGTTGCCTTGACCGGCACCGAGGAAATCGATGTGCACGACCTGGGCCTTCCCGACGCGGTGTTCACCGACAGCGCGGCCCAGGAGCTCGATCTCATCACCGAGAACACCGGCCAGGATGTGGTCGCTGCCGGGCTGGTCCGGCCCGTTGCGTTGCCCCAGCCGGTGTTGCCGAGCGACCTGGGCGAGTACCTCGACCAGGTCGAACGAGACATCCTGGAGCGTGCGCTGGAGCGCCACCGGTTCAATCGCACGGCGGCCGGCGCAAGCCTGGGTTTGTCGCTGCGACAAATGCGCTACCGCATGGCGCGATTGGGCGTCCATGTGGGTGGTGATCTTGGCAATGAATGAGGCTGCGGGAGGGTCGGGTGCCGCGGCACGTTGCGACGTCGCCCGCGCTCGATGCGAGACGGCGCCCAACCTGCAGTGAGCCAAGTCATGTGGACCGACGGCTGGTTGCAGCGAGCTGCCCGTTGCGAGTCGCCGAATCGCAGCCCACGGCCGCCCGGTGCCGCGGTGAGCCTGGCTGTGATCCATTCCATCAGCCTGCCGCCGGGTGAGTTCGGTGGCGACGCCATCGAGCGGCTGTTCACCAACCGCCTCGACTGGGACTCGCATCCGTACTACGGGCAAATTCGAGGACTGAAGGTGTCGTCGCATTTCCTTCTTTGTCGAAATGGGGCGTTGCGGCAGTTCGTTTCTTGCGACGAGCGGGCCTGGCATGCCGGGGCGTCCGCGTGGCGCGGCCGGGCCGACTGCAACGACTACTCGGTCGGGATCGAACTGGAAGGCCTGGAGGGTGGCTCGTTCGAGATCGCGCAGTACGAAGGGCTCTCCCAACTGCTGATCGAATTGGCGCTTCGGTTCGGCGTGATGGACGTGGCCGGGCACGAGCACGTGGCGCCGGGCCGCAAGCAAGATCCGGGAGCCGGGTTTGAGTGGGCGCGGCTGATCGAAGCGCTGCGCTGGCCTGATTGGTGTTTCCCCTCAAGCGTGTTTCGTCATGACTGACCCGCGCTGTGCCCCGCGCGTGCCGCGCGCGATGTTGAAAGCGCCGAGCGGCGCGGCCTGCAGCCGGAAATCGCGCGACGCGGCAAGCGTGCAGCCAGCTGTGCGATTCACCCCGCGCCAGCATTGCTTTCAGCCCTGTATCGAAGGACCCGACGCCGCCGTGCGTGCCTGGAAAACACGCTACATCTAGTGCTTGATCATCGTGCAGACCCCAGATATAGTGTGTCTGTGTGGGTGAACGGCTGCCGGCATCGATCCTTCAGGCGCTGTGTCGATGCGTGATGCTCACGGAACAAGACATTCCGAATCGACATCACCGAAGACCGGTTTCAAACCCAACCAGAATGCAAAAAGGGGAATCCATGCAGACCGTTACCGTTCCTGGCATTGGCAATGTGACTGCCATGCGTGCCGTGGCACCTGCCGCTGCAACCACCTCCGCTTACCAGGGCTACCAGATCCTGCGCCGCAATGGCGCGGTGGTGTCGTTCGAGCCGAACAAGATCGCTGTGGCGCTGATGAAGGCGTTTCTGGCGGTTCATGGCACTCAGGGCGCGGCGTCGGCCAGTGTGCGCGAGACCGTCGATGGGCTGACCGAGACCGTGGTGCGCGCGTTGCTGCGTTCGCGTCCGGGCGGCGGCACGTTTCACATCGAAGATGTGCAGGACCAGGTCGAGCTGGGCCTGATGCGCGGTGGCCACCATGAGGTGGCGCGCGCCTATGTTCTGTACCGCGAGCGGCGCACTCAGGAGCGAGCCAAGCAGGGGCATCCGCAAGCGTTGGCCGAGCCGGCCTTGACGGTCACCGATCGCGGCCAGCGCTTCCCGCTGGATCTGGCGCGCCTGCAGGCAGTGTTCGAGTCGGCCTGCACGGGCCTGGGCGCCGATGTGCAGCCCGCCCCCATCATGGCCGAGACAAAACGCAACCTTTACGACGGCGTGCCCATCGATGAAGTGCACAAGGCGGCCATCCTTGCCGCACGCACGCTGATCGAAAAAGACCCCGGCTACTCGCGTGCCACGGCGCGGCTGTTGCTTCACACCATCCGTCGCGAGGTCCTCGGTGAAGAGGTCTTGCAGGCAGACATGCACAGCCGCTATGCCGACTATTTCCCGGGCTTCATCAGGAAAGGGATTCAAGCCGAACTTCTTGATGAGAAGCTGCTGCAGTTCGACCTGGCCAGGATGGGCGCCGCGTTGAAGGCGGAACGCGACCTGCAATTCGACTACCTCGGCCTGCAGACGCTTTACGACCGCTACTTCCTGCACATGGACGAGGCTCGCATCGAACTGCCCCAAGCCTTTTTCATGCGTGTTGCGATGGGCCTGGCGCTGGGCGAGATCGACCGCGAAGCCCGCGCCATCGAGTTCTACGAAGTGCTGTCCAGCTTCGATTTCATGAGCAGCACGCCGACCTTGTTCAACGCCGGCACACGCCGCTCGCAGCTGTCGAGCTGCTACCTCACGACGGTGGCCGACGACCTGGACGGCATCTACGAGGCGCTGAAAGAGAACGCGCTGCTGTCCAAGTTTGCCGGCGGACTGGGCAACGATTGGACCAATGTGCGCGCTTTGGGCAGCCACATCAAAGGCACCAACGGCAAGAGCCAGGGTGTGGTGCCCTTCCTCAAGGTCGTCAACGACACCGCGGTGGCGGTCAATCAAGGCGGCAAGCGCAAGGGCGCGGTCTGCGCCTACCTTGAAAGCTGGCATCTGGACCTGGAGGAATTCCTGGAGTTGCGCAAGAACACCGGCGACGACCGCCGCCGCACGCACGACATGAACACCGCGAACTGGATTCCGGACCTGTTCATGAAGCGCGTGATGGAGGGAGGCGACTGGACGCTGTTCTCTCCGAGCACCTGTCCCGACCTGCACGACAAGTTCGGCAAGGACTTCGAGGCGGCCTACACCGCCTATGAAGCCAAGGCGGCCCGCGGCGAGATCAAGTTGTTCAAGACCATGCGCGCCGGCGACCTGTGGCGAAAGATGCTGTCGATGCTGTTCGAGACCGGCCATCCCTGGATCACGTTCAAGGACGCCTGCAACGTGCGCTCGCCGCAGCAGCATGTGGGCGTGGTGCATTCGAGCAACCTGTGCACCGAGATCACGCTGAACACCAGCGAGACCGAGATCGCCGTGTGCAACCTCGGCTCGGTGAACCTGGTGCACCACCTCACGCCGGTCGACGGGCGCATGCAGATCGACCACGCCAAGCTGAAGCGCACGATCTCGACGGCGATGCGCATGCTGGACAACGTGATCGACATCAACTATTACGCGGTCAAGAAGGCGCGCGACTCCAACTTGCGCCATCGCCCAGTGGGTCTGGGAATCATGGGCTTCCAGGACGCGTTGTACGAACTTGGCGTCCCCTACGCATCCGAAGCGGCCGTGGAGTTTGCCGACCGCTCGATGGAAGCGGTGTGCTATCACGCCTACTGGGCCTCCACCGATCTGGCCGCGGAACGCGGTCGTTATTCCAGCTACCAAGGTTCGCTCTGGGACCGCGGCATCCTGCCAATCGACTCGCTCGATTTGCTGGCGCAGCAGCGCGGCGGCTATGTGGAAGTGGATCGAAGCGTCACGCTCGACTGGGACGCGCTGCGCCAGCGCATCGCCCGGCACGGCATGCGCAATTCGAACTGCGTTGCCATTGCGCCGACCGCCACCATCTCCAACATCATCGGTGTCAGTGCGTCGATCGAACCGTCGTTCGGCAATCTGTCGGTCAAGTCCAACCTGTCGGGTGAATTCACCATCGTCAACGAGTACCTTGTGCGCGACCTGAAGAAGCTCGGGCTTTGGGACGATGTGATGGTCATGGACCTCAAGCACTTCGATGGTTCCCTGCGGCGCATCGACCGTGTGCCCGAGGAGATGAAGGCGCTTTACGCCACCGCGTTCGAGATCGAGACGCAGTGGCTTGTCGAGGCGGCGGCGCGGCGCCAGAAGTGGATCGACCAAGCCCAGTCGCTCAACATCTACATGGCTGGCGCTTCGGGCAAGAAGCTTGACGAGACCTACAGACAAGCCTGGCTGCGTGGTTTGAAGACCACCTACTACCTGCGCACCGTGGGTGCGACGCATGCCGAGAAGTCGACCGTGAAGGCAGGGCACATGAACGCGGTGTCCAACAACGGCGGCGCTTCAAGCGCGAGTGCGAAGCGTGCTTCAGCGGCCGCTTTGCCGGCGCTGAGGGACGGCGATGCCACTGCTGGATCGGACATCAAGTTCTGCGCCATTGACGATCCAAGCTGTGAGGCATGCCAGTGATTCGGGTCGCGGCGCGGCGCCTGAGTCGCTTGCTCGTTGAGCATCTTGGCGGCGTGTCGCAACGTGAAGGATCGGCGATGAGTCGATGCAATATGGCAACAGCAAACGCGGTCGAATGTCAATAAACGCTTGGTGTTCTCTCGCAACACTCTCATAATTCAGACGCACAGGAAATCGCCATGCTTGTTTGGGAAGAAGAAGTCAAGTCCTCGACATTTCACAACGCGGGTCTCGCGCTAGGTCAGTCGTCCGCAGCGCGTGGGGCGCCTCTTTCTTCGGTGCATGCGGCCGCTGTCCTCGATGTGAACAAGACACCCGCGGCCTTCGGCGCGCAGAGCGCCGCGCCGGTCTCGCCTCCGGTCGTGAAAGCTGCCGGCACCCGGCGCGTCAATGCAGCCGACAAGCGCATCATCAACGGCCAGACCGATGTCAACCAATTGGTGCCGTTCAAATACAAATGGGCCTGGGAAAAGTACCTCGCGAGCTGCGCCAATCACTGGATGCCTCAAGAGGTCAACATGTCGCGCGACATCGCCACATGGAAGGACCCGAATGGCCTGACCGAAGACGAGCGGCGCATCGTCAAGCGCAATCTCGGCTTCTTTGTGACGGCCGATTCGCTCGCCGCCAACAACATCGTTCTGGGCAGCTACCGCCACATCACGGC
>JANNDW010000423.1:0-2880 GCA_031378125.1 Methylibium sp. | reverse complement strand
AACAGCAGGTTGCGCAGGATGCTCAGGTCCATGTCGAGCGAGATCTGCTGGAACACCACGCCGATGTGGCGCAGCGCCAAGGTCGGCGCGTGGCGCAGCGAATGACCGGCGACTTCGACCTCGCCTTCATCGGCCGCAAACAGGCCCGTCAGCACCTGGAACAAGGTGGACTTGCCCGCGCCGTTGGGCCCCAGCAGCGCCACGAACTGGCCCGCCGGCAGCGCCAGCGACAGCGACTTCAACGCAGGGCGCTCGCAGTAGCGCTTGGTGAGACCGGTGATGCGAAGCATGCGTGGGGAGCGTTGATCGAACGGGAGTGGAAAGCGGGGTGAATTTTGAAGGGCGAGCGCGGCGGGTGATGCTAGGGTATGCGCTCGCTCCAGTTTGGCGCATCGCAAAACTCATGCGCCAAGCAGCCATCCGCCCCTTTCCTTCATGGCGTTGCCTGGTCGACACGGCGGCCCGGCTGATGCGGGCTTTCATGCCGCGGAGGTTGACGAACGAGCCCAGTTTCCAGGTTCGAGCCGAGTGCGGTTTGCGAAGGGCAAATAGGCGTAAATTCGATGTCGGCGATGAATGCTTTGGCCGTCATCGCAAGGGGCAGCCATGGTTTCAATCACGTACGTCAGCTTGGCGATGTCGCAGTTCAACGAGGCCAGTCTTTTGAACCTCGTTGCTCAATGCCAGAGAAACAATGAAAGGCTGGGCGTGACAGGCATCCTGGTGTACTCGGACGGCAACTTCATGCAGGTGATCGAAGGTGCGGATCTCGTGATCGATGCGTTGTATGAGCGCATCAAGCTCGACGCGAGGCATCGGGGGGTCGTGACCGTCCACCAGCAAGCCATCGAATTTCGTGAGTTTCAGGGCTGGTCCATGGCGTACAACATCCTCGCACCGAAAGCGCTGCGCACAAATCGCTTGCCGCACGCTTTTCTGGACCTGGCAAGGCGCAGGCCATTGCCCCTTCCCAAAGGCAGCGCGTCAAGCCTCATCTGCTCTTTCATGCAGCAATGATGCCTCGGTACCGATGCGTCACTCTGCAACATCAACAACGACCCGATTCAATTCAGCGCTTGGGCTTGCGATAACTCCACCACGGCAGCACCGATCGCAGCGACAACACCTCGCCGCTGCGTTCGGCCCGGTAGCCTGGAATGGCGTTCAAGGCTTCGCTCCACTGCGGCGTGCGCAGCGCGGCCAACAGCGCGCTCACGTGGGGGTCGGCCAGGTTGTCGGCCAGCACGGCCAGAAAGTACTGTTCCTGCGCGAGCGGCACGAAGTCCAGCCCCTTCGCGCGCGCCGCCGCTTCGATGCCGAAGGACACATCGGCCGCGCCGCTGGCCACGGCTTGGGCGGCGGCTTGATGAGACGGTTCGGTGGCGTCAAAGCCGCCGATCTGCTCGGGTGCGATCTGCGCCGCGGCCAGCAATTCCTCCAGCACCACGCGGGTGCCGGTGCCGCGCTGTCGATTTACAAACTGCACATCGCCGCGGGTTAGATCGGCGAGCGAGACGATGCCCAGCGGGTTGCCCGGCGCCACGATCAAACCCTGCGTGCGCGCCGCAAACCCGATCAGCTTGTGGCGGCCCGGCTTCAGCATCGGCCGGTAGACCGTGGCCGTCGGAGACCGCAGGCTCGCGTGGGTGATGGCGTGAAAGCCCGCCAGCAAACAGCGCCCTTCGTTCAACGCCGCCAGCGCGTCCACGCTGCCGGTGAACTGGATCTCCAGGTGCAGCGTGTGGCGCCGGCCCACCAAAGTGCGCAGCCGCGGCAGCGCTTCATCAAAGCTGGCGTACAGGCTGACCACGCCGGCGCTGTCGTCGAAGGCGATCGCAAACGCGCGCTCCAGTTCACTGCGCAGCGCTTCAATCTGCGGTGCCAGCCGCGCCTGCGCCTGGCGCTCGGCCCACAGCAGCTTGGCGCCGAACGGTGACAGCCGCGCCGGCTGGCCTTTCACCCAGACCACCAGCGTCTGGCCCAGTTCGGCTTCCCAGCGCTTGAGTTCGCCCCACACGTGGCGATAGGACAGGTCGAGCTGCTTGGCGCCGCCTGAGATGGAGCCCGTCTCGTGCACGGCGGCCAGCATGGCCATCAACGGGTGATGCAGGTCGCGGCGAGCGTCGGATGCGCCGGACAGTGTGTAGGTGAGGTGCACCTTATGCATTGAAGTTCATATGGTCGCTGGCAGAAGTGGCATGGAGAATATCTGCAATGAGAAATGTTGAATGAGTTCCCTGAGTGACAGTGTTCGCACCGCCTTTGATCTGATTGTTCATGCCGACGCCGTTCTCTTTCGCACCGTGCTGCTGTCGCTCAATGTCAGCGGCCTGGCCTGCCTGTTTGCCGCCGGCCTGGGCTTGCTCGGCGGCGCCTGGCTCGCGGTGGCGCATTTCCCCGGCCACCGCCTGCTGTTGATGGCGCTGAACACGCTGCTCGCGCTGCCTTCGGTGGTGGTGGGGCTGGTGGTGTACCTGCTGCTGTCGCGCAGCGGGCCGCTGGGGTCTTGGGGCATTCTGTTCACGCCCACGGCCATGGTCATTGCGCAGACCATTCTGGTGTTGCCCATCGTGGCGGCGCTGTCGCGCCAGTTGGTGGGCGACAGCCTGCGCGACGGCGGCGACCAGCTTCAATCCATGGGCGCGGGCCCGCTGCTGTGCGCGCTGCTGATGCTGCTGCACGACCGCTGGGCGGTCGTCACCGTGCTGCTCACCGCGTTCGGGCGTGCCATCGCCGAAGTCGGCGCGGTGATGATCGTCGGCGGCAACATCGACGGCGTGACGCGCGTGATGACCACGGCCATCGCGCTGGAAACCAGCAAGGGCGACCTGCCATTGGCGATGGCGCTGGGGCTGGTGCTGCTGGCGGTGGTGGGCTTGA
>JANNDW010000171.1:0-22006 GCA_031378125.1 Methylibium sp. | reverse complement strand
GCCGGCATCATCAAGAAGTGTCTCGAGTCGGCGATTGCCAATGCCGAGCACAACGACGGTGCCGACATCGACGCTCTGTTGGTCAAGACGATCTTCGTCGAGCAGGCGGCCACGCTGAAGCGCTTTTCTGCACGGGCCAAGGGCCGCGGCAACCGCATCAGCAAACCCACCTGCCACATTTTTGTGACCGTCGGCAACTAAAGGCGCCACCATGGGACAAAAGATTCACCCGACCGGGTTCCGGTTGCAGGTCACACGCAATTGGGCGTCGCGCTGGTACGCATCGAACAAGAACTTCGCCACGATGCTGGCCGAAGATCTGAAGGTTCGCGAGTACCTGAAGGCGCGCCTGAAGAGCGCCGCCGTGTCGCGCATCCTCATCGAGCGCCCAGCCAAGAACGCCCGCATCACCATCTACTCGGCACGCCCGGGTGTGGTGATCGGCAAGAAGGGCGAGGACATCGAAAACCTCAAGGCCGAACTGACGCGCCGCCTGGGCGTGCCGGTGGCTGTGAACATCGAGGAAGTGCGCAAGCCCGAAATCGATGCTCAGCTGATCGCCGACAGCATCACCCAGCAGCTCGAAAAGCGCATCATGTTCCGCCGTGCCATGAAGCGCGCGATGCAGAACGCGATGCGGCTGGGCGCGCAAGGCATCAAGATCATGTCGTCGGGCCGCCTGAACGGCATCGAGATTGCCCGTTGCGAGTGGTACCGCGAAGGCCGCGTGCCGCTTCATACGCTCAAGGCCGACATCGACTACGGTTTTTCCGAAGCCAAGACGACCTATGGCGTGATCGGCGTGAAGTGCTGGGTCTACCGCGGCGACCGCCTGGGCAAGGGTGAGGTCGCGCCTGCGGCCAAGCCGGACAGCAACGAAGATGACCGCCGCCAACGCCGGCCGCCGCGCCCGGGTGCGCCCGATGGCCGTGGCCGTCCGGGGGGTGGTGGTTTCGATCGTGGTGCGCCGAGGCAGGCAACGTCTGCGGCTCCGGCTGCAGGTGCAGTGGGTACTGACAAGCCGGCAACGCCTGGCGACGCGCCCAAGACGCCCGCCGTCAAGCGTGTGCGCAAAGCAGTGCCCCCGGCCACGCCCGAGGTCAAAGGAGAATAAGCATGCTGCAACCTGCACGCAGAAAATACCGCAAGGAACAAAAGGGCCGCAACACCGGTGTTGCGACCCGCGGCGCCAAGGTGTCGTTCGGCGACTTCGGGTTGAAGGCCATCGACCGTGGCCGCCTCACAGCGCGCCAGATTGAAGCGGCACGGCGTGCCATTTCGCGCCACGTGAAACGTGGTGGCCGCATCTGGATCCGCATCTTCCCGGACAAGCCCATCTCGCAGAAGCCCGCCGAAGTCCGCATGGGCAACGGCAAGGGCAACCCCGAGTACTACGTGGCTGAAATCCAGCCCGGCAAGGTGCTGTACGAAATCAACGGCGTGCCCGAGCAACTGGCCCGCGAAGCGTTCACCTTGGCAGCGGCCAAGCTGCCGCTGCGCACCACGTTTGTGGCCCGTCAGGTCGGTGCCTGAGGCACTGAAAGCACCCATCGGAGATTGATAATGAAACCATCCGAACTGCGTTCGAAAGACGTTGCCGGCCTGCAAAAGGAAGTCGGCGACCTGCTGAAGGCCCACTTCGGCCTGCGCATGCAAAAAGCCACCCAGCAGCTGACCAACCACTCGCAGCTGGGCAAGACCCGCCGTGACATCGCCCGTGCCAAGACGGTGCTGGCGCAGAAGAAACAAGAGGCTGCGAAATGACGCAAGACATGACGCAAGACGTGACGCAACAGGCGACCGACGCAGCCGCGCCGCCCAAAACCAAGAACACCCGAACACTGGTGGGCAAGGTGGTCAGCGACAAGCGCAACAAGACCATCACCGTGCTGATCGAACGCCGCACCAAGCACGAGCTGTACGGCAAGATCGTCGCCCGCTCAAGCAAGTACCACGCCCACGACGAAAAAGGCGAGTACAAAATTGGTGACGTGGTCGAGATCGCCGAGGGCCGGCCGATTTCCAAAACCAAGTCATGGGTCGTGACGCGCCTGGTCGAAAAGGGCAACGTGGTCTGACAGGCAAAGCTGTCCTTTGGCCGTGGCCTTTTTCGAGGCGCGGCAATACGACGGTCGGAACGCTGGGATACTGGCGGCCGATCGTTTTTTCGTTCATGAGTCATCTAAGGAGTTGCACATGTTGAAAGTTGGCGACAAACTGCCTTCGGGCACCCTGCAAGAGTTCATCGAGGTCGAAGGCAATGGCTGCTCGCTCGGCCCCAACAGCTTTGATGTGGCCAAGACCACGGCCGGCAAGACTCTGGCCATCTTCGCGTTGCCGGGCGCCTACACGCCGACCTGTTCGGCCAAGCATGTTCCTGGCTATGTCGAACACGCCGCCGCCCTGAAGGCCGCAGGCGTCGACGAAATCTGGTGTATCTCCGTCAATGACGCGTTCGTGATGGGCGCCTGGGGGCGCGAGCAGAACACATCCGACAAGGTGCGCATGATGGCCGACGGCAGTGCCGACTTCACCAAGGCCACCGGCCTGACGCTGGACCTGACGGCCCGCGGCATGGGCCTGCGTTCGAACCGTTACTCGATGCTGGTGGTGGACGGCGTCGTCAAGTCGCTCAACATCGAAGGCCCGGGCAAGTTCGAGGTCAGTGATGCCGCGACCCTGCTCGGTCAGGCGAAGCAAAACCTGCGCTGAACCGGCCCGATGAACCTGGGTGAAGGCTTGCGCAAGCACGGCTTTCGCAAATGGTACGAGCGCGAACTGTTCAGCAGCCACGCGCACATGGTGCTGCTGTTGCTGTGCACCATCGGCTTGCTGGCGGCCGCCGAGGTGTACAGCCGGCGTGCACCGTTGAGCGACCAGCTGATCGACGTTGCCGCGGTGATTCTCTTTGCAGTCGTCGGTGTGTGGTCACTGCGGCGCTATCTTTACCTGCTGATGCATGCCGAACAGGTGGCCACCCAGGCCGTCTGCAAATGCTGCGAGACCTATGGCCGGTTCAGCCTGGTGGAGGAAAACCGCTCGGGCGACCAGGTCAGGGTGCGGTGCAAGAAGTGCCAGCACGAATGGCCGATCTCGCACTAGACAGCACGGGACGGCCCTAGAACACTTGCGCGATCAACAGCGCCAGAAAGCTCAACAGCACACTGCTGGTCAACGGCACGAAGATCTCCTTGCCAAAAAGCTGAAAACGAAAGTCGCCCGGCAGCTTGCCCAGGCCGATCTTCTCCAGCCACCGGTGCAGCCCGCCAAAAATCAGCAGCGCCAGAAAGATGACGATGAGCCAGCGGATCATGATGGCGCTCGGCTGCGGGGCAGGCGAATCACAGCGTGTGCGACCGGTCGCCGCTGGAAAATCCCAGCGCGTCGAATTCAATGCCTTTGGCGAAGCCGATCACCTTGAACAGTTCTCCCATCTCGTGCTCCATCAGCAGTTTTTGCGCTGGACCAACGGTTCTCGCGTTAGCGCCTTGCAGCAGTTCCGGCAAACCACAGTTGATCAAGAACCGCGCCTGGCTGGTGTAGCCCAGCACATCGAGCCCGGCGTCCTGGCCGGCCAGTGCAATGCCGGTGAAGTTGACGTGCGCGGTGATGTCCTTCAGGCCGAGCTCACTGAGCGGATCGGCGTCGACCCGGTGCGCGCGGTGGCACATCAGCGTGCCGCCGGTGCGCTGCGCGTGGTAGTACTCGGTCTGCGGGAACCCATAGTCGATGAAGAATGCGGCCCCAAGAATCAGCCGTTCGGCCAGCGTCGCAATGAACGCTTCGGCCTGGTGGTGCCGCTCGGTCACGGTGCCGGCGGCTGGCGTGGCATCAAACGGCGCGCACATCGCGGTCGGCCGGTCTCCCCACGCCAAGACCTGCTCATGCAACACCACCCCGCGCTCCCGCCAGCCCGAGCCGTCGAAACACAGCAACTGCACCGGCATCGCATCGAGCACTTCATTGCCGACGATCACGCCTTGCAGCTGGTCCGGCAAGGCGTCGGCCCACCGCAGCTTGGCCGCATGTGAAGTCAAGCGTTCGCGCTGTCGCTCGCGCAAGGTAGCGGAAAGGTCGACGATGGTGTAGCGCCGGACGCGTTCGCCCAGCGTGTCGAGCAACTGCAGCGCCAATGCCCCTGAGCCCGCGCCGAACTCCCAGATCTCGTCGGTGCCGGTGGCTTGCAGGGCTTGCTCGACCTGGCGTGCCAACGCGCGGCCGAACAACGGCGACAACTCGGGCGCGGTGACAAAGTCGCTGCCCGATGACGGCATGAGCCCGAACTTGCGGCTCGCGTTCGCGTAGTAGCCCAGGCCAGGCGCATACAAGGCCATCGCCATGAAACGGTCGAAGGGCAGCCAGCCATCGTTGCGTGCAATCGCCTCTCGGATCAAACGGGACAGCGCCGCCGATACACTGGCGTTTCTCTGTGGATGCATCGCCGCATTGTAGGAACCATGTCCTCTCGACCCGTCGTTCTGATCACCGGCGCCGCACGGCGCCTGGGCCGTGCCATCGCGCTGGACCTGGCGGCGCATGGCTACGACATTGCGGTGCATTACCACCGTTCGGCGCAAGAGGCGCACACCACCGTCGCCGATCTGAAAGAGGCCGGTGCCATGGCGCATGCCTTCCAGGCCGACCTGTCCGACGAAACCGCGTGCCGCGCGCTGGTGCCGGCCGTCGTGTCCCGCTTCAAGCGACTCGACGCGGTGGTGAACAATGCATCGACCTTCCACGACGACAACCCGCGGACCTTCAGCTACGCCTCGATGGAGCTGCACTGGCGCGCCAACACCGGGCCCGCGGTGCTGCTGGCCCAAGCCCTGCACGTCCAGCTTGCCGGGTGCGCCGAGATCGGCTGCGTGATCAACCTGATCGACCAGAAGCTGTGGAACCCCAACCCCGACTACTTTTCCTACACCTTGTCCAAGGCCGCGTTGGAAGCCGCCACCGTGATGCTGGCCCAGGCGCTGGCCCCGCAGCTGCGGGTTTGCGGCGTGGCGCCCGGCGTGACGCTGCCCTCCGGCACGATGACCAACAGCGAATTCGAAACCGCGCACACGCTGACACCGCTGCAACGTTCCTCGACGCCGGCGGACATCGCGCGCAGCGTGCGCTTTCTGCTGCAGTCCCCTGCCATCACCGGCACCACCTTGTTGGTTGACGGGGGCCAGCATTTGTCGGCCCAGCGTCGAGACGTGCTCCACCTGAGCCGAACCCATCCAGCCGCCTGAACCATGCAAAGCCTGCTCCACGACCCCCGCCTGATGAACTGCCGCCGGCTGTTCCTGCGCGACCACGTGGTCTCGATCGACATCGGCGTGCACGACTTCGAGAAGCAAGCCGCGCAGCGGGTGCTGATCAACGTCGATCTGTATGTGCCGCTGGCCTTGTCCAGCCCCCGGCACGACCGCATCGACGAAGTGGTGGACTACGATTTCATCCGCCGTTGCGTCGCTGAACGAGTCTCGCTCGGTCACATCGAATTGCAGGAAACACTGTGCGACGACCTGCTGGCCTCGATGCTGGCCCACCCGCATGTGAAGGCAGTCCGGGTCTCCACCGAAAAGCCCGACGTCTATCCCGACTGCGCCGCCGTGGGCTGCGAGGTGTTTGCGATAAGGGAAGCCTGATGAGCGCCGTGCTTGAACCGCCGTCCACAGACAAGCTGTCGGTCGACCTGAACAAACTGTCCAAGCGCCTGCACCGCCAGGCCGGCCAGGCGGTGGCCGACTTCAACATGATCGAGGCCGGCGACAAGCTGATGGTGTGCGTCTCGGGTGGCAAGGACAGCTACGCGCTGCTCGACATCCTGCTCAACCTGCGGCGGCGTGCGCCGATTCATTTCGACATCGTCGCCGTCAACCTCGATCAGAAACAACCCGGCTTTCCCGGGCACGTGCTGCCCGGGTACCTGAAGAGCCGCGGCGTGCCGTTCCACATCGCCGCCCAGGACACCTACTCCGTCGTCAAGCGGCTCATTCCCGAGGGCAAGACGATGTGCAGCCTGTGCTCGCGGCTGCGGCGCGGTATTTTGTACCGCGTGGCCACTGAACTGGGCGCCACCAAGATCGCGCTCGGCCACCATCGCGACGACATGCTGCAAACGCTGTTCATGAACATGTTCTTCGGCGGCCGCATGAAGGGCATGCCGCCCAAGCTCGTCAGCGACGACGGCAAACACATCGTGATCCGCCCGCTGGCCTACGTGGCCGAGCACGACCTGGAGCGCTGGGCGCAACACCGGCAGTTCCCCATCATCCCGTGCACTCTGTGCGGCAATCAGGAGAACCTGCAGCGGATGCAGATCAAGCAAATGCTGCGCGACTGGGAACGCCACCACCCGGGGCGTATCGACAACCTGTTCAGTGCGATGCGCAGCGTGGTGCCATCGCACCTGATGGACCGGAACCTCTACCCATTTGCCAGCCTCCAAGCATCGGGCGTGGCCGAACCGCTGGGTGACCGGGCTTTCGATGACCAGGAGCCCTGCGGCACGCCGGCGTCGTCGACCATCCGGCTGCATCCAGACGATTGACAGCGCCCGCCGAGGCAGGAGGCCCATCATGCTGAAGTTGATTTCTTTGCTCGCCGTTGCGCTCGCCTTGGCCGGATGCGCGGCGTTTCGCAACCTCAACAGCGAAGTGTCGAGCTACGGCCAGTGGCCCGCCGACCGCAAGCCGGCCAGCTATGTCTTCGAGCGGCTGCCCTCCCAGCAGGCCCGGCCCGAGCAGCAGCAGGCGCTGGAAGATGCCGCGCGGCGTGCGGTCGAGTCCGCGGGCTTCACACCCGCTGCCGACGACAGTGCCGCCGACGTGAGCATCCAGCTGGGCGCACGCGTCAGCCCCAACGAGCGTTCACCGTATGACGACCCGTTCTGGTGGCGCGGCGGGTTCTTCTACTCGCCCTATTCGCACCATTCGCGCTTCGGGCGTGGGTTCTGGGGGCCAGGATTCGGGCTGCAGTACGCCAGCCCCACCTACGAACGCGAAGTCGCCCTGCTGATCCGCGACCGCAAAACGGGCCGGCCGCTGTACGAAGCTCGCGCCAGCAATGACGGCATGTCGTCGTCGATCCATTCGCTGCTGCCCGCGATGTTCGAAGCCGCGCTGAAAGACTTCCCGACCGGCGGCATCAACCCGCGCAGCGTGACCGTTCAACTCACGCCGTGAAGCTGCGGATCACTTCGCCGCGTCGGCCGCGAGCGCTCGCAGATCGGCTTCCCAGCCTTTGAGTTTTTGCGCCGCGGTTTGCCGCTGAGCCGGGCTGGTGGTGTTGTGCAGATTGGCCGCGAAAGCGCAGTTGAAGTTGGCCAGTTTTTCCGAGTAGCGCCGGTATTCTTCTCTCGGCGAGCGGGCCGTGCGTTCCATGTAGGCGCGCAGCGCGGCCTGCGCCTGGTCGAGGCTGGCGCTGCCGGCCGCCATGCGGCGCAACATCTGCAAGGCGTCCTGCTGGCGCCGCTTGCGCTCGATGAACCACAGGTCGGCGTCGAACGGCGACTGGGTGACCGATCGGGCGATCTGCTCTCGTTGAACGTCTTCCAGCTTCCCGTACAACAGCTCGGCGCGCTCGATGGCGCGCTCGACAGACGCCTTGCGCCGCTTCACCGGGTCGCCCTGCAGGAAATCGTCGCGGAACTCTTCGTTGGCCTTGGCGTAGCGGCGCTCAATGTGCTGGACCTGCCTGGGCGCCACACTCAGCATCAACTCGGCAGCCGCCGGCACCGCGCGCTCCAGGCCGGTCTCGATGCGCGCGCTGATCGAGCCCCACCATTCACACACTCGTGATGGCGTGCTGTCGGCCATCACCTCGTTCTGGGTCCGAGCCAACAGGTTGGCGTAGTCCGGCAACTGCGTGGCGCGGTGCCAGACAAACCAATCCGCCAGCGCATTGCGCACCTGCGGTGTCTGGGTTTCGCTGAAATCAACGTACCCGTCAAGCCACCAATAGGCCAGGTCGGCGGCTTGGTTATAGCCAAATCGTAACGCACTGCAGCCGCCCGCCAACAGCAGGGCCAGGCACAGCGCCGCGATAATTGGCACTCGAAAAATGGAGCGGCGTATGGCATTGGACATCGTGATCATGGCGGCGGGAAAAGGCACCCGCATGAAGTCTGCACTGCCCAAAGTGTTGCACAGGTTGGCGGGAAGCAGCCTGTTACAGCATGTGCTGGAGACCGCCGCCGGCCTGGGCGCGGACCGCATCGTCACGGTCACCGGGCATGGCGCCGCGCTGGTCGAGGCGGCGGTCAGTGCGCCGAATCTGAGCTTTGTCCGCCAGCTGCCGCAGCTCGGCACCGGCCACGCCGTTCAACAGGCGGTGCCTCACCTGCAAGACCTTGGCACCACGCTGATCCTGAATGGCGATGTGCCGCTGATCCGGGCCCGGACCATGCACGCGCTGGTGCAGGCCTGCGGCGGCACGCGGCTCGCACTGTTGACCGTGATGCTGAACGACCCGACCGGCTACGGACGCATCGTCCGCCAAGGCGACTCGGTTCGCGCCATCGTCGAACACAAGGACGCCACGCCCGAGCAACGTTGCATCCGCGAGGGCTACACCGGCATGATGGCCGTGCCCACCGCGCAGCTCAAACGCTGGCTGGCCGCGTTGAAAAATGACAACGCCCAGGGTGAGTATTACCTGACCGACATCGTTGCCTTTGCCGTCGCCGATGGCGTGCCGGTGACCGCGGCGCTGGCCGCCGACGAGACCGAGGTGCTGGGCGTCAACAGCCCGCTGCAATTGGCCGAACTGGAGCGCCGGTTCCAGCGCCGGCGGGCCGAGGAATTCATGGAAGCCGGCGTGCGCCTGGCCGACCCAGCGCGCTTTGACGTGCGCGGCGAACTGCGCGCCGGCAGCGATGTGGAGATCGATGTCAATTGCATTTTCGAAGGCCGCGTGGAGCTTGGCGACGGGGTCCGCATCGGCGCGAACTGCTGCATCCGCAATGCCCGGATCGGCGCCGGTGTGGTGATCCACCCGTTCACCCACATCGACGGCGAGGCGCTCGGTGTCAAGGTCGGCGCCGGCTCGTTGATCGGCCCGTTCGCGCGCCTGCGCCCGGGGGCCGATCTGGCCGAAGAGGTGCACATCGGCAACTTCGTCGAGGTCAAGAACTCCACGCTCGCGCGCGCCGCCAAAGCCAACCACCTGGCCTACCTGGGCGACGCCACGGTGGGCGAGCGCGTCAACTACGGCGCGGGCAGCATCACCGCCAACTACGACGGCGCCAACAAGCACCGCACCGTGATCGAGGCCGACGTGCATGTGGGCAGCAACTGCGTGCTCGTGGCGCCGGTGACGCTGGGCGCGGGCGCCACCATCGGCGCCGGCTCGACCGTGACCAAGGACGCACCGGCCGGGCAGTTGACCGTGGTGCGGGCCAAGCAGATGTCCCTCGCGGGTTGGACCCGGCCTTCCAAGAAGAAATGACCCGCGGCGCGCGGCCGCGGGCTGGGGTTCAGGGCAGCGCGCGCAGCGCCCGGCGTTCCAGCACCCAGGCCTCGAACTGCACCAGCGGAAGCGCCGGGCTGATCAGGTAACCCTGAAACTCGTCGCAGCCTTGCGCGGCCAGGAACTCGGCTTGCGCGGCCGTTTCGACCCCCTCGGCAATGACGGTCATGCCCAGGCTGCGCCCCATCTGGATGATGGCCGAGGCGATCGCCACGGAGTCGCGCGCGCCGGGCAGGTCGCGAATGAACGAGCGGTCGATCTTCAGCTTGTCGATCGGCAGGTTCTTCAGGTGGCCCAGCGATGAATAGCCAGTGCCAAAATCGTCCACCGAAATGCTCAGGCCCATCGCGCGCAGGCGCAGCAGCCGCTGTTTGACCTCGCTCATGTCGTCCATCAACATGCGTTCGGTGAGTTCGAGCTCCAGCATGCCGCTGTCCAGGCCGTCGGCCGGCAACACCTGGGCGACGGCATCGATGAAACCAGGCGACAGGAACTGCAGGGTCGACAAGTTCACCGCCACCGTCGGCACGCCCAGGGCGATGGCGTGCCATCGCTTGATGCAGCGAGCCGCCTCTTGCAGCACCCATTGGCCGATGCGCAGCATCAGCCGCTGGCGCTCGGCCAGGTGAATGAACTCGTTGGGCAGCAGCAAGCCGCGCTCGGGGTGGTTCCAGCGGATCAACGCCTCGGCACCCACCAACCCACCGCCGTGCGCGCTCACCTGGGGCTGGAAGTACAGCTCGAACTCGCGGTGCTCCAGCGCCTGTGCCAGCTGCCCTTCCATCACCAGCGCGGCATAGGCGGCGCTGGCCATGCCACGGTCGAAAAACTGGTAGTTGGCCCGGCCGCGCGACTTGGCCAGGTACATGGCCGTGTCGGCATGCTTGACGAGTTCGTGCGGCGAGTCGCCGTCCTCGGGGTACAAGGCAATGCCCACCGACGGGGTCACCGAGATCGGCCGCCCTTCGGCAATCAACGGCACCTCGATGACGGCGAGCAGTTTTTGCGCAACTTCTTCGACATCGGTGCCGCGCTCGCCGTGAACCGGCAGCCCGGGCAGCAGCACCATGAACTCATCGCCGCCGAAACGCGCCACGATGTCGGTGGCGCGCAGGCAGGACGTGATGCGCGCGGCCACCGTGCGCAACAGCGTGTCGCCCACAAAATGGCCGAGCGAATCATTGACGCGCTTGAAGTGGTCCAGATCAATGAACAGCAAGGCCAGGCGCGAGCCGTTGGCCTTGGCTCCCATCAGCAAATGATCGAGCTGCTCCATGAAGGACATGCGGTTGGGCAGGCCCGTCAGCATGTCGTGGTGGGCCAGGTGGTGGATGCGGGCCTGCGCGGCATGCCGGTCGCGCAGATCGCGCACGATGGTCATGCGCAGGCGTTCACCGCCTCTGAGCATCGTGCGCACGATGAACTCGACCGGGATGTGCCGCCCGAGCTTGTCGACCAGCATGCTTTCGTAGGCGGTTTCCTGGCCCGAGGCCATCACCGCCGCCACCTTGGCCACATGCTCCGCGCCGATGAAATCCAGCGTCGGGCGCCCGCGCATTTCATCGAGCCGGTAGCCGATCAACTCGCACATGGGCGGGTTGGCATCGACGACGATGCCGTCCTTGTGGAAAACAATGCCTTCGGTGCTGGCTTGCATGAACTTGGCGAGCCGCCCTTCCGAATCGCGCACGGCCTGTTCGGCCAAGCGGTGCTTGGTGATGTCGGAGATCAGCACGAACACGCCGATAAGCTCGTCCGCGGGGTTCAGATGCGGCCGCAGGTTGACCTCGATCCAGCGCGTCACACCGTCGGCGGACACCAGCGTGCGCTCGTAGGCCACGTCTCGGCGGTGCTCCAGCACGGCCTGCACCTCGGGGTCGATCTGGCGTGCGGCCTCCTCGCCGATGACCTGCGCGAACGTCAGGCCGAGGATGGACTGCTCGTCGAGCCCGAAGGTGCGTGCATAGCCCAGGTTGGCGAACTGGCACTGGAAATCGCAGGCCCGGTAGTAGGCAATCAGCACCGGCACGTTGTCGGTCATCAAGCGGAACAAATCGGCCTGGTCCCGGGCTTGGCTCAGCACCCGTTTGCCCAGCGTCTCGTCGTGCAACAGGCACAGAAAATCGCCCCGCTCCGGCGACCAGCGGGCCAGGCATTCGACCCAGCGGGTCTGGCCGTCGCGGTGGCGCCATTGCAGCGGCATCGTGAAGTCGCGGCCATCGCCAAGAGCCGCGAGCAGGGCCTGGCGCGATTCAAGGCCAAGCGCGTTGTGCCAGCCATGCCCCAACGCCTGCGCCACACTCATTCCCATGAACGCGGCGAGCGCGGCGTTGACGTATCGCGCCGCGCCATCGGGCTCCAGCAGTTGCACCATGCCGGGCAATTGGTCCCACTTGGACAGGTTGCCAGCAGGTGAGATGGGTGCGGTGCTCATCAATGGCTAGGGGTGGCGCGTGGACTGAAACCGGCCTGCGCCAACGATGATAGTCACGCACGTGCGCTCGACAGTGCAGCCCGCGCTGCGCAGTCTCAGTTTGCCGTGCAAGCCTTCACGGTCTCCATGGCCAAGCACAGGTCGTCCCAGGCGCGCGCCTTTTCCTCCAGGCTGCGCAGCAGGTACGCGGGGTGGTAGGTGACGATCAAGGGCACCCCCTGGAAGTCGTACACCCTGCCCCGCAACTTGCCAATCGGCTCGTTGCTGCGCAGCAGGCTTTGCACGGCAAACCGTCCCATCGCCAGGATGATCTTGGGGCCCACCAGCGCGACCTGGCGGATCAGGAACGGCTCGCACTGCGCCAGTTCGTCGGGCTGCGGATTGCGGTTGCCGGGCGGCCGGCATTTGACGGTGTTGGCGATGTAGACCTGCTGCTGCGGCGGCGCCTCCTGGCGGGTCAGGTGGATGGCACGCAGCATGTTGTCCAGCAGCTGGCCGGACTTGCCCACGAAGGGCTCGCCCAGCAGGTCCTCCTGCTCGCCGGGCGCCTCCCCGACGATCATCCAGTGGGCCTGGGGGTTGCCAACGCCGAACACCGTCTGCTTGCGTCCGTGGCACAGCTTGCAGGCGGTGCACTCCGCCACGGCTTCGCGCAGTGCGGGCCAGTCCATCGCGGCGATGCCGGTGGCCTGCGGCCGGGGCGCCCACGCGACCTTCACTTCGGCGGGCCTGGCCTGGGCCGCAGAGGGTGGCACCTCAGGTGGCGCTTCAGGTGGCGCCGCGGGCGTCTGGATCGCACCGGCCGCGGCGGCACTCATTCCAGCCGCTCGAGGCGAGGTGCCGGCGGCCGGGGCGATGAGCGAATCGGTGTCGGCCGGTTCAGCGTCCATCGCCTGCGGCCACAGCCGGATGCCCATTTCGCCAAGCATGGCGCGCTGACGCTCACTCCACCGCATCGCGCGCCTCCGTGACAAGCGGCGGTATCGGCAGCCCCATCACCACCGCGTCTTCGCGCAGGCTATTGGGCGCTGGGTAGTAGCCCTTGCGTGTTCCGATGTGCGCAAAGCCGAAGCGCTCGTAGACCCGGCGTGCTCGCGCATTGCCTTCGCGCACTTCGAGCCAGAGTTGCCTTGCGCCCCGTTGCCCGCACGCCGCGACCAACCACTCCAACATGCAACGCGCGTGGCCGCGGCCTTGCTCGGCGGGAGCGACGGTGAGGTTGAGAAGATGCATTTCCTCGAAGCCGGGCAGGGCCAGTAGGTAGCCCAGCAACTCGCCCTGCGCACCCCAGAGCAGGTGCGCCACGTGGCCCGCGGCCAGCGAATCGACGAAGTTGCCGCGGCTCCACGGGAATTCGTAGGCCACGAGCTCGACGGCCAGCACGGCGTCGAGATGCTGTGCGGTCATCGGCAGCAGCACAAACTGATCCTTCGGAACGGCGCTCATCAGGCAACCTTCGTGCTGCGCACTGCGGTATTCGCCTTCGGGCTGAGGCCGGACACAAACAGTCCCTGCGGACTGTTTGTCGCCTGCCGAAGGCCAGCGGCCTCTGGCCGATGGCGGCCCGGATGTCTCATGCGCCTCCCCATCCGGCCGGTGCACCCGAAGCCTTCGCCGCCTTGGTCTGCTCCCGTTCGGCGGTGGTTTGCGCCACCTTGTCACGCAGGTAGGTGGGCAGCGCGAGCGCCGCGGTGACCGCACCGCCTTGCGCCGCCAGCTGGCGCGCCAGCGGCAGCATGGCCGCTGCCCGTGGCCATGCGCCTGGCATGCGGACCGCGCCACTGAGCCGCAGCCGGTCGCCGAAGATCGCCAGCGCGTTGCCGGCCACCACCCCGGGCGGCGCGGCTTGCCAGAGCGTATTCAGCGCCAGTGGCGTGGTGAGCCTGGGCGCGGCCAGCACCTGCCATTGCCCCGAAGCAAAACGATAGTGGCCCGCGTAAATCTCATCCATGCGCGCGTCCAGCGTGACCCAACCCTGCCATGCCGGCTGGCCGGCGCGCGCGTCTTCGGCGACGGTCAGCAGCGTGTCGATCGGCAACACCGGCTTGTTCGCGCCGAAGGCCAGCCCCTGCGCCACCGAGCACGCCGTGCGCAGGCCGGTAAAGGCGCCGGGCCCGCGTCCGAAGGCAATCGCATCGAGCTCGCGCAGGCCCACACCGGCCCGCGCCAGCAACGCCAGGATGGCGGGGATCAGGCTGGCCGAGGCGAGCGCTCCGCCGGCGGCTTCGTGTGTCCAGACGCGGCCCGCCAGCGCCACGGCGATGCTCATCTGCTCGGTGGCGGTGTCGAACGCAAGCAACGCGTTCATGCCCGCTGGCTGGCTGGAAATCATCGAGCGAGTTTAGCGGCGTGCGATCATCACAAGCATGCGGACACGGCTTTTCAAACTCGCCATGCTGGCGCTTTGCGCCGGGCTGCATTCGGTGCTGCTGGCCGCCCCGCGCGTCTTGCCGATCGAGGTTGAAACGGCGCTGGAGCGTGCCAGGGTGCCCGCCGAGTCGCTGGTGCTGGTGGTCCAGGAAGTGACTGCGCGCCGGCCCAAGCTGGCCTGGCAGGCGGATCAGGCGGTCAACCCGGCCTCGCTGATGAAACTGTTCACCACGTTCGCCGCCCTGGAGTTGCTGGGCCCGGCCTGGACCTGGACAACGCCGGTCTGGTTGCAAGGCAGCGTGAAAGACGGGGTGCTCGACGGCAACCTCGTCATCAAGGGCAATGGCGACCCCAAGCTGGTGCTCGAACGCCTGTGGCTGCTGCTGCGCCGGGTGCAGCAGTCGGGCGTCAACGAGATTCACGGCGACATCGTGCTCGACCGCAGCGCCTTCGCCGTGCCGGACCAGAACCCGGGCGACTTCGACGGCGAGCCGCTGCGGCCCTACAACGTGGGCGCGGATGCGCTGTTGTTGAACTACAAGTCGGTGGTGTTCACTTTCGCACCCGACCCGGCGCGGGGTGTGGCCTGGGTGGGCGTCGACCCGAGCCTGGCGGGTGCGCAGGCCGACCAGCCGAATGTCCCGCTCGTCGACGGCGCTTGCAACGACTGGCGTGGCACGCTCAAGGCGGATGTGGCGGACCCGCTGCGGATTCGCTTCAATGGCGGTTTTCCCCTGTCCTGCGGTGAGAAGCTGTGGGCGCTGGCGCATGCGGATGCGAGGGCCTACAACGAGCGAGCGCTGGTCGGCCTGTGGCGCGAGATGGGTGGCAAGTTCAGCGGCGTGGTGCGTGACGGCACGGCGCCCGCCGACAAGCCGAGCTTCGAGATCAACTCGCCGGCCTTGGCCGAGGTGGTGCGCGAAATCAACAAATTCAGCAGCAACGTGATGGCGCAGCAGCTGTTCCTCACGCTGGGCCTGACGCAGCGCGGCGCGGGCACGCCCGAGCTGGCGCGCGAGGTGCTCCGGCGTTGGATGACCGAGCGATTGGGCGCCGTGGCCGCGGGTGTGGTCATCGACAACGGCTCGGGTCTGTCGCGCGAGTCGCGCGCCAGCGCCCAGGTGTTCGCGCGCTTGCTGCAAGCCGCCTGGGCCAGCCCGCTGATGCCGGAGTTGCTGAGTTCGCTGCCGCTAAGCGGCGTGGACGGCACGCTGCGCCGATCGCGCACCATGGCGGGCCGAGCGCACTTGAAGACCGGATCGCTGCGCGACGTGGCCGGCGTGGCGGGCTACGTGCTGTCGAACTCCGGGCGCCGGCATGTGCTGGTGGCCATCATCAACCACCCGAATGCCAACGCGGCACGGCCCGCACTGGACGCCCTGGTGCAATGGGCCATCAACGACAACCTGCCACCGCCCGACCCGTTGAACTGACACTCATTTCCAATGTCTTCGCTTACCTTGATGGACTGGCTGGGCTATCTGGCCGCAAGTTTGACCACCGCGTCATTCCTGCCGCAAGCCTGGTTGACTTTTCGAACCCGCAACGTCAGCGGGATCTCTCTGAGCATGTACGCGGTCTTCACGCTCGGCGTTCTGTTGTGGCTGGTCTATGGCCTGATGCTGAAGGCGTGGCCCTTGATCGTGGCCAACACGATCACACTGGTGCTCGCCTCGGGCATTCTGCTGATGAAAATTGTGATCGAGGCTCGCAAGCGCTGACCGGGTGCCGCGCACGGTCAGAACGGGTTGCCTGCCGCACGGTTTGCAGCCAGTGCCCCGAGCTGGTTGTGCCCGCCCGGGCTGAGGTGCAGCGCGTCGGCCCAGAGCCACGAAAACGAGCCCGCCGCCGCCACATCAACGCTGGCCGGTTGAAGGGTCGCGGTCGTGCAAGCCGGCAGCGCAGCGCTGCCCAGGCAGGCGGCGACCGTGACGTTGGCGTACGCGTAGTTGGCCGGGAACTTGACGACGGTTTGAACCATTTCGTCGCCCAGCAGCAGGCCGATACGCCGGCCGTCGTTGTTGATGTTGGCGCGCAACTTGGCATTCAAACGCGCCGTGAGTTTTGTCAGCAGCGCGGCGCGATCGGTGTCGACATTGGCGGCCTTTTCGGCAATTGCAAACGGCGTCAAACCCATGTCGGGAACGGTTGCGATCAGCACCTTGCCGCCGGCGTCGGCAATGGCGTTGACCTGGGCCGCCAGGGCTGCACCGGTCGCTTCGAGCTCGGCCGCCAGTTGTGCCTCGCTGACGCCGGGGTAGCGCTTGTACTGGTCGATGATGTCATTGGCGCCTGCCAGCACCGTGACCAGGTCGGTGCCAACGAACGCCCCAGCCAGAGCCGTCTGGGCGGCGATCGCGTCCACCTTGGCGCCAGTGCTCGCGAACATCACGCCGGTGACCGCCGCCGCTGTTGGATTGCACTGTGCAAAGACAAAGCCATAAAAATTGGCCAGAACCTGAACCCAGATCGGGTTGCCCTTGCAATCGATCGTGAGGTCGGTGGCGGAAACGGTTGCGTTGACGGTGTACTTGCTGCCGTCGGTGTTGATCACGCTGTTCTGATCGCCCAGCACCACCAACCGTGTCGGGACAAAGCGCTCCACCTGGGTTCCTCCGCCGCAAGACATCAACAGAGCCAGGATCAACCCGCCAGCGCCCAGCGATGCACCCCGCTCACCATTCATCCTGAATCTCATTCGATACTCCAAAAAAAGCAAACCGGTCCGGCGGATCAAGACGCCGCCGCACGCTGCAGACGGTCGCGCACGCCATCCCATTCGGGGGTGGGCGGCGGTTCCTCCACCCAGATGAGCTGCACGCCCTCGGCATCGAGTTCGCGCAAAACCTGAAACAGCTCATGCGCCGCCGCTTCGGGCCGCGATGGCATGCGCCGGTGCAACACGCCCTGGGCGATGTTGGCCGGCAGGCTGCGCGAATATACCGCCAGCCTCGGCGGCTGCGATCCGAGCATCCGCAGCGCCGTGCCCAGCGTCTGCGAGGGCATCAGCCGCAGCGTGGCACGCGGCGCGTAGTGCGCCTCCAGCGTGCCTGGAGCGCGCGGGGCGTCGAGGTCGGGTTCGTGAAGCGCTTCACCGGCCGCGGCCTCGAGCCGCGCGCGGGTCAGCACGCCCGGGCGCAACAGCACCGGCCGCCCGCGTGAGCAATCGATGATGCTGGACTCGATGCCCACCCGGCAGGCCCCGCCATCGAGCACCAGCAATGATTCACCGAATTCCTCGGCCACATGCGCCGCCCGCGTCGGGCTGATGCGGCCGAACCGGTTGGCGCTGGGCGCGGCCACACCGGCCACACCCAGCCGGTGCGCCGCGACAAGCAAGGCATGGGCAACCGGGTGGGCCGGGCAACGCAGGCCAATGCTGCCCTGCCCGCCCGCCGCGGCCTGGGCGATGCCGGCGGCACGCTCGACAATGACCGTCAGCGGCCCGGGCCAGAGCGCGTCGATCAGGCGCCGTGCAACCGCCGGGATCTCGGCTGCGAAGCGCGCGGCGCCGGCCGCCTCGGCGACGTGCACGATCAACGGATGGCCGGCAGGCCGTCCCTTCGCGGCGAAGATCTTGGCCACCGAGGCATCGTCATCGGCACGCGCACCCAGCCCATAGACGGTCTCGGTGGGGAATGCAACCAGCTCGCCCGCTGCCAGTGCGGCCGCCGCACGCTCAATGGCCGCAGCATCGTTTCCGTCAAGCAGCACGGTTCAGAACGCCTCGATCCCCAACCGCTGCGCGGCCTGCAGAGCCACTGCCCGGGCCGCCACCGCGGTCTGCGCGGTCACGGTGAGGTGCCCCATCTTGCGCCCCGGCCGCGCGGTGGCCTTGCCGTAAAGATGCAGATGCGCGCCTGGCAACGCCAGTATGCTTGTCCAGTCGGGTGGGACCTCGCGCTCGCTGTTGCGAAACCACAGGTCGCCCATCAGGTTGAGCATCACGCACGGCGAATGCAAGCGCGGAGCCACCAGCGGCGCACCGGTCATCACGCGCACCTGCAGCTCGAACTGCGACACGTCGCAGGCGTCGATGCTGTAGTGCCCGGAGTTGTGGGGCCGCGGCGCCATCTCGTTGGCCACCAGCGAGCCATCCTGCAACACGAAGAACTCGACGCACAACACGCCGATGTATTCCATCGACTCGGCAAGCTTCTGCGCAGCCAGGATGGCAGCCTGCTGAACCTCGGCCGCCACATCCACCGCGGGCACCTGGGTGACCGCCAGCACGCCACCACGGTGCAGATTGCGCTGAACGGGGAAGTGCACCGCCTCACCGTCGGCGCCACGCGCTACGAGCACGCTGATCTCATGCGCCAGCGGCAGCAAACGCTCCAAAACGCAGGGCACCCCCTTGAGCGCCACCCAGGCCGCTTCCAGCTCCGCCCGCGTGCGCACCCGGACCTGGCCTTTGCCGTCGTAACCCAGGCGCGAGGTCTTCAAGATGCCGGGCAGCAGGTCGTCCCCGACAGCCGCCAATCTTTCCCGCGTGGCGATCAGCGCGTGCGGCGCGCACGGCACGCCGCTGCGCACAAATTGCGCCTTCTCCGCCGCCCGGTCCTGGCAGATGGCGACCGACTGCGCGCTGGGTGCGACCTGTCGCTGGGCGCCCAGCGTGACCAACGCCATGGCCGGCACGTTCTCGAATTCGGTGGTGATGGCGGCACATCGTTGCATCAGTTGCGCCAGGCCTTGCTCGTCGAGGTAGTCGGTCTTGATGTGGTAGTTGGCTACCAGCCCGGCCGGGCTGGCCGGATCGGCGTCCAGCACGGCGGTGAAGTAACCCATTTGCTGAGCCGCATGCACGAACATGCGGCCGAGCTGGCCGCCGCCCATCACACCCAAGGTGGCGCCTGGCGCGATGAACTTGCTCATTTGAGCGCTGCCGTCATTGCCCGCGCCGCCTCGGTCTGGCGGGCGCGGTAAGCGTCGAGCTTGTCGCGCAGTGCGGCGCTTTCATTGGCCAGCATCGCCACCGCGAAAAGCGCTGCATTCGCAGCCCCGGCGGCGCCAATGGCAAAGGTGGCGACGGGAATGCCCTTGGGCATTTGCACGATGGAATGCAGCGAATCGACGCCCTGCAAATACTTGCCGGCCACCGGCACGCCGAGCACCGGCACCGTGGTCTTGGCCGCCAGCATGCCCGGCAAATGCGCGGCACCGCCGGCCCCGGCGATGATGGCCTTGAGCCCGCGCCCGGCGCAGGCTTGAGCGTAGGCGAACATGTCATCGGGCATGCGGTGCGCCGAGATCACGAGGGCCTCAAACGGCACGCCGAACTCGGCGAGAATCTCGGTGGAAGCGCGCAAGGTTTCCCAGTCGCTGCTGGAACCCATCACCACGCCGACCACCGCGGGCGCGTGGTTCATTCGTACGGCTCCAAGTGTTTGATCAGCCTTGAATTGTAGGCCGCTCGGCACCATCATCCCTTCAACTAACAGACTCACCCGGGACCTGTGAACATGCTGGACATCTCGATTCAGAACTTCGAAGCCGAACTCATCAATGCGTCGGTGCAGCAGCCGGTGCTGCTTGACATCTGGGCGCCCTGGTGCGGCCCCTGCAAGGCGCTCGGGCCGTTGCTCGAAAAACTGGAGGTAGCCTATGCCGGGCGCTTCAAGCTGGCCAAGCTGAATTCCGACGACCAGCCCGACATCGCCGGCCAGCTCTCACAGATGTTCGGTGTGCGCAGCATTCCGTTTTGCGTGATGTTCAAGGGTGGCCAGCCGATCGATGGGTTTGTGGGCGCGCTGCCCGAGGGTGAGATTCGCAAATTCCTCGACAAGCATGTGCCGAGCGCGGAAGAAGCGGCCGCCGAAGAAGAGGTTCAGGAGGCCGAAGAACTGCTCGCCGAGGGCGACGTGGACAGCGCGCTGGAAAAGCTGCAGGAAGCGGTGGCGATCAACCCCAGCAACGATGCGGCACGCTGCGACTACCTGCGCGCGCTACTGGGCGCCGGCCGAATCGCGGAGGCGCGGCGGGCGTTCGACCCGGTGGCGTCCAAGCTCATGCTCGACGCACGCCTGACGGCCTGCGGCCATTGGCTGGCAGCCTGCGAACGCGCGCCCAGCGCCCGATCCGTGGAGGCGTTGAAGGCCGTCCTCGCAGCGAACAAGCGTGACTTCGAGGCCCGCTTTGAACTGGCCCAGATCCACTTCGCGTCCCATAACTTCACCGGCGCGATGGATGAACTGCTGGAGATCGTGATGCGCGACAAAGCCTGGAACGATGAACAGGCAAGAAAAACCTACGTCGCGATCCTGCACGTGATGAGCAAGCCCGCTCCCGCGAAGGCCGAATCCACCGCGCCCAAGGGCACGCTGGAAATCGCCGGCAAAGTCAACCTCGCTTCCTCGGACCCCGTGGTGGATGCCTATCGGCGGAAGTTGAGCATGGCGTTGTTTTGAGGGGGGTCGAGGAAAAGCTCCGCTACCCGCCAATTTTTGAATCCGAGAATCCATACGCCGACATCGTACTCAGCAGTTCGACAGTGTTTCCCTGAAGGGTTTCGTGCCCCTTCCATGCTGTTTTGGCCAGTTCATCGTGCCGCATCGCGGAGTCTGAATCGTTGAGGGCAGAGAAGACCTGCGCTAGCCGGCTATGAGTTGGAGCACGGTCATCAAATTGACCCCGAGAGTCAACAAGTGACTCTGCTGCGAGTGCATCAACGTGCGCAGCTTCCGATTGCCCGAGATTGATTCGACACCAGGCCTGATCGGCCAGCAGATTTGCATGCAGTCGCCCCATGCCCTGCTGAACAGAAGGCGTCAAGTACTCAACATACAAGGCCAAGGCGTCTACAAATTGCCCATTCATAGTTAGGACTTGAGCGCGAAGTATTGGCACCAAAGCATGAAGACTCGTTGCACCGACGAGACTGTCAAACTGGAGCGTGGATTCCACACTTGCGAGCGCATGTTCTCCATTCGGTGAAAGTATTCTGCCGCAGAGCTTCTCTTGACGAAGGTTCGCGGAGCGCAGCCAGGCCATGTTGTGCATCAATGCGCTGATGGTCGCGTCGTCCCCTTCGGACGTAGCGTGCTCGTGCGCTCTCGCATACCAGGGCCTAGCCAAATCAAGTCGACCAGAAAGGTGGTACGCGTGAGCAACCACGAGGTTTGCCCGCGAGAGCGCAGAGTGATTGTCCTTGCGGGCGAGCTTTAGCGCCTGATCGACATGGAGGGCCATTCCCGCCATGTCGGCTGTGAGGTAGTCCATGTTTGCGAGCCACGCCGCGCAAAGCGCATTCAGCTGGGTAAGGCCCGCCGCTGCGCTAAGCGCAAACGCGCGATGGATCTTGTCGCGTGCCAATTGGCCCATGTCACTGAAATGGATCAGCAAACCTTCGGCTAAGCTGAGCCAAGCGCTAGTTGCCACTTTCGGACTTGCATCGTAGCGTCGCCGCAACTCCACCAATGTCGCCCTTACCTCATCCGACCGACCCCGGCGCGCCAAATAGCAGGCGCGCTCAATACGCAGGCAGTCTGAGGAAATTGGGTCCGTGGCTGCAGCGATCGCGGCATCCAGTTTGAGCAGCAGCCTTGACGGTTTCATGCAAATAGGCGTTCTAACGCCTCTCGATACTTCGCGGCGGTTTGGGCGATTACCTCGGAAGGAAGACCCGGGGCGGGCGCCCGCTTGTTCCAGGGCTGACCGTTGACCTCGGCTTGTTCCAACCAGTCGCGCACGAACTGTTTGTCATAGCTCGGCGGGTTCACGCCCTCCGCATAGCCCTCAACC
>JANNDW010000403.1:0-1532 GCA_031378125.1 Methylibium sp. | reverse complement strand
CGGCCGACTGGTGCAGACGGCGATGGACGTCGTATTGGAGGCGGGCGAATATCGGAAGGTCCTGCTCGTCCGGGGCGTGAAGGCCGGTGTCTATTACTGTCGTCTCCAGACGCCAGAGGGCATGTTGAACCAGCCGTTCGTGATCATGCCTTGATGTGTTGTGACGGAGCAGCGGGCGGCCTCAAATTCGGCGGCCTGCGCGCTCCAGCACCATCGCCGCGCCCATGCCGCCGCCCACGCACAGCGTAGCCAGGCCATAGCGGCCGTCGGAGCGCCCGAGTTCCCGCAGCAGCGTGCCCACGAGGCGTGCGCCGCTCGCGCCCAACGGGTGGCCGATCGCGAGCGCGCCGCCGTTGGGATTGACGCGCTCCTCGCTCAGTCCCAGTTCTCGGATCACCGCGACCACCTGCGATGCGAATGCCTCGTTCAGTTCGATGCGGTCAATCGCGTCGAGTGACAACCCCGCACGCGCGAGCGCACGCGGAGCTGCGGCCACCGGGCCGATGCCCATGAGCCCGGGATCCACTCCTGCGACGGCGTACGAGACGTAGCGCCCGAGTGGCGTGAGGCCGAGCGATGCGACCATGTCGGCGAGCATGCCGGAGAAGGTTTTCGGCCCTTCGGTGCCAATCGCCACCTTGTCCGGCTGCGCCTTGGCGAGCGCAATCGCCTCGGCCAGGGTTTTCACGTTGGCCGCTGGGCTGGCGGCAATGAGGAAGGGGCTCTTGCCGACCATGGCCACGGGCATGAATTCCTTCTTCGGGTCATACGGCAGGTTCTTGAAGGTGTAGACGTTGGTGACAATCGCCGCGGTGGTGCCGTAGTAGAAGGTGTAGCCGTCGGGTGCCGACTTGGCGGCCGCCTGTGCGCCGATGACGTTCTGCCCGCCGGGGCGGTTCTCGATCACGATCGGCTGGCCGAGCGCCTTGGAGAGATGCTCGGCGACATAGCGCGACATCACGTCCGGCCCCGAGCCTGCCGGCTGCGAGAGGATCCATTTGACCGGCTTGTTGGGCCAGGCCTGGGCGTGCGCGACGGACTGCGGCAGGATCAGGACGGTGGCGAGGATTGCCAGCAGCTTGTTCATTCGGTGGTCTCCGTTGCTTGTTTGAATGCGGCGATCAGGGCTTCGATGTCTTCCGGCGTGGCGGCGACACCATAGACGTAGTGGTCCGGGCGCACCAGCGCCGCGCACGCGCCGTGCTGCGCGAACCAGCGGGTGACGATGTCATCGGCTTCGGTCACCGAGATGGCGCCTGCCACGGGGGCCGACCCATTGGCGCCAATGTGGATGACCCGTGCCGGCGCGCAATGCAGCGCGGGCAGCGCCGCCGCGACCCGCGTGATCAGGCGCAAGCCTGATCCTGCGATGTCGTCGAGCAAGCCGGTGCGCCCCTGGTGCACGACCTTCGGTTGCGGGAACAGCGTGCCGTTGGCCGCGTGCGCGCGCGGCGACAGCAGGCCGGTCTCCAGCGGTGGAATCAGATCCTGGCGCGGCACGCTTTTCACCGTGCCGCCGGCCTGCGCGATCA
>JANNDW010000355.1:0-9386 GCA_031378125.1 Methylibium sp. | reverse complement strand
GACAAGCACAGCTGCTCCAGCGGCACGTACTTCGCAGCCTCGTCGATTCGGCGCTTCAAGTCGTCTTTCGATTCGAGCTGGCCCAGCTTGGTGGTCACCAGGCCCAGCACCACCGTCTTGCCCTTGGGCAAAAAGCGCAGCGGCTTGAAGTCGCCGCTGCGGGCGTCGTCGTACTCCAGGAAGTAGCCGTCTACGTCCATCTCGCTGAGCAACGCTTCGGCCACCGGCTCGTAACCCCCTTGCGCGGCCCAGGTGCTCTGGAAGTTGCCGCGGCACAGGTGCACCGTCAAGCTCATACCGGCCGGCTTTTGGGCGACCACGCGGTTGATGAATGAGGCGTAGCGGTGCGGCAATTCGTCGGGGTCGTCACCCCGCCCGCGTGCGGCTTCGCGCATCTTGTCGTCGCACAGGTAGGCCAGGTTGGTGTCGTCCAGTTGCACATAGGTGCAGCCGGCGGCGGCGAGCGATCGGAGTTCGTCGCCGTACGCATTCGCAACGTCCTGGTAGAAAGGTTCGAGGTCGGGGTAGTGTTCTTTGCTGATGCCGGCGCGGCCGCCGCGAAAGTGCAGCATCGTCGGCGACGGGATCGTGACCTTGGGCGTCAGGCCGGCCTCGACTTGTGATTTGAGGTACTTGAAGTCGGCGAGCTGGATGTCCTTCACATGCCGCACCTTATCGATCACGCGCATCACCGGCGGCGCCAGTTCCTGCGTGCCGTCGGGTTTTTGAATCATCACCGGGATGTCGGTCTTGACGCCGCCGAGCTGCTCCAGAAAGTCGATGTGAAAGTAGGTGCGGCGGAACTCGCCGTCGGTGATGCTTTGCAGGCCGACGTCTTGCTGGAACTTGACGATCTCGGCAATCGCATCGTCCTCCACCGCGCGCAGACCGTCGGCCGAGAGCTCACCTTTGTGGGCTTTGGCGCGTGCATCGAGCAAGCGTTTGGGACGCAGGAAGCTGCCGACGTGATCGGCACGAAATGGGGGTGCGAGGCGTGCGGTCATGGGGTCTCCGGTGCTGTGAATCGCCACATCGAGTGCGGCAGGTTTCGATGATAGGGCGCCAACGACTCGATCCGTTGAATACATTGCTGATCCGATGGATGAGCACCTTCACCGGCGACGCCGGCCAGTCCATCAAGCTGGCCGCCGAAATCAACGCGCTGGCGCCGCGCGCGCAGAGGTGGGTGTGCGGGGCCGCACACCGGCAGCCGGCGTGGCATGGCGGCTCAGCGCTGCGGCTTGCCAGCGCCCAGCGCTTCTTTCTCGATGTTCAGGTAGGTCTGGTACGCATTGCGCCGGTTGGCGGCCGAGAAGGCGGGCAGCGCTGCGAACGTCGACCAGTTGATTCGGCGGTAGGCTGCTTCGAAATCGAGCCCGTCTTCGAAGGCCGCCGCAAGCTGTTCACGCAGGTAGACCAGGTAGTCGCGCGTCATCCGCAGGTCGGCGCCGGCGTTGTTCGATGCAGGCCCATGGCCACCGACAACGACGCGCGGCTTGAACGCCAGCACGCGGTCGATGGCCTTGATCCACGCCGACACGTCGGCATCGCCCACGAAGGGAATGCGGCCGGTGAACACCAGGTCGCCGACGAACAGCACGCCCTCCTCTTCCACCAGCAACATCAGGTCTTCGGGCGTGTGCGCCGGGCCGGCGCGCAGCACGCGGAAAGCCAGGCCCCCGAGTTTGAAGGCGGTGTCTTCGCTGAGGTAAATGTCCGGCGCGACGATCCGCGTCTGGTCGTTCACCCACGGGTAGAGAGACTCCTTGCGCTCCGTCAGGCGCGCGGCCGGAGCGTCGCTTGCCAGGTAAGCGCGCACCTGTTCGTCGGCCCACACCTGCACACTCGGCGCGCCCGGCGTGGTAAAGGCTTGCAGACCGTAAAAGTGGTCGGCGTGATAGTGGCTGACGATCACGCGCCGCACCGGCTGCGAGGTGGTGGCTTTGATCAGTTCGGCGAGGCGCTTGCCCAGCGCCGGCGAGCCCAGTGCGTCGAACACCACCACGCCGTCGCGAGTGACGACAAATCCGGCGTTGGAGTTGAAGCCCTGGTTTGCGCTGCTGACCATGCCCGCCTGGCCCTGCACGTAGTAGGCGTGCTCGGACACCCGCAGCACGTCAACCGTCACCGTGGCCGGCTCGAACTCCGCCACCGGTTGAGCCGTGGCAACGCCGCCCGCCAGCGCGAGCAGGCCGCAGACCGCGATGCCCGGCTTCACGCCAGGCCAGGATTGTTGGCGACGCCGACGAGCCTGGGTGCGTTGAGTTTGCGCGGCTTGACGACCTTTTGGTCGCGCAGGTATTGCTCGACCACGTCCCAGATCGGTTCACCCTTGGCGCCCTCGGCCACCGGCGCCCAGCCGCCGACCTTGTAGGTCTTGCCGGCCTCGATGGGCTTGCCCTTCAAACGCATGTCGGAAATGCGCGCGCCGGCGTTTTGATTCGGCGTGCAGGTGTACTCCAGGCCGCCCACACGCACCATGTCGCCGCCCTGCTGGTAGTACGGGTCGGGGTTGAAGAGGTTGTCGGCCACGTCTTCGAGAATCGTCTTGATGGTCTCGCCGCTCATGTCGGTCAAGGTCGTTTGCGGGTAGGTGATGGCCAGCTGGTCCAGCATCAGTTCGCGGGTGATCTTCTGGCCGGGCAACAGGCTGGTGCCCCAGCGGAAGCCGGGCGAAAACGCAATCTCCGCCCCCTTCACCGACTGAATAGCGTCCAGGATCAGCTGGTCCCAGGTGCCGTTGAAGTTGCCACGCCGGTACAGCAAGCCGTCGCTGGTGGCCAGCACTTCGTCGAGCTTGGCGGTGTACGGCGCGCGCACCTTGTCGATATGGGTTTGCATCTCGCGGTCGGCCGGCAGCAGGTTGGCGAACACCGGCAGCAGCTTGTAGCGATAGTCCTGCACGCGGCCGCTCTTCACGTCGAAATCGAGCACACCGAGAAACTTGCCGTTCGAGCCGGCGTTGGTCACCAGCGTCTGGCCGCTGCGGTTTTTCACCACTACCGGTGCGGGCACGCCGTCGTGCGTGTGGCCCCCCAGAATGGCGTCGATGCCGGTCACGCGGGTGGCCATTTTCAGGTCCACGTCCATGCCGTTGTGCGACAGCAGCACCACCACCTGCGCACCCTTGGCGCGCACTTCCTCGACCACCTTCTGCAGGTTCTCCTCCTGGATGCCGAAGGTCCAGTCGGGCACCAGGTGGCGCGGGTTGGCAATCGGCGTGTACGGAAACGCCTGGCCGATGATGGCCACCGTCACGCCGTTCATGCTGCGCAAGGCATAGGGCTCGAACACCGCGTCGCCAAAGTCGGTGGTCTTGATGTTCTGCGCCAAAAAGTTGATCTGCCCCTTGAAGTCTGTCTCGACGATCTCTTGCACGCGCTTGGCCCCGAGCGTGAACTCCCAGTGGCCGCTCATCAGGTTCACGCCCAGCAGCTTGGCGGCGTCCACCATGTCCTGGCCGTTCGTCCACAAGGCCGTGGCCGAGCCCTGCCAGGTGTCGCCGCCGTCGAGCAGCAAGGCGTGAGGGCGCGCCGCGCGCACACGCTTGACCAGCGTGGCCAGGTGCGCAAAGCCGCCCACCTTGCCGTAGGTGCGCGCGGCCTGTTCGAAGTCGAGAAACGTGAACGCATGCGCGGCGGCGCTGCCGGGTGCGATGCCGAATTCCTTCAGCAGCTTGTCGCCCACCAGGTGCGGCGCTTTGCCCAGCGCACCGGCGAGCCCCAAGTTGACGCTCGGCTCGCGAAAATGAATCGGCAGCAACTGCGCATGGCAGTCGGTGAAGTGCATCAAGCTCAGGTTGCCGAAGGCCGGCAGTTCGTACAACCGCTCGCCGGCGGCGTGCGTTGCGGCTAGCACGTCCTTGTGCGCAATCGCCAGGCCGCCGGCGGAGGCGACCGCCAGCATCTGCATGAATTCGCGCCGGCCCATCGCCATGGCAATTCGCCGCGGCGCTATTGGTTGACGGGCGACTTCGGGTCCAGCAGCAGCGCCATCACGTGCTGGACCTGCGCTTCGGTCAGGATGCCCATGTGGCCGGCCCGCGGCATGTTGGAGCAGGCGTTGTAGGCCTTGGCGTTCCAGATCTTGCCCCAGGTGTACTTGACGATCGGTTCGGCCGCCGCGGAGGCCGGATCGGCCACGCCGCGCAACTTGCCGTAGTTCCACAGGCTGGGGCCGATGGTGCCGTGCGAGATTTCCTTTTTGTCGATCATGTGGCAGTTGTAGCAATTGCCGCCGCTGGGCAAGTCCACCGGATCGGTCCATGTCAGGCCACGGCCGCTCTGGGCGATTTGCTCGCCGGCTTTCCAATCGCCCAGGTACGTGCCGTTGCTCGGCCATTTCACGCTGTCGAGATTTTTCTTCTCGATGTTGGCGCGCGCGGTTGCACTTTCCTTGGCGGCCGACAGCACCGGGTCGGAGCAGAACTTCTGCGTTTCGTCCTGCTCCAGCCGCGCCAGCGTGACCGGGCCGTTGGCCTGGAAACTGCTCTTGACCACGGCGTCGAAGCGGGCCTGCAATCTGGCGTTGTCGGCGCCCGGCGTGGCGCATCCGGCCAGCAGGGCCAGCAAGAGCATCGGGGGGTGTTTCATCGACGAAGTCTCCGCAAGGTTCAGCGCTTGATGCCGGGCGTGGCCATCGCAGCACCATGGGACAGCGCGGCCATGTAATACGAGAGCGCAATCGTCAGCTCCGACCCGTAGACCGGTTCGGGAAATCGTTGCTGGCGGAAACAATCGTTCAGGCGATGTTGCATGGACCACATCTGGCCGTTGCTGACGCGGTACGCGGGCCAGGTGGTCCAGCCCTTTGCCGCACCTTGCGGCACGGTGATGTTGGGCAGGTCTTGCAAGCGGATGCGCCGGCCGTCTTCGCCATGGCACGACGCACACGAGAAGTCATGCGGGCCCGATTGCAGGTAGAACGCCTTGCGGCCCAGCGCCATCATCTCTTTCTCTTTGGCATGCACCGGCTGCACGTTCACCTTCACGCCCTTGGACTCGCCCGAGAGATAAGTCACCAGCGCCACCACGTCGGCCTTCTTGCCGCGGCCGAACGCCGTCTTGGCCACGTCCGCCGCGCTGAAACCCTGCAGCGTTTCCAGGCAGCTCAGCAGGCGCGACTCGGCGTCTTGGACACGGTCGGTGTCGGCAAAGTAGCGCGGGGTCTGGGCGTAGGCGCCCTTCACCACGCCGGGGCCCAGGCCGAGATCGCACTTTTCAAGCGACGCCTTCTTCGGGCCGTCGACGGCTTTCCACAGGGCTTCGCCCTTGGCCTCGAACAGTTCGGCCGGGTTGCCGTCGGCGATCATTTCGCGGTACTTGGCGATTTCGTCGGTGGCCGACTGGGCCGACGCATTCAAGGCCAGCAGCGAGGCGCACAGTGCGGCAAGAACATGCTTCATCAAGGTCTCCTTGTTGGCCCGCGAAGGCGTCGTCGCGTTGGGGCAGTCCGGCGCCGACATCGCCTAGGCAATCGCCGCTTCGTCGCTGCGTTTGTCGCCCTGGTTGTCGGTCCAGCTCACGGTGACCTTGTCGCCGGCCTGGGCGCCGGTGAAGCGGAACTGCAGGAAAGGGTTTTGCGAAACGGCCTGGCCCCACTTGGCCTCCAGCACGGTGCGGGTGCCGACGCTGGCCTTCACGTCGGTGATGAAGTGGGCCGGGATGGTCTTGCCTGCCGCGTCTTTGCGCAGGCCGGTTTCCATCGGGTGCCCCATCAGCACGCGCACGTCGGTCAAGCCGTCTTTGATCTGGGCGCGAATGCGCATCGGGTCAGCCATGATGAATCTCCTTTATCGATTGAATCTGCACTCGGGTATCACCGCAGGCCCGCAGGCCAGCGCCGGGCCGTCCCAGGCGGCCTGATATCCCCTCGGGGGACGACGCCGCAGGCGTCTAGGGGTCGTCATTTCAGCCGCCGCAGCCACCGAGCGTGACCTTGGTTTCCTTGGAGGTCGAGAACAGCTTGCCGTCCGCCTTGACGACGGCATAGACGTTGGTGCTCTGGCCCATCTTGACCCGCGTGGACACGAAGGGCTCGGTGCCCTCGGGGATCACAAAGGCGGCCGTCAGCGGCGCCGGATTCTTTTCGACCAGGATGTAGATTTCCTGCGTCTTGGGCAGCTTGCTGGTCACCGCCACGGGCACGACGGCGCCGTTCTCGGCAATGTCGGGCGAGCTGATGCTGAGCTCCTTGCTGTCGGCCGGCGTGCCGCCCAGCAGCTTGAGCGCCTCGGCCAGCGTCTTGACCTCGAAGGCCGCGCTGTCCACCGCCGCCCGCGCCTGTTGTGCGGTGAGCAAACCGCAACTCACCAGCGCCGCGAATGCGCTGCCTTGCTGCAAGGCGCTTCGACGTGTCACGTGTTTCATGTTCATTCCTTGGGTTGGGAAGCTTGCAGACTGTCTCGGATGGCGCACTCGGATGGCACATATGGCGCCTATGGCGATGTTCACTTCGCACCGCCCGCCAGCCATTGGGCCACAGCGCGGGTGTCGGCGTCTTTCAGCTGGGCCTGCTCCGGCATCGGAATGGCACCCCACACGCCTTGGCCGCCGTTGCGAATCTTGGCCGCCAGGTAGTCCACCGCGTCGGCCGTGCCGGCGTATTTTTTGGCGATGTCCGTGAAGGCCGGGCCAACAACTTTGTTCGCCATGCCATGGCATGCGGTGCAGCCGTTCGATTTGACCAGCGCCGCAGCGTCCGTGTTTGCGGCGACTGTGGCGGGTGTGGCGGCGGCAACCACGACAGCAACCGTCGTGGCCGTTGCCGCCCCGGCCTTCGCGCCGCGCGGCGGCGCCGCGGTATCGGTGCCACGCGGCGCGCCAAAGGGGCGCACTTGCTCGGCGATGTTGCCATGCGTGTTGCGCGCGACATCCGGGAGCGTTGAGGCCGCCTTGTCATCAACGGGGCAGTTCTTCATGCACAGCGGATTGACCACGTCGCCTTTGGCGCGCACGTCCCACATCGGCGCGTACAAGACCTTGCCGTTGCGATTGGGCAGGCGGTTCTGGACCTCGGCCATGTTCCGCTCCGACAGCGTGAAGTCGGCCGGCACGATGTCGCCCAGATTGAGGATGTAGGCCAGCACCGCATAGACCTCGTCGGTGCTCAATGACTTGGGCGCATTCCAAGGCATCGCTCGGTTGATGTAGTCCCACAGCGTGGACAGCTTGGACACCTTCATCAGCGTGGTGCGGTGCGGGAAGCCGGCGATCGACAGGTTTGCCACGCGGCCGGTTTCGATGTCTCTCTTGGTTGTGCCGCCCACGATGGGCGAGAACACCTCGTTGGATTCGCCGAACGCGCCGTGGCAAGACGCGCACTTGCTTTCCCACACCGTCTCGCCCAGCGCGACGCTGCCCGCGCCCTTGGGCAGGCCCTTGAAATCGGCACGAACGTCGATGTCCCAGGCGCGCACTTCGGCAGGCGTGGCGAGCCGGCCGATCTGGTTCAGCGCCGCTGCGCTGCCGGTCTGCGCTGGAGCGCTTGACGCGGCTCCGAGCGCGCAGAGCCCAGCGCAGAGCCGCCCGGCCCACTGGCTTGCAAGATGTTTGACGCGGACTCGCATGGCGTTTTTGTGGCCGCGTCAAACCATCTGGATGTTGGAGACGTCGCCACTTTCGGCGACGCGCCACGACTGGATGGCGTTGTTGTGATAGATCGACTTGGTGCCACGCACCGCGCGCAGCTGGTTGATCTTGGGCTGCACGTAGCCGGTGTCGTCCATCGCGCGCGACTGCAGCACCGCCGGGCCGCCGTCCCACACCCAATCGATGTTGAAACGCGTGAAGGCCTTGTTCAGCACCGGCCCTTCGAGGCGGGCGGTGCGCCAGTTGCGGCCGCCGTCGGTGCTCACGTCCACACGTTTGATCGCGCCGCGCCCAGACCACGCCAGCCCGGTGACGTTGTAGAAACCCTTGTCCAGCAGGGTTTGCGAACCCGACGGCGTGGTGATCACCGATTTGCACTCCTGCACCGAGGTGAACTGGCGGTGCTTGCCGTCGGGCATCAAATCGATGTAGTGGACTTCTTCGTCCTTGGTGTACCAGGGCTGGTCGCCGACCTCGATGCGGCGCAGGTACTTGACCCAGCTCACGCCCTGCACGCCGGGCACCACCAGGCGCAGCGGGTAGCCGTTTTCGGGCCGCAGCATTTCGCCGTTCATGCCCCAGGCGACGATCACGTCGTCGAGTGCGTTCTTCATCGCCAGCGTGCGTGTCATCGATGAACCGTCGGCGCCTTCGGCCAGCACGTAGCGGCCGGTTTTCGTGTCGGCGCCGCAGAGGTCGAGCAGCGCAGCCAGGCGCACGCCGGTAAATTCGGCGCACGACACCATGCCGTGCGTGTATTGCACCGTGGGCACGGCCGCGTTGGCCCACTCCATCGCGCTGTTGGCGCCGCATTCGATGAAGTGGATGCGCGACACCGACGGCAAGCGCATCAGGTCGTCCATCGTGAAGACGCGTGGCGCTTTCACCAGGCCGTTGACCATCAGGCGGTGCCCGGACGGGTCGACGTCCCACCAGCCCTGGTGGTGGCGCTCGAAGTGCAAGCCACTGGGCGTGATGATGCCGAACAGCGACTGCAGCGGGCAGAACGACACGGAGGCCTGTGGCACCCGGGTCAGGCCCGGGCTTTCGCGGCGCTGGATGGCCTTTTCCCAGACCGAGGGCTTGCCGTAGCCTTCGGTGGTCACGCCCTGGCCCAGGCCCTTGCTGTGCTCGGGGAGCGTCAGGATCGCGGGGTCGCCATCGGCGGCACTCGCGATGGTCGGTGCGGCCACGCCGGCCCCAAGCGCCAGCGCCTTGCCCATGAAGCCGCGGCGTGCCTTGCGCGCGGCTTCGACTTGCCGCGCCGGCAGATGGCCCTCAGGCGCCTTGATGATCCGCCCGGACATCAGTGTCTGCGCGCTCATGTCAACCCAGCTCCTTGATGAAAACCTTGAGGCTGCGCTTTACGTCCTTGTTGCCCTCCAGTTCGGCCGCCACGCGCACGCAGACCGTGCGGCACAGGTCGGTGAACGAGGCGTCCGAGACCTTGTAGAACACGTGGGCGCCTTCGCGGCGACGCGACAGCACGCCGCCCTGGTACATCATTCCGAGGTGGCGCGACACGTTGGTCTGCGTGGCCCCGGTCTCCTGGACGATCTGGTTGACCGACTTTTCGTCCTGGCAGATGGCGTGCATGATGCGCAGCCGCATGGGCTCCGACAGCAGCGAGAAGTAGCGCGCCACCGACTCGAACACTTCGTTCATCTCGTCCATACGTCCATGCATCCCGATTCGGCGGCAGAGCTTGTTTGAGTTTCATCATATGCGCGTACGGTCATATGGACATAGGTGTTTACGCCAGAGCAACCCGGGCCCTGGCACGCCGGCGCCGGCGCC
>JANNDW010000333.1:0-4511 GCA_031378125.1 Methylibium sp. | reverse complement strand
CCTGGCGATAGCGCGTCTTGGCCTGTAGCTGGCCGGCGGGCGGCGCCTGGCCGGCAATCCAGCTCGTATCGGCGGCGCGCAGTCGGCTTGACAGCAGCCAGGGATGCTCATGCCCCTGCACTGCCCACAGTGTGTTGCTCGCCATGTCCTTGCGCGCCACGAACCAGGGCGCGTGGGCTGCGCCACCGCGCGCCGCGCCGCGTTCCTTGACCCCGCCGATGCCGATGCCCTTGCGCTGGCCCAGCGTGTAAAAGCTCAGCCCCACATGCTCGCCGATGACACGCCCCCGGTCGTCTTCGATCGGCCCGGGCGTGTGGCTGAGGTAGCGGTTCAGGAACTCGCGGAACGGCCGCTCGCCGATGAAGCAGATGCCGGTCGAATCGCGCTTGGCCGCGTTCGGCAGGCCGATCTCGGCGGCGATGCGGCGCACCTCGGTCTTGGGCAATTCACCCACCGGGAACAGCGTCTTGCTCAACTGCCCCTGGTTCAGCCGGTGCAGAAAGTAGCTTTGGTCCTTCAACGGGTCCAGGCCTTTGAGCAACTGGAAATCACCGTGCTGTTCACGCACCCGCGCGTAGTGACCGGTGGCGATTTTTTCCGCGCCCAATCGCACGGCGTGGTCCAGGAAGGCCTTGAACTTGATCTCGGCATTGCACAGCACATCGGGGTTGGGCGTGCGGCCGGCCTGGTATTCGCGCAGGAACTCGGCGAACACGCGGTCCTTGTAGTCGGCCGCGAAGTTCACGTGTTCGAGCTCGATGCCCAGCACGTCGGCCACCGCGGCGGCGTCGACGAAGTCGATGTTGGACGAACAGTATTCCGAATCGTCGTCGTCTTCCCAGTTCTTCATGAAGATGCCCACCACCTCGTGGCCCTGCTGCTTGAGCAAGTGCGCGCTGACGGCCGAATCGACGCCGCCCGACAGGCCGACGACGACACGCTGGGGTTTCATGGCGCGAATTTTAGGGCGCTTGCAGCGAGATCAAGGCGCGCACGCGAGCGCTGATTTGCCTTGCCCTGGCCAGCGAAGCATGCGAGCCTCGCGCCCCATGACCGCACCCACCGTCCCACGCCGCGCGCTGATCCTGTTGGTGATCCTCACCGTGGTCTGGGGCACCAACTGGCCGCTGTTCCCGTTCGCGGTGCGCGAAGTCTCGGTGTGGACCTTCCGCGCGGTGGCCGTGTTCATTGCCGGCATCGCGTTGCTGGCGGTGGCGCGCGCGCGCGGGCAATCGCTGGTGATTCCTCGCGAGCACTGGCCGACGCTCGCCACGGCGACGTTCTTCTACCTGGTGCTGTGGAACATTGCGAGCACCTATTCGGCGGTTCTGATCCCGTCCGGCCAATCGGCGGTGCTCGGTTTCACGATGCCGCTGTGGTCGGCGCTGATCTCTTGGGCCGTGCTCGGCGAGCGGCTGACCGGGCGGCTTTTGCTGGCCGTGCTGCTGGGCGGCGCGGCGGTCACGCTGCTGATGGTGCCCAGCTTTGCCTCCTATGCGCAGGCGCCGCTCGGCCTGGCGCTCGGGCTGCTGGCGGGTTTGGGTTGGGCCATCGGCACGCTGATCCTCAAACGCAGCCAGGTCAGCGTGCCGGCCACCGTGCTCACCGGTTGGCAACTGCTGGCCACCGCCTTGCCCATCACCATCGGCGCGATCATTTTTGGCGACGGCCACTGGTTCATGCCTTCGTGGCAGTCGATTGCGGTGATCGGCTACATCGCACTGGTGCCGATGTGCATCGGCAACGTCTGCTGGTTCGCCATCGTCGGCATGCTGCCGGCCAACGTCGCCGGGCTGGCGTCGATCATGGTGCCGGTGGTGGCGATGGTGTCGGGCGCGCTCGTGCACGGCGAACCGCTGGGGCCGGTGCAATGGCTGGCAATGGCGTGTTGCGTGGGGGCGCTGTCGCTGGCCTTGCTGAAGCCGGCGGGCGGTGTCAGTCGACCGCCAACACCGTCGGATGCGTGAAGACCGCCTCCAGGGGGAAGCGCCGCCCTGCCACGAAGTCTTCGATGCATTGCAGCACCAGCGGGCTGCGGTGCCGCTCAACGCTGGCGCGCACGTCGGCCAGCGTCATCCAGAGCGTGCGCACGATCGGTGTGTCCAGCATCCGTGTCGGGTCGGCCTCGCCGGCCGTGCCGCCATAGGCAAACCGAAGGTAGGTGATGTCTTGGCCGGTGGCCGGGCGCCGCAGGCGCGCGAGGTACACACCGACCAGTCGGTCGGGGGTGAACACGCGCGCGGTCTCTTCGAGCGCTTCGCGCACCGCGCCCTGCTGGGGCGACTCGCCCGGGTCCAGATGGCCGGCGGGGTTGTTCAGCTTCAGGCCTTCGGGCGTGTGCTCTTCAACCAGCAGGAAGCGGCCCTGGGCTTCGATGATCGCAGCGACGGTGACACTCGGTTTCCAGCGTTCGGTCATGGCTGAATTTTGCCTGTGCGCGAAGACCCGCGAACGTGAGCCGCCAGTCTTTGTGTAAGCTGCGGCAAATTTCACAAATCCAAAGCGCCTGAGGAGGCCTTCATGTTGATTGGGATCCCGCTGGAAACGGCGTCTGGTGAAACGCGCGTGGCTGCCACGCCGGAAACCGTCAAGAAGCTCAAGGCCCAGGGCCACACGCTGCGGGTGCAGGCAGGGGCCGGGGTCGCGGCCAGCGTCACCGACGCGGCCTTTGTCGCCGCGGGCGCCGAGATCACCGACCGTGCCGGCGCGCTGGGCTGCGATCTGGTGCTGAAAGTGCGCTCGCCCAGCGCCGAAGAACTGCTGCTGATGAAGAGCGGCAGCGCGCTCGTCGGCATGCTCAACCCGTTCGACAAGGACGGCCTGCAAGGATTGGCCGGCGCCGGCCTGACCAGCTTTGCCCTAGAGGCCGCACCCCGCACCACCCGCGCCCAAAGCATGGACGTGCTGAGCTCGCAGGCCAACATCGCCGGCTACAAGGCGGTGATGATCGCGGCCGATAAATACCAGCGCTTCTTCCCGATGCTGATGACGGCCGCCGGCACGGTCAAGGCGGCGCGCGTCGTCATCCTGGGCGTGGGCGTGGCCGGCCTGCAGGCCATTGCCACCGCCAAGCGGTTGGGCGCGGTGATCGAAGCCAGCGACGTGCGTCCGTCGGTGAAAGAGCAGGTCGAATCGCTGGGCGGCAAGTTCATCGACGTGCCTTACGAGACGCCGGAGGAGAAAGAGGCCGCCGAAGGCGTGGGCGGCTACGCGCGGCCCATGCCGCAGAGCTGGCTGGACCGGCAAAAGGTCGAGGTGGCCAAACGCGTCGCCGCGGCCGACATCGTGATCTCCACCGCGTTGATCCCCGGCCGCGCCGCGCCGGTGCTGGTGACCGAAGACATGGTCAAGGCCATGAAGCCGGGCTCGGTGATCGTCGACATCGCGGCCGGCAAAGGAGCCGACGCGAATGGCAACGTGATGGGCGGCAATTGCCCGCTGAGCGAGGCCGACAAGACGGTGGTCAAGCACGGCGTCACGATCGTCGGCGAGACCAATTTGCCGGCTCGGGTGGCGGCCGATTCGTCGGCGCTGTACGCGCGCAACGTGCTCGACTTCCTCAAGCTCGTCATCACCAAGGAAGGCGCGTTCAACGTGCCGATGGACGACGACATCGTCGTGGCCTGCCTGATGACGCAGGGTGGCGACGTCAAGCGCAAGTAAGAAGCAACAAGGACCAAGACCATGGACATCCTGTCTCCCACCATCACCAACCTCATCATCTTCGTGCTGGCCATCTACGTGGGCTACCACGTGGTGTGGACCGTCACCCCCGCACTGCACACGCCGCTGATGGCGGTGACCAACGCGATTTCGGCCATCGTGATCGTCGGCGCCATGCTGGCCGCCGCGCTGACCGAAACCACGCTGGGCAAGACCATGGGCGTGCTGGCCGTGGCGCTGGCCGCGGTGAACATCTTCGGCGGCTTTTTGGTCACCAAGCGCATGCTGGAGATGTTCAAGAAAAAGGACCGCCCGGCCAAAGCCATCGAAGGGAAGAAGTGATGAGCCTGAACCTCGTCACGTTGCTGTACCTGGTCGCCAGCGTCTGCTTCATCCAGGCGCTCAAGGGCCTGTCACACCCCACCACGTCGATCCGCGGCAATGTCTTCGGCATGACCGGCATGACCATCGCCGTGCTGACGACGGCCGCGCTGATCGTGAAGCTGTCCGGCCAGGTGGGCCAGGGCGGCGCTGCCGGCATGGCCTTCGTGCTGGTCGGCCTGGTGGCCGGCGGCAGCTACGGTGCCTGGCGCGCCAAGACGGTCGAGATGACCAAGATGCCCGAGCTGGTGGCGTTCTTCCACAGCATGATCGGCATGTCGGCGGTGTTCATCGCCGTGGCCGCGGTGGCCGAACCGTCGGCCTTCGGCATCACCGCCAAGGGCGCGCCCATTCCCACTGGCAACCGGCTCGAACTGTTCCTGGGCGCGGCGATCGGCGCCGTCACGTTCAGCGGCTCGGTCATCGCGTTCGGCAAGTTGAGCGGCACCTACAAGTTCCGCCTGTTC
>JANNDW010000308.1:0-20953 GCA_031378125.1 Methylibium sp. | reverse complement strand
GGAGAGCGAACGCATCTGGATGCGGTCCTTGGCGTACGCGGCGGCGTTCTGGTAGGCCACTTCGGTCAGCCCCAGCGACTGCATGCCCACGCCCAGGCGCGCCGCGTTCATCATCACGAACATCGCCGCCAGGCCCTTGTTGGGTTGGCCCACCAGCGTGCCGGCGGCGCCGTCGAGCACGATCTGCGCGGTGGCGTTGCCATGGATGCCCATCTTGTGTTCGAGCCCGCCGCAGAAGATGGCGTTGCGCGCGCCCAGGCCGCCGTCGGCATTGACCAGGTACTTTGGAACCACGAACAGCGAAATACCCTTGGAGCCGGCCGGCGCCTCGGGCAGGCGCGCGAGCACCAGGTGAATGATGTTCTCGGCCAGGTCGTGCTCGCCGGCCGAGATGAAGATCTTGGCGCCGGTGAGTTTGTAGCTTCCGTCGGCCTGCGGTTCCGCCTTGGTCCGCAGCAGCCCCAGGTCGGTGCCGCAATGCGACTCGGTCAGGCACATCGTGCCGGTCCACTGGCCGCTGGTCAGCTTGTGCAGGTACATCGCCTTTTGCTCGTCCGAGCCGTGCGTGTGCAGGCACTCGTACGCACCGTGCGACAAGCCGGGGTACATGGTCCAGGCCTGGTTCGACGAATTCATCATCTCGAAGAAGCACTGGCTCACCACATGCGGCAAGCCCTGGCCGCCGAACGCGGGGTCGCAGCTGAGCGCGGGCCAGCCGCCTTCGACATACTGCGCATAGGCTTGTTTGAAGCCTTTCGGGGCCTTGACCTCGTGGGTGGTCTTGTCCAGCGTGCAGCCCTCCGCGTCGCCGCTCTGGTTCAACGGCGCCAACACCTGCGACGCGAATTTGCCGCCTTCTTCAAGCACGGCGTTGATCGTGTCGGCGTCGATGTCCGCGTGCCGCGGCAGCTGCTTGAGTTCATCGACGACATTGAGCAGTTCGTGCATCACGAACTGCATGTCGCGCAACGGCGGCGTGTACTGGGGCATGTTTGAAACCTCCTGAAGGTGAATCGGCGGTGAAGCAGGCAAACGAGGCCGTATTTGTGAAATGGCCTACTAGGCGGCAGGCAGGGCCTTGCGCTTGCGCGCAGCCCGCTGGGAATCGGGTTCAGCCGGGGCGGCATGGGCGGCGGTGGTGGAGTGGCCCAGCACCCGCTCGAACGCGGCGCGGGCGCGCGCCGCGGCGCCGGCGTTGCGCAGGAAACGGGCGTCATGGTGGAGCGCCAGAATGAGCCCGTGCACCTCGAACAGCACCTGCTGCGGATCGGTGTCGGCGCGCAGGTGGCCTTCTTCGACGGCGATGCGGATGGCGCGCTCCAGCGTGTGTTGCCAGGTCAGCACCATGGTGACCAACGCGTCGCGCACGGGGCCCGGCCGGTCGTCGAACTCCACCGCGCCGCTGATGTAGATGCAGCCCGAGTCGACCTCGACGGAAACGCGCCGCACCCAGCGGTCGAACAGCGCCCTCAAGCGCGGCAGGCCGCGCGTTTCGAGCAGAGCCGGGAAAAACACCTCTTCCTCGAACTTGGCGTGGTACTCGCGCACCACGCAAATCTGCAACTCCTCGCGCGAACCAAAGTGAGCAAACACACCCGACTTGCTCATCTGGGTCACTTCGGCCAGCGCGCCGATGGACAAGCCCTCCAGCCCCATCTGCGACGCCAGTCCCAGCGCGGCCTCCAGGATCGTCGCGCGGGTCTGCTGGCCCTTCATCAACGAGCGGGGGTGGAGCGCATTTTCGCGGGGGATTGCGGAGACGGGAATGTCGGACACGGCAGATTCGGTGAAATCGAACGATCGTTCTATTTTGCATAAAACCGCGGTTGCCACCGCCCGAGGACGGTGATTTCGCCCAGCTTTTTGTAGGCTTTTGTCTCTACAAATTGGCGCGGGTGCTGCAAAGTTGAGGGTTTACCCGCAATTGCTGCCCCTCCATGCCGGCGCCTTACCATTCGGCGTTGCACCCACTTTGGGTTGGGCAACGGAGTCTTGCCATGAAGATCGCGGTGGTGGGCGTGGGAGCCGTGGGCGGGCTGATCGCAGCCCGTCTGGCACGGGCCGGACAGGACGTGAGCGCGCTCGCACGCGGCGCCACCTTGGCCGCGGTGCGCGACCGCGGCTTGCGGCTGCGCATGGCGGGCCAGGAGACCGTTGCGCGCATCCGTGTCAGCGACAAGGCCCAAGTGCTGGGCGAACAAGACCTGGTGGTGCTCGCCGTCAAGGGCACGACGCTGGCCGGCGTGGCGCAGACCCTGCAACCGCTGCGGGGTGCGCACACGGTGGTGATGCCGGCGATGAATGGCGTGCCCTGGTGGTTTTTGCAGACCCTGCCGACCTCCGCCCGGCTGGCCCCCGCCGACCAACGCATCGCCAGCATCGACCCCGACGGACGCATCCAGGTTAGCCTGCCGCTGGAGTGTGTGCTCGGTTGTGTGGTGCACCTGACCTGCTCCAGCCCCGAACCCGGTGTCGTGCAGCATGGTTTTGGAGACAGGCTGATCGTCGGCGAACCCGCGGGCGGACGGTCGGCGCGCGTTGACGAGGTCTGCTCGGCGCTGGCCGAGGCCGGCTTCAAGACGGAGCCGAGCAACGACATCCGCAAGGACGTCTGGTACAAGCTGTGGGGCAACATGACGATGAACCCGGTGTCGGCGCTGACCGGCGCCACCACGGCCGGCATGCTCGACGATGGGTTGGTGCGCGACTTCATTTTGCGCACCATGGCCGAGGCTGCGCAGGTGGGTGCGCAGCTCGGCTGCCCCATCCATGAATCGGGCGAAGAGCGCATGGCGCTGACACGCCAACTGGGCGCCTTCAAGACCTCGATGCTGCAGGACAGCTTGGCGGGCCGCGCACTCGAACTTGACGCGCTGGTGAGCGCCGTGCACGAGATCGGCAACCGATTCGGCGTGCCCATGCCCAACATCGGCGCGCTGCTCGGCCTGACCCGGCTGATGGCGCGTGAGCGGGGGCTCTATCCGCGTTGATACGCTGCGTTGATGCGCCGCGTTGATGTGCAGCGTTGATGGCCAAACGGCCGCTCCGCGCATTCCCCCACGCGCTGGAGTGAGCCTGCGCTGATGCGATACTCTCGACGCATCATGGAAGTTCTTCAACTCGACGTGTCCGGACGCCCTCAGGCGTGGATTTCAGCCCGGGAGGCTGCGGTGATCTACGCCTGCGAAGGCGTGGCCTGGACGCTGGGAGACACGTTCTTTGTGTTGCGCGGCGGCACGCAACGCCGCACCGGCTTGCAGTCGCGCATCGAGGTGCACCCCATCATCGCGGTGCGCGGCTCGGTGCCCAGCCGGGCCTGGCGCCAGACGCCGGCCCTGAGCAACATCAAACTGTTCGCCCGCGACCGGCAGGTGTGCGCCTACTGCGGCCACCGATTTCATTTCGACGAACTGACCCGCGAGCACGTTGTTCCCACCTCGCGCGGCGGGCTGGACAGCTGGATGAATTGCATCACCGCCTGCCGCACCTGCAACGGCCACAAGGGCAACCGCCTGCCTGAAGAAGCGCGCATGTCGCTGCTGTACCTGCCCTACATCCCGACGCTGCACGAGGACATGATCCTGCGCGGCCGGCGCATCCTGGCCGACCAGATGGAGTTCCTGCTGGCCAGTGTGCCGCGGCACAGCCGCCTGCTGGTATGAAGCCGGCGCCGGGCCGCCCCAAAGCGACGACGCCCCTTTCCGGGGGCCATCAAGGAGAAACCAACATGAAATCAATTCTCATTGCCTTGGCCGCGCTGGCGTTGACCGGCTGCACCACCACCAACCCCGACATTGTTCAAAAGGGCGACGCCCAACGGATGTCGCAAATTCAGGATGCGACCGTGCTGTCGGTGCGCACCGTGACCATCGACGGCAACCAGAGCGGCGTGGGCGCGGCCGCCGGCGGCGTGGTCGGCGGCATTTCCGGCTCGTCGGTGGGCGGTCGGCGCGAAGCCGCGGTGGTGGGCGTGCTGGTGGCCATCGTCGGCTCGGTGATCGGCAACGCCATCGAGCGCACTGCCACGCGTGAAGACGCGGTCGAGTACCTGCTCCAGCTCAAGAACGGCGAGCGGCGCGCGCTGGTTCAGGGCAAGGGTGAAGAGATCATGAGCCCGGGCGATCCGGTGATCCTGGTCACCACCGGCGGCAAGACCCGGGTGACCAAGGCGCCCGCGGTGAGAGGCTGAAGGCGCCGCCGTTCAATCGATCGGCCACGGCATCGACTTCGGCAGCGTCATGGCAGGCGGCGCGGTTGGCGCTGCGCTGCGACCCGGCGCGTCGACACCACGCCACCACGGCGTGATTCCTTCCACCTGAGCCGGCTCAACCGCTTCACCCAGGCGCGGCATCAGCAAGCGCGCGCCTTGCTCGGGCCCGAGGGCCAGCAGCGTCTCGGCCGGCTGATCCCACTCGTGCAGCGCCAGGCTGAATGTGCCCCAGTGCACCGGCAGGAAAGTGCCGCCTCCCAGCAGGTCCAGCGCCTTCAGCGCGTTCTCGGGGCCGAGGTGGATGTCGCCCCACGACGGGTGAAACGCGCCCACCTCCAGCATCACCAGGTCGAACGGGCCGAGGCGCTGGCCGAGGCTGGCGTACTCGGTCGTCAGCCCGGTGTCGCCGCTGAAAAACACCGAATGCCACTCCGAACGAATCACCAGCGACGACCACAGCGTGGCGTTGCGGTCCTTCAACCCACGCCCGCTGAAGTGCTGCGACGGCGCGGCGGTCACCGTCAATTCCGCCTTCCGCTCGACGCTTTGCAGCGTGTGCGACTCCCACCAGTCGAGTTCGGTGATGCGCTCGTGCCGCACGCCCCAGGCCTCCAGATGCGCGCCGACGCCGAGCGAGGTGACAAAGGGCACGTCGCGCCTGGCCAGCTCGCGGATCGTCGGGTAGTCCAGGTGGTCGTAGTGGTCGTGCGAGACCAGCACCAGGTCGATCGGCGGCAGCGCACGCAAGGCCACCGGCACGGGCTGGAAGCGCTTCGGGCCGGCCAGCCGTGACGGCGACGCGCGCGCTCCCCAGACCGGGTCGGTCAGCACGCGCAGACCGTCGATTTCGATCAACACGGTCGAATGGCCCAGCCAGGTCGCGCGCAGCCCGGTGTCGGCCGGCCTGGACCACGCCCGCAGCGGGTTCACCGACGGCAGCGGGCCGGTCGGCACACGCCGCGCGCCGCCGCACAGAAACTCGCTCAAGGTCGGCCGTGCTGCGCTGGGGTCGCGCAAACCGGGCTGCACCGGATGGATGTTGCGAAACTTCTCGCCGGCCCACAGCGGGGATGCCCGCATGCGCTCGAGCCGCAGGCCATCCGCCTTTTTGCCGAATGTTTTCATCGCGGGTTCACCTCAAAGCACGCCTCACGGGCATCAAAGTTTTGCGCCGATGTGCAGCACCACCGCGCCGTTGGCCGGCAGGCTGATCACAGCGGCACCCGCCACCACGCCGATCGGCGTGCCGGAGCAACTGGCCGCGGTCGCGCCGCTGGCCGCCGTGTAGCGGTGCAGCGCGACGTTGCAGTAGCTGCCGTCGGGCAAGGTCGTCACCGCATTGAAGCTGGCGGCCAGGCCGCGGCTGAGGGCCACGAAACCCTTGCCGTCGCGCGCGAATGCAATGCGGTTGTTGTCGGCATTGATCGTCTGGAAGCCCACCAGCGCGGCGCCGGCGGTGGCCTTGCGAAACGCCACCATGTTGGCGATCGCATCACGCCGGTGCTCGCAGATCCAGCTGCCGGCCTGGGCGCTGCCCAGCGTGGCGGTGCAGCGCGAGTTGCCGGCAAGGTCGAAGCTGGACTGCGTCACGCCGCCCGCGGCCGACGGCGGCCCGGCGTCGCGCCCGGCGGCCGATGCGCGGTCGAAGCCGTAGCTCGACATCACGCTGGGCGCGCCTTGCGGGTGCGCGAGCATGAAAATCGTGGCCATCTCATACACCGGCACGGCGCCGACCGAGGACGCGTAGTACAGGTTGTCGCCACGCTGGTTGTCGTGGTTGTCGACGAAGACCACGCTCTTGTCGGCGGGCAGCAAACCGTTGGCAAGCGTCTGCAGCGATGCGAGCGTCGCCGCATTGCGGCCGGCAAAAGCATCGGTGACGCGGTAGCCGTACTGGAAATCGGTCACATCGGCATCGCCACCGGAGCCGTGGCCCACGCCGAAATACTGCTGCGCGGTCACGGCCTCGCCGCCGTTGTTGATCACCTCCAAAAAGTAGTAGGGCCTGGCACGGCCGGCGGCGCTGGCCGCCGCGTTGACGCGCGCGACGATGGCATCGATGTCGCGCGGCTGCATGTGCTTGGCCGCGTCGATGCGAAAGCCCGCCACGCCCTCGGCGTTCAGCGCAATCAGATAGTCGGCGATGCGCTTGCGCACCGCATCGTCCTCGGTCCTCAGATCGGCCAGGCCGACCAGTTCACACAGCTGCACGTTGGCGGCATCGGTGTAGTTGGTGATACCGCAGTTCGAGTGAAAATCGGCCGCGCTCCACGGCACGGCCGGATAGCCGTACTTGCTGTACGGGCTGCCGGCGCTGCCCGCCGCGTTCGCCGCGCCGCCGGCCGTCATGTGGTTGACCACCACGTCGGCATAGATCTTCACGCCGGCCGCGTTGCAGCGGCCCGCCATGTCGCGCAATTCGGCGAGCGTGCCCGAGCGCGACGCATCGAGCTTGTAGCTGACCGGCTGGTAGCGCTGCCACCACGGGTGGGTGACGCCGCTGGAAACGCCACTGGTGATCACGGCGTGTTCGGCAGGCGGTGAGATCTGCACCGCGGCGTAGCCCTTGGGCCCGAGGAACTGCTCGCACTCGCGCGCGATGTCGGCCCAGCGCCACTCGAACAGGTGCACGAACACCTCGCCCGCCGCGGCCTTGCCGCTGGCGCGGTAGGTGGCGTCCAGTGGGGGCAACAGGCCGCTGCCTCCACTGCCACCGGGGTTGCCGCCGCCACCGCAGGCGGCCAGCACGCCCAAGCCGGCCAACATCAACGCATCTGTCTTCATCACCATTCGAAGCGCTCCCGCCGAGGCCGCCAAGGGTCCGCAGTTCAGGCAGCCACCCCCGGGCGCACTCTACCTGGATTGGACGCTCGCGAACCCCCGTGCGCCTCGTCGCGCAAGGACGGGCATCGTGGGCGAGATCGGCTGCGCCGGCATCGAGCAAGCCGCCCGAGGTGCGCCTGCCAGCCTACTTGGCTGGCGCGTCCGGCACCAGGTACTTCCCGCGCAGCCACAAGCTCAGATCGAACTTGTGCGCCGAGAACGTCGCGGTGAAGCAGGCCTGGCCGGGCTTGGCCGGGTGGTCGAGCACGGCGATGTAGAGCAACTCGCCGGTCGGCTTCTGCCAAAGAATCGTTCGGGTGGATGGGAAGCCATCGGTCTCGATCACCGGGTAGCGCCGGATCATCTCGGCCCGCACCAGGCGGTGATCGGCGGCGTCGAGGATGGCGCTCTGGTCCTGGCTTCCGATATGAATCCAGTCGCGGCTGACGCAGTTTTCGATACCGGCGCCGACCTTGCCCTCTGAGCCGCGCCGTTCCTCGATGGCCTGCGCGCCGTGTTGAACAGCGGCGACAAGACACGTGGCAACGCAGGCGACAGCGAGCAGCTTCAATGCAAGTCTCCGGCTGGGTGGCGATGGGCCGTTGATCAAGAGTAGCCTACCGCCTTTGCCACGCCAGACTGTCAAGGAAATCCCATGCTCAAGCCTTCCGGGCACCCGCTGTTGTTGCGCCTGGCGCTGGCCATGTGCCTGGGCCTGAGCCCCGGGTGGGGTGCATCGTTCTCATGGGCGCAGACATCGACGACTGACAAACCGGCCTATGACAAGGCGCCCCCCAGCGCGGACGGCATCGGCAAGCGTTACATGGGCCGCGAGATCGCGGCGGTGATGGGCTGGCAGGGAGCGGCCTGGCTGGAACGCGAGGAGCGCGAGAAAGAGGAACGCACCGACCTCCTGGTCAAGGCGCTGGGCCTGAAGCCGGGCATGGTGGTGGCCGACATCGGCGCGGGCACGGGCTACTTCTCGCGCCGCATGGCAGGCCTGGTGGGCAACGCCGGCAAGGTCTACGCGGTCGACGTTCAACCCGAGATGGTGCGCATGCTGGCGGCGCTGGCCCGGCAGCCGGGCCTGGCCAACATCCGCCCGGTGCTGGGCGCCGTCGACGACGTGAAGCTGCCCGCCGCGTCGGTGGACCTGGCCATCATGGTCGACGTCTATCACGAACTGGAATTTCCGCATGAAGTGCTGGGCAGCATCCTCCACGCGCTCAAGCCGGGCGGGCAACTGGTGTTCGTCGAGTACCGCGCCGAGGACGCCCGGGTTCCGATCAAGCCGCTGCACAAGATGAGCGAGGCGCAAGTGCGCGCCGAGGCCGCGGTGCACCCGCTGGTGTGGGAGCGCACCGCGGGCATCCTGCCTTGGCAGCATGTGCTCGTGTTCCGCAAACGCTGACAGGAGCGGGCAGGTGCAACGCCCAGGTCAAGCGTGGTGTCGGGACGTGCTGCGCGCCTTGGCCGTGGTGGGCCTCGGTCTGCTGAACCCTCCCTTGATGGCGCAGGAGAACACCGCCGCGGCGCTGGCCAAGCGCTATGCGGCCGTGCGCGCGCAACTCGAGGCCAGCCCGCTCGGCGTACCCGTGCTCGTGACATCCGTCGAGACCGGCGAGCAAACGCGCGGCGAGGTTCATGCCGTGCTGGCGCAGCCGTTCGACACGCTGGCGGCGCGCTTGAGCGTCCCGCGCGACTGGTGCCAGGTCGTGCTGCTGCATCTGAACATCAAGGCTTGCACGCACGAGCGCAGCGCCGGCCAGGACTGGCTCACGCTCTACAGCGGACGCAAGGTCTTTGAACGCCCCGACCAAGCCTTCCCGCTGCGCTTTGCTTTCCGCGCATCGGACAGCGGCCCTCTGGACCTTGCCTTGAGTGCGGCCACCGGCCCCCTGGGCACGAGCGACTACCGCATCACGCTGGCGGCCATCCCCGTCCCGCAGGGCAGCTTCGTGAGTTTCAGCTACGCCTACCACTCCTCCACCTTGAGTCGCCTGGCGATGAACAGCTACCTGGCCACCCTGGGCCGCGACAAGGTCGGCTTCACGCTCGCCGGCACAGGGCAGGACGGCAAGCCCGAGTATGTGCGGGGCCGGCGCGGCATCGTCGAGCGCAATGCCGTGCGCTACTACTTTGCGATCCAGGCTTACCTCGAAGGCTTGGGCCTGCCTCCAGCGCGCCGGTTCGAAAACGATCTCGCGCGCTGGTTCGATCTCACCGAACGCTTTCCCGCCCAACTGCACGAGGTGGACCGGTCCGAGTACCTGGCGGGCAAGCGGCAAGAGTTCGAGCAGCAGTCCAGGCTGCAGAAGGCGCTTGACTCGGCCGGCGCCGGAGCCCGCGCCGAACCTGCGCGTTGATGCCGATGCGCTGAAACCCGCGCACCCCGGCAGGCGCCGTGTCTGGCATGCTGGGCGGCCTGCCACCCGGCACAGCTTGTGCGCCGGGGCGGCGGATCGCAATCACACCACCGGAGACTGACATGCAAAAAATCGGATTCATCGGCGCCTCGGGATTGATGGGCCACGGCATGGCCCGGAACCTGTTGGCCAGTGGGCATGCGCTGGCGCTCTCGGTGCATCGCAACCGCGAGCGCGTGGCCGACCTGCTGGCGGCCGGCGCGACCGAAGCCGCATCACCCGCGGCGCTGGCCCGCAGCGCGGACATCGTGTTCCTGTGCGTCACCGGCTCGCCGCAGGTGGAAGCCGCGGTGACCGCGCCGCAGGGCCTGCTCGCCGGCGCGCACAAGGGATTGCTGATCGTCGACTGCTCCACCAGCGAGCCCGACTCGACCACCCGCCTGCGCGAGCAGTGCGCGGCCGCGGGTGTGAGCTTTGTCGATGCGCCGCTGGCGCGCACGCCGGTGGAGGCCGAGCTGGGCAAACTGAACGTGATGGTGGGCGCCACGGCCGAGACCTTTGCGCAGCTGGAGCCGGTGTTGAAGTGTTTTGCCGAGAACGTTTTTCATGTCGGCGGCCCGGGCGCCGGGCACACCATCAAGCTGCTCAACAACTTCATCGCCCAGGCCATCTGCACCGCCACCGCCGAGGCCTTTGCGGTGGGCCAGCGCGCGGGCGTGGACTTGGCAAAGCTGGTCGAGCTGGTGTCGGCCGGCGCCGTCAACTCGGGCATCTTCCAGATGATGGCCAAGACCTTGCAAGGCGACATGGGCGGGCTCAAGTTCGAACTCGACAACGCGCGCAAGGACCTGCGCTACTACACCCACCTGGCCGAAAGCCTGAACGCGCCGGCCATCGTGGGCGAGGCAGTGCACCAGTCGCTGGTGCTGGCCAGCGCGCTGGGCCACGGCAAGAAGTTCGTGCCGTCGCTGGTGGAGGCGCAGGAGCAATTGACCGGCGCGCACATCGTGCCAAGATGATGCGCGCGAGCCCAGGCCCGAAGCGCGGGCGCAGCGCCCGGCCCGCAAGCTGAGCATGCCGACCACCACAAGCCAACCAAGCGGAGAGTAGCCGGCATGTCGTCAACCCCGGAATTGCTTGCTCTGCGCGAGGTGTGCCCACGCCTGGACAGCGCCGCGATATCAAGTTGCTGCTCGAGACGCCGTTGGACCGGGTCTATCTGGATGACTGGGTTGCGCGGCTGGGCCTGGCTCCACTTCTGAGTGAGGCCGAGGATGAATGACACCTGCGCCGAGATCGAAGCCGTGCTGCGGGCGCGCTACGCGTTGATGAGCGGATCGGATCACGCGTTGATGGCGTTGCAGATGTTCGAGACCGCCCAGCAAATCGCCCTCTCATCGCTTGCCCCGGGTCTGACGCAAAACCAGCAGCGGCGCGAATTGTGCCGGCGCTTTTATGGCGATGCGCTTGCGCAGGCAGCGTTTGCGGAACCGGTGACCGGGTAACGCCGCATCACGCGGCGGCAGGCGCCCCCAGGCCGAGCAAGCGTATCGCGTTGTCCTTCAGGATCAGCGGCTTGACCTTGTCCTTGAAGCCGGCTTCGTCAAAGTCCTTCATCCAGCGCTCGGGCGTGATCAGCGGGTAGTCGCTGCCGAACAGCATGCGGTCTTTCAGCAGCGTGTTGGCGTACTGGATGAGCTGGGGCGGAAAGTACTTGGGGCTCCAGCCCGACAGGTCGATCCACACATTGGGCTTGTGCAGCGCCAGGCTCAGAGCCTCGTCCTGCCACGGCCAGCTGGGGTGGGCGATGACGATTTGGATGTCGGGGAAAGCGATCGCCACGTCTTCCAGATGCATCGGGTTGCTGTTCTGCAGCCGCAAACCGCCGCCGCAACGCATGCCGCTGCCGATGCCCGAGTGGCCGCTGTGAAAGATGGCCGGCAGCTTGTGTTCGGCAATCACTTCGTAGAGCGGCCAGGCCATGCGGTCGTACGGCATGAAGCCCTGCACCGTGGGGTGGAACTTGAAGCCCTTCACGCCATGCTCGGCAATCAGCTCGCGGGCCTCGCGTGCGCCCATTTTTCCCTTGTGCGGGTCGATGCTGGCGAAGCAGATCATGATGTCGGCGTTTTTCTGCGCGGCCTCGGCGATCTCTTCGTTGGGGATGCGGCGGCGGCCGAGCTGGGTTTCGCTGTCGACCGTGAACATCACCAGGCCGATCTTCAGCTCGCGGTAGTAGCGAACGGTTTCTTCGATCGTCGGCCGACGGTTCGAGCCGAAGTACTTGTCGGCGGCGCGGTCGTACTCTTCGCCGTAGTTGTCGAACGGGTTCCAGCACGACACCTCGGCATGGGTGTGGGTGTCGATGGCGATCAGATCGGCGGTGTTCATGGCGGCGGGTTCAGCGGGCCTGCTCGCAGACGAAGCTGGCCGATTGTTCGATGTCCCCGCTCCCTTTGTAGCGCGCCATCAACGGGTACGCGCACAGCGGCCGGGTGCGGTTGGGCCAGGCCTTCGCGTCGGCATTGTTGGCGCGCGTCGAGGCTTCGATGCGCTCCGGCGCCTGGCCTTTTTCGACCCAGGCGACGATCGCACCGAGATGGTCGAAACGGTCGGTCGCCGGCCCACCGGCGCAGTGCGTCATGCCCGGCACGGTGAAGAGCCGCGCCGTCTCGGCCGCTTTGGCGTCTACGGCGCGCAAGCTGTCGTACCAGCGGATCGTGTCGTTGACCGAGAACACCGGGTCGCTGCTGCCGTGGATGACGATCATCTTGCCGCCCTTGCGCTTGAAGGCCGCCAGATCGGTCGGGTTGGGCGGTGTCATGAAGCCCATCGGCGATGTGGCGAACGCACCGCCGGTGCCGAAGACCTTGGGCGCGTCGGTATCGAAGTTGTAGCCCAGCAGGTAGTCGATCACCGTCGTGCCGGCACCCGTCAGCGGCACCGGCGGCGTGCTGAAAATGTAGGGCAGCGAGGCGCCGCCCATCGTCCCGATGATGGAGTTGGGCACCTCGGCGGGCGCGGTGCCCAGCTTCCAGATGCGCCAGCCGAACGAGGCCAGGCCGGCGTCGAAAGGCCAGTCGGAATAGAGCGCCTCGCCCTTGCTGTTGCGCGGACCGTCGAATACCTTTTGCAGCGAGCTGACCTGCGCGGTGCTCAGGCAATCGGGTGCCTTGCCGGCCTGGCAGCCAAGGTCGGCCAGTTTGAACGCGGCCTTGCAGGCGGGCGCGTTGTTCACCATGCCGTCGGCCACGCCGTCCAGCCCGTCGCACTGCTCGACCACCTTGGCCGCCACCAGCGCCATGTCGGCCGGGCTGAAGGCCTGCGAGATGATCGGTTTGCCGTCTGCCGTCTTGGGCGCGACGGAAGCGAACGCCTGGTTGTCCCAGGCGTGCTGCAGCGCCGCCTTGGGCAGGTTGAAGCCGGGATTGCCGGCGACGATGCCGTCGAACTGGTCGGCAAAGCGGGTGGCCGCCACCATGGCCTGGCGGCCGCCGTTGGAGCAGCCGACGAAATACGAGCGGTCGGCTTGCCTGCCGTAAAAGCGCGCGACGATGCCCTTGGCGGTTTGCGTGACCACGCCGACCGCGTTGTAGCCATAGTCCAGCCGGGCCTGCGGATCGAGCCCGAACAGTGCGCCGCCGACAATGGGCGCCGCCTCGGCCTTGTGGCCGGCGTCGGTGCTGACGACCGCATAGCCTTGATTCAACGCGTAGACCGGCGCACCCCCTTGGCCGAAGAACAGGTTGCCATACGCCTCGCGGATAACGCCGTCGTTGCCACCGCCGCCCTGAAAGAAGAAGCGGCCGTTCCAGTCCAGCGGCAGGCGCAGCTCGAAGCCGATGGCATAGGGCTTGCCGTCCGCCGTGCTGGTGCGCTCGTTCAGAGCGCCCACGACTTTGCAATGCGCGGGCAGCGGCAGCACGGCGCCTTGCGGCGTGACGCTGCCCACCGGCACCAGCTCGGCGGCGCTGACCTTCAGGCCCGGCAGCGCGAGATTGGGCGTGGTCAGGTCGGGGCAGCCCAGGCTGGGCAGCGCCGGAGCGGGTGTTTGGGCTTGCGCGACCGGCCGCAGGGGGCTGCTGCCGCAAGCGGTCAGGGCACCGGCCACCACGGCGGCGAAAGCCGCCGTGCAAGCAGCGCCCCAAGCCCGGCCAGTCGCGAAAGCCGCGCTCCTGGCGAATGCCGAAACGGGTCGGTCCAGCGTCATGGTGTCTCCTGCAATTTAGTTAAGCAATTTAATCACTTACCGGCGACACTGCATCAGGGTTTTTACTGTCGCATGGCCCGATCTATTGGTTAATCATTAAAACTGTTTTGGCGCTTCCGGGTGACATGTGACGACTCCTCTTTCTGGGCCCATCGCGGCTGATTCGCTGCTGACGCTGGACGTGCAAGGCGCCGTCGCGCATGTGCGCCTGAACCGCCCTGCCAAGCGCAATGCGATCAACGACGCGCTGATCGCACAACTGCACTCCGCCTTCATCAACCTGCCGGCCGGCGTGGGCGCGGCGGTACTGAGCGGCGCGGGCCAACATTTTTGCGCCGGGCTGGACCTGTCCGAGCTGTCCGAGCGCAGCGTCGCCGAAGGTGTGCTGCATTCGCGCACCTGGCATGCGGCGATGGACGCGATCCAGTTCGGCCGCGTGCCGGTGGTGGCGGTGCTGCACGGCGCGGTGGTCGGCGGCGGCCTGGAAATCGCGGCCAGCGCGCATATTCGCGTGGCCGAGGCCAGCACCTATTACGGCCTGCCCGAAGGCCAGCGCGGCATCTTCGTCGGCGGCGGCGGCTCGGCGCGTGTGCCACGGCTGGCAGGCGTGGCCTGCATGACCGACATGATGCTGACCGGCCGCGTGCTGGATGCCCACGAAGGTCTGGCGCGCGGCTTGTCGCAGTACGTCGTGCCCGACGGTCAGGGTCTGGCCAAAGCCATGGCGCTGGCGCAGAAGATCGCCACCAACGCGCCCTTGTCGAACTTTGGCGTGATGCAGGCGCTGCCGCGAATTGCCGACATGTCGCAGCCCGACGGGCTGTTCGTCGAGTCGCTGATGGCGGCCATCGCGCAGGGCGACGATGCGGCCAAGCTGCGGGTGCGCGCTTTCCTGGAAAAGCGCGCCGGCAAGGTGGAGAAGCAGTGATGGGCGCCGCGGTGGCCGCAAGCCCGCCGCGCTACCGCGCGCTGCCGCTGGGCGGCTCGCTCGCGGCCACGTTCACCGCGCGGCCCGATGGCGCCACCCTGGTCAGCTCGACCGAGCCGCTGGCGCCCTACCCCCATCGCCTGACCGACCGGCTGCTGCACTGGGCCCAGGTGGCGCCCGAGCGCACGCTGGCCGCCAAGCGCGTCCATGGCGGCGACTGGCGCCGCATCAGCTACGCGCAGGCGCTGAGCGGTGCGCGCAGCATCGCCCAGGCGCTGCTGGACCGCGGGCTGTCGGCCGAACGGCCGGTGGCGATCCTGTCCGACAACGACCTGGAGCACCTGCTGCTCAGCCTGGGTGCGATGTTGGCCGGTGTGCCGTTCGCGCCGATCTCGGCGGCGTATTCCACCGTGTCGCAAGACTACGGCAAGCTCAAGCACATCCTCGACGTGCTGACCCCGGGGCTGGTGTTCGCCTCCAGCGCCTCGGGCTTCGGCAAGGCCATCACGGCCGCGGTGCCGGCCGACACACCCGTGGTGTTGACCCACGGCAGCATTGACGGCCGTGCCACGCTGAGCTTCGACGACTTGCTGGCCACCCGGGCCGCCGTGCAGGTTGATGAGGCGCACGCCAAGGTCTCACCGGACACCATCGTCAAGTTCCTGTTCACCTCCGGCTCGACCCAGCTGCCCAAGGGCGTGATCAACACGCAGCGCATGCTGTGCGGCAACCAGCAAATGATCCTGCAGTGCTTCCCCTCGCTGGGGCAAACGCCGCCGGTGCTGGTGGACTGGCTGCCGTGGAACCACACCTTCGGCGGCAACCACAACGTGGGGCTGATCATCTACAACGGCGGCACGCTGTACATCGACGAGGGCAAACCCACGCCGCAGTTGATCGGTGAAACCCTGCGCAACCTGCGCGAGATCGCGCCCACGGTGTACTTCAACGTGCCCAAGGGCTTTGAAGAAATCGCCAATGCACTGGAGGTCGACGCGCCGCTGCGCGAGACCTTCTTCAGCCGCGTCAACATGTTCTTCTTTGCCGGCGCCGGGTTGTCGCAACCGGTTTGGGACAAGCTCGACCGCATGGCCGAGTTGGCCTGCGGCGAGCGCATCCGCATGCTCACGGGCCTGGGCATGACCGAGACCGCGCCGTTCGCGATCTGCGCCAACGCACACGAGGTGAAGTCCGGCCACATCGGGCTGCCCGCGCCGGGCATGGAACTCAAGCTGATCAACGTGGCCGGCAAGACCGAGGTGCGCTACCGGGGCGACAACGTCACGCCCGGCTATTGGCGCAACCCGGCGCAGACGGCCGAGTCGTTCGACGATGAAGGTTTTTATTGCAGCGGCGACGCCGTCAAGCCGATCGCCTCGGACCACCCCGAACTCGGCCTTGCGTTCGACGGCCGGATTGCCGAAGACTTCAAGCTCGCCACCGGCACCTTCGTGTCGGTCGGGCCGCTGCGCGCGAAGATCATCGCCGCCGGCGACCCCTGTGTGCAGGACGTGGTGGTGGCGGGCATCAACCGCAATCAGATCGGCATCCTGATTTTCCCGCGCCTGGACCGCTGCCGCGGGCTGGCCGGTCTGCCGGCGAGCGCGGCAACGCTGGAGGTGCTGGGGGCGCCGCAAGTCAGCTCGTTTTTCCAGCGCTTGCTCGACAGCCTGCACCGCAGCGGCACCGGCAGCGCCACCCGCGTGGCGCGCGCGCTGCTGCTGGTCGACCCGCCCAGCATCGACCGCGGCGAGATCACCGACAAGGGCTCGATCAACCAGCGCATGGTGCTGCAGCACCGCGACGCGCTGGTGGAGCACTTGTACGCGGGTGGCGACGGTGTGTTGCTGCCAGAGCGCGGCTGAACCCACTTCTTCCACCGACTCAGCCGGATCGAGGCAACCATGCCGCGCACCACCACCCACAGCGTCGCCATTCAATTCGGCGACTGCGACCCGGCGGGCATCGTGTTCTTTCCGAACTTCTCGCGCTGGATGGACGCGGCCTCGCTGTCCTTCTTCATGCAATGCGGCCTGCCGCCGTGGCGTGAGCTGGTGAAAACACGCGGCATCGTCGGCACGCCGCTGCTGGAGATCAACACCAAATTCTTCAAGACCGTGACCTACGGCGAGACCATCACGATCAGCACCCACGTTGAAGAATGGCGCGCCAAGGTCTTCGTGCAGGTGCACCGCGTCACCCGCACCAGCGGTGCCACCGAAGACCTGATCTGCGAAGGCCGTGAAGTGCGCGCCTTCGTGAAGCGCGACGCCGACAACCCCGACCGGCTGCGCGCCATGCCCGTGCCCGACGACATCAAGCTGCTGTGCGCTTAGACCTTGCAGACCCGTCCTTTCACGTTCTTTGACCGACCCCGAGGAGACGACCCCATGACCGTTCTGAAACCGATTGCCGCTGCCGCGTTCGCGCTGCTCGCCGCCCCCTTCGCGCAGGCCGACATCAGCATCGGCGTGAGCCTGCCGCTGACCGGGCCGGCATCCGGACTGGGCATTCCGATGAAAAATTACTTCGCGCTGTGGCCGCAAACGGTGGCTGGCGAAAAGCTCAACGTCGTGATCCTGGACGACGCGACCGACCCGACCAAGGGCGTGCAGAACGCCAAGCGCTTTGTCACCGAAGACAAGGTCGACATCATCATGGGGTCGGCCGCCACGCCGGTGGCCGCGGCAATGGCCGACGTGGCGATGGAGTCGCAAACGGTGCAGCTGGCGTTCTCGCCGGTGGCGCTGCCGCCGGGCAAGGACGCCTGGACCTTCCGCCTGCCGCAGTCCACCGTGGTGATGGCGCATGCGATGGTCGAGCACATGAAGAAGAACGGCGTCAAGACCGTCGGCTTCCTGGGCTACACCGATGCGTACGGCGAAAGCTGGCTGAAAGACTTCACCGCCGTGGCCGACAAGGACGGCATCAAGGTGGTGGCCGCCGAGCGCTTTGCGCGCGCCGACACCAGCGTCACCGCGCAGGCCCTCAAGCTGAGCAGCGCCAACCCGGATGCGATGTTGATCGTCGCCTCGGGCAGCGGGGCGGCCATGCCGCACATGGCCGTGGTCGAGCGCGGCTACAAGGGCAAGATCTACCAGACGCACGCCGCCGCTTCGCGCGACCTGGCGCGGGTGGGCGGCAAGGCCGTGGAGGGCGCGTTCGTGGTGTCGGGCCCGGCGGTGATTGCCGAGCAGTTGCCCGACAGCCACCCGTCCAAGAAGCTGGCCATGGACTTTGTTCAGAAGTACGAAAAAGCCTACGGTGTGGGCTCGCGCAACCAGTTTGCCGGGCATGCCTACGACACCGTGATCGCGCTGGAAAAAGTGATCCCGATGGCGCTGAAAAAGGCCAAGCCCGGCACCAAGGAGTTCCGCGCGGCGATCAAAGAGGGCCTGGAAACCATGGGCCGCACTGTGTTTTCACACGGCGTGATGAACTGGACCAAGGACGACCACTGGGGCTTCACCAATGAAACCGGCGTGATGTTGAAGGTGGTCAACGCCGACTGGAAGGTCGAGTAGCGAATGGATGTCTCCATCGCCAGCATCCTGATGCTGGACGGCGTCACCAACGGCGCCATCTATGCGCTGTTGGCGTTGGCGCTGGTGCTGGTGTTCGCGGTGACGCGGGTGATCTTCATCCCGCAGGGCGAGTTCGTGGCCTACGGGGCGCTGACCTTGGCGCTGCTGCAGACCGGCCAGCTGCCCGGCACGCTGTGGCTGCTGCTGGTGATGGCATTGCTGGCGGCTCTGCTGGATGGGGCGGCAGCGCTCAAGCGTGGCGTTGCGGCGGCTGCCGTGGCGCGTGCAGCGGCCAAGTCGCTCGTGCTTCCGCTGGTGGTGGCGGCAATCACCGTGTGGGCGGCGCCACGCCAACTGCCCCTCCTGCTGCAAAGCCTGTTGACGCTGGCCATCGTCACGCCGCTGGGCCCGCTGCTGTACCGGCTGGCCTACGAGAAACTGGCCGATGCAAGCGTGCTGGTGCTGCTGATCGTGTCGGTCGGTTCGCACTTTGCGCTGACCGGCCTGGGCCTGGTGTTCTTCGGTGCCGAGGGCTTTCGCAACCCGAGCTTCTGGGACGCGCGATTCAAAGCGGGCCCGCTCATGCTGACCGGGCAGACGCTGATCATCTTCATGCTGTCGGTGGTGTTGATGCTGGGCCTGTTTGTGTTCTTCGAGCGCACGCTGCGTGGCAAGGCCTTGCGCGCCACCGCCGTCAACCGGCTCGGTGCGCGGTTGATGGGCATCTCGACCTCGGACGCGGGCAAGCTCAGCTTCGGCCTGGCCGCGTTCATCGGCGCGCTCTCGGGCCTGCTGATCGGGCCGGCCACGACGATGTTCTACGACTCGGGTTTCCTGATCGGCCTGAAAGGATTCGTCGCCGCGATCTTCGGCGGGTTGGCGAGTTACCCGGCCGCCGCGCTGGGCGCGATTTTCGTCGGGCTGCTGGAGAGCTTCGGCTCGTTCTGGGCGAGTGCGTTCAAAGAGGTCATCGTCTTCACCTTGATCATCCCGGTGCTGTTGTGGCGCTCGTTCCAGCACGGGCACGCCGACGAAGAAGAATGAATATGGCCCCCCAGTCGTTTCACTCCTGCCCCCAAGGGGCGCGGTCCGGCTTGGGGCGGCCCTGCGCCTGACCCACATGCGCCGCCGCTTCTTGATCGCCTTCGCCGTGCTGCTGGCCCTGCTGCCGCAGCTGCCGGTGCCCGAGTTCTGGATCACGCAGGCCAACTACATCGGCCTGTACACGCTGGTGGTCATCGGCCTGGTGCTGCTGACCGGCATTGCCGGGCTCACCTCGTTCGGGCAGGCGGCGTTCGTCGGGATCGGGGCCTACACGGCGGCCTACCTGGCGCTGACTTTCGACGTGTCACCGTGGCTCAGCGTGTGGGCGGGGTTGGCGTTGACCTTCTGCGCGGCGTTGTTGCTGGGCTGGATCACGCTGCGCATGTCGGGCCACTACCTGCCGCTGGCCACCATCGCCTGGGGCCTGAGCCTGTACTACCTGCTGGGCAATATCGACGCACTGGGCAAGTACGACGGGTTGCTGGGCGTGCCGCCAATCGGCTTTTTCGGCATCACGCTCAACACCGGGCGCAGCTTCTTCTACCTGCTATGGGCGCTGGTGCTGCTGGCCGCGATAGGCGCCACCAACCTGCTCGACTCGCGCACCGGCCGCGCGCTGCGCGCCGTCAAGGGCGGCAGCACGATGGCCGAGGCGATGGGCGTCAACAGCTTTCGCATCAAGGTCACGGCCTTCGTGCTGGCGGCATTGCTGGCCAGCGTCTCGGGCTGGCTGTTCGCGCACTTTCAGCGCACCGTGAACCCGTCGCCGTTCGGCCTGAGGATGGGCATCGAGTATTTGTTCATGGCGGTGATTGGCGGCGTCGGCCATGTGTGGGGTGCGCTGGCCGGCGCCGCGGTCGTCAAGATCCTGGAAGACCAGCTGCAGGTGTGGCTGCCCAAGTTGCTGGGCGGCAGCGGCAACTACGAGATCATCGTCTTCGGCATCCTGCTGGTGCTGGTGTTGCAGTACGCACGTGACGGGCTCTGGGCGTTTGTCGAAGCGCGCCTGCCCCAGCAGCGGCGCTTGATCGACTGGACGGACGCGCCCGCCCTGCCCGAACGCACCCGCCCGCCACTGGGCGAGGTGGTGCTGGATGTGCAGGCCGTGCGCAAGGAATTCGGCGGCCTGATCGCAGTGAGCGACGTGAGTTTTCAGGTGCACTCGGGTGAAATCCTCGGGCTGATCGGGCCCAATGGCGCCGGCAAGTCCACCACCTTCAACCTGGTGACCGGCGTGCTGCCCACCACGCGCGGCGAGGTACGGCTGCGCGGCGAACGCATCGACGGCCTGCCGTCGCGCCAGATCGCGCGGCGCGGCGTGTCGCGCACCTTCCAGCATGTGAAGATGATCCCGGGCATGACGGTGCTGGAAAACGTGGCGCTGGGAGCGCACCTGCGCGGTGGGCGTGGCGTGGCCGCGGCGATGCTCCGTCTCGATCGTGCCGAAGAGCGCGGCCTGCTGCGCGAAGCCGAGCGCCAACTCACCCGCATCGGCATGCAGGCGTCTGCGCACGAGCTGGCCGGCAACCTGGCGCTGGGCCCGCAGCGGCTGATGGAAATTGCCCGCGCGCTGTGCGCCGACCCCATGCTGCTGTTGCTGGACGAACCCGCCGCCGGCCTGCGCCTGAAAGAAAAAGAGGGCCTGTCCGAGGTGCTGCGCCAACTGCGTGGCGAAGGCTTGAGCATCCTGCTGGTCGAGCACGACATGGACCTGGTGATGGGCCTGGTGGACCGCGTGGTGGTGATGGAGTTCGGCATCAAGCTGATCGAAGGAACACCTGATGTGGTGCAGGCCAGCCCCGCGGTGCGCGCGGCGTACCTGGGCACGGAGCATTGAGATGACACCGA